>CAUZOD010000021.1:0-20526 GCA_963581115.1 Phycisphaerae bacterium | reverse complement strand
AGGTCGAAACACACCACACAAGCGATTCGACCAAACTCACACTCAATGATCGATGCCTCTTGCCCTGGACGAATACCCGCTTCCAATTCACTGATCGTGGGATGGTTCTTGTCATATGTACCGATGATCTCGCCACAACGATCGATCAGGTGCACCGAGTTAAACCATCCGCCTCCCGGATTGCATCGCAACGATGGGTACGTCATGTAACAGCGGTTCGCCCGCGCTGTATCGCAAAAAAAATTGAGCAACCGGTCGCCCCGCTCTTCCAGGTAAGATTCACAGATCACCTGCAGTGCGTGATGGGGGTACTGATCACACATCTCAGGAACAACGATCAGATCAGGGCGATCCGGCAGCACCCGGTCGAAGTTCTGCCGCCAGTATTCGATCATCTGATCGACCGCCTCCGCATGGATTCCCGGGTCCTGAGACGGGCCAGAAGCAGAGATGAGGCTGATCTTAATTCGGTTGGCCATGGCAAGACCTTTCGTGGCCCAATGGCGAGAAGCCGGAGCAAGGATTCGGTTGTAAGGCCTAGGTCAAAGATCCTCCGATCGGCCAAACATGTGAAACGCATACTGCTTGTAATAGTTGGGCACGACCCGATCGATCTGATGCTGCGTGTGGCAGATCTTCTCGCTGATCAGTTCGCAGTCAAACCCTCGACCATAGGTGGCAGTGTAGCCGAAGCTGTCGTCGCGCTCGACAAGTGTCAATGCGGTTCGAGCGTTGCGCAACTCCTGCTCCAGAATCTCGCGCGCTTGTAAACAGGTGCGCCGCAAGATTGCCGGGGTACACGGCTTGGATATGACCGCGTCGCGCAAGACCTGAAACCGAAGCAGATGCCACGCCGTATAAAACACACAGCCGAACATGCGAGCCAGATCAAGCTCGCGGTGCAAGCGGTCAAGTTCCTCGCCGCGAGCCACAGGCTCAGCACGAACGATTTTTTCAATTCCGGCCTCCCACCGCTTAACGATACTTGCCAATCGCTGGCTCACCACCTTGGAGCCAAATGGTTGGGTCCAGGTTAGATCAAGGAAGAATGTCGGCTGCCGTGTTGCTTCAAGCCGCTCCGAATCATCCAGCCCCTCCTCCATTGATGGATCAATCTGCCAGAATCTTTCTGACAAATTCAGCGGTACTGTCAGGTCGAATATGAGTGGCTGCGCGCACCCGATGAAAAAGGGCCCGCGAAAATACGGAAAACCCGTGAGGCCACTGCTATAGGGCAGTTGCGCAAATGCCTCACTAAATATCTGCCATGCCTGAACAACCGAGCTCGCCACCGTCGGACCAAAATCTCGCGACGCCAGTTCGTTGAGCAAAGCATTAATATTCGGCTGCTCGGCCCAAGTAAAGTAATCCACGATTTCATCGGTGCGCTGGGCACAGAATCCGTGCAAACGCCAGCTGCTGTGCACGCCGTCCAATTGCGCCTCGGCTAGGGCCGAAAATCTCTGTGCCCATCGCTGCATTACCGGAATACGTGGCATGGAGAACATCTCGATACTGATACTGGTCTCAGTCTTGGCGAACATCGGCAGACCGCGAGATCGCGCTGCCCGCTTCAGCGAACGGAATCGCGGCGAAGGGCCCAGCTGACTGATTGAGTAGTCGAAGACACAGCTGCGGGTCCGGTTGATGGTCAGGGTGTCATCCTTTTCAAATGCTGCCAGCAAACTGACGCCGTCATCTAGCCGTTCCACGAGCCGCCGCTGCGCTGCTAAATCTCCCCAAGAAAATGCGCTGTAGGGCCACATCAGAATAGGCGAGTCTGTGCCCGCTTCAGTGGCGCCGCGAGCAAACGCATTGACCATACCAGCGATGACCTCCTCGGGTCGGCGCTTGGCGCAGCGCCGACAGTTCGTACCCGATGCGGGCTTGGGCAATGGCCGCGTATAACAATGAAGAAAGCACTCGCCTCCCGTGATCAGCACCGCCCCGCCCAGATCTGGGATGTCCTCAAATAACTGCCGGGCTGCAGCGCGGTACATCTCAAGCACGCGAGCTGAACTGGAGCACAGGCAGTGTAAATTCTCGCCCCACATCTGTGCCCCGCGCGACGAGGCGAACTTCTGAAAATAGGTGTGATTGGCCGGTAACGCAATCGTGTTGACATGCAAGAGCAATTTCAGACCGAAGCGGCCCAAGTATGCCACGGCGCGGTCCAGCTCAGCCAGACGCCGCTTGCTCCCCGATGGCGCCAGGGGACCGGCGATCTCCGGGCGTATGTAATTGAGCCAATCCATGTACAGGTATGTCGCGTTGTACCCGTACCGAGCCATGTTCAGAAGATAAGACTGGGGTAGTTTCAGATAGTCACGAGGCTCGTCACGAGGCCGGTGTAAGAGGGGGCTGGTGATGCGCAGCTTCCATCGGGGCCGACGCTGCCACGAACCGGTTTCAATCTGTGCGGACCGGTGACCCAACATGCGCCGCCCCAGATGAAACAATGCCCGCATAGCGCCGGCATCATCGCGAGCACTGATCTCGATACGGCGGGGATCCACCCGCAAGTCATAGGATTCTGCTGGCACATCGTCCTGCAGGTCTACGCGTACCCAGATGGCTGGGGCTCCTGGCTTGCGCCCCCGAGCCAATGTAACCGCGAATGTCTTTTTCAGTAATCTGCGAAGATCATCCGCGCCCAACTTGGCCAGTGGGCCACAACTGTCTTCCAACAGAAGTGACCAATGCCGATCCATGAGCACATAACCGCTGGCGGCCCCACCGGCGAAGTTGAATTGGTAGGGATGCGCAGCAGTAACCTGCTCGTACAGTGCTGCGGGGATCGATCGCTTGAAATCCATGAGAACGATGACACAGCGTCCCATCTAGACATGAATTGATCAAGCGGTCGTTCCCGCGCAGAATCGAATCCCCAAATCAAGTAGAATCGCCCCGAGCCAAAGGAACCCAGTCACTAGGATCCGCCATGACCCAACACCTGGAAGAGCCGAACAGCTGTGAGCAGTTGCTGGCCCGAATGGTGGGATTCAACACAATATTCGCTACACAATCCGGCCGTGACCAGCCCGAGCTAAAGCTGGCCGAGGACCTGCAGCAACTGGCCCGCACTTGGGGGTTTAAGACCGAACTGTTGCCGGTCCCGGATCATGCGCCCAATCTCCTGATCCGTCACGAAGTGGACGCGGCGGCGCCGTGGCTGGTCTTTGACAGCCATCTGGACACTGTCGACGTGGCGGGCATGACCATTGATCCATTCGCCGCCGAGATCCGCGATGGAAAGATGTACGGTCGTGGCGCTTCTGACACCAAGGGCACCGGCGCGGCAATGCTATGGGCACTCCGCAGCGTCGCAGCCAAATCAGCCGCTTCAATCAACCTTGCGATCCTGTTCACTGTCGACGAGGAGAACACGCAGATCGGCGCCCGAACCTTTGCCAACAAACAACTGGAGCAACTCGACTTCCGCCCCGTTGGGATGATCGTAGGAGAGCCCACATGGATGCGATTGGTGACCGCAGCCAACGGTGTCGTGCGATGGGGTGTTGAAACCCGAGGCGTACCGGCACATTCCTGCGCACCGCAGCTCGGGCGAAGCGCCATCAGCGACATGGCCCGGGTCATTGAAACGATCGAACAACGATACATCCCCGCGATCGAAGCCTCGCATCCGTTGACCGGAAAGGCCGGCTGCAGCATCAACCTGATCGAAGGTGGGCTGCAGATCAATATCATTCCACCACACTGTCGGATTCAGATCGACCGTCGGCTCGTACCCGGCGAAGATCCCCTAGCCGTGCTACCGGCAGTAGAAGCGGTATTGGAACCGTTGCGCCAAAAGGATCCGGATCTGACGGTCGAGCAGGATGAACCACGAATCGTTCCTGCGCTGGATCCGCAGGTTGGCAAATCCTTTGCCGGAACAGCAGCAGTGGTACTGGAGCGAAGTGGCTTTGATCCACAAGTGGCAGGCGTTCCCTATGCCACCAATGGCAACAGCTTTTGCCAAGCAGGCCTGCCCACGATCGTACTCGGCCCCGGAGACATCGCCCAAGCACACACTCGCAACGAATGGCTGGACCTGGAACAATTGCACCAAGGCATCGTGGGGTACCGTTCCCTGATGAGTGAGCCTGAGCAGACCTGGGCGTAGCCCCAAAACAACCTTCGGCTAAATCCGGACATCAGGGCAACAGCCCCTTTAGACTTATCGAAGTGCCCAGAGACTCAAACCGCCCATCATGCCCCTCCGCGCCGACGCTCATATTCACCTCTTCGAATCTGGCTATGGCCACTCCTTTGCCGCCCGGCCCGGTGTGGCCATCAATGAACCAACGTGCTACGACTCACTGCGCTGCGAGCATAGAATTGAACAGGCTTTGGTGGTCGGCTACGAAATGGACCCCTGGTGCCAACAGAACAATCAGTTCCTCAGCGAAGTTGCCGCCTGCTGTCCGTGGGCCCGGCCGGCGGCTTCTGTCGATCCCAAGCAACCACCATCTCTGCAAGAACTTGACCAACTGGCAGCGGCAGGATTCGTGGGCCTGAGCTTCTACATCTTCGAAACCGAACACCGCCGTGACCTTGCGGCCATCGATGATGCGTTCTGGAGCTGGTTGATCCAACGACACTGGCTGGTCAGCGCCAATGGCCGTGGCGAAAATTGGTCCACCTGGCGAAACATACTTGATCGACATCCCCAGTTGCGCCTACTTATTTCACATCTGGGCCTGCCGCCAGCCGTCGCCCAGCCCCCAGACACCCAAAAAGCCCTCACTGCCATGGCTGAAGTCATTGCCCTTGCCCCCTACCCCGAGGCACATGTCAAGCTCAGTGGTTTTTACGCTCTTAGCGAACCTGGCTACGATTACCCGCACAAAGCGACCTGGCCTTATGTGCAATTACTCATCGATCATTTTGGTATTCCCCGCCTGTTATGGGCGTCAGACTTTACGCCCCATTTGGATTGCGTCAGCTTCCCGCAGACAATTGGCCTGCTGGCGAAAATGCCGTTCTTCTCCGAGACTGATCTCGCGATGATCGAAGGGCAGAACCTGTTGCAGCTGCTCGAAAAGATTCATTAAGCTGGAATTGTGTCATGCTCACTGAACCGTCACGCCTTACTGATTTCCCCACACTGGCTGGCCAGGCCTATCTAAACACTGCCGCCGAGGGAATCCCGCCAACGGTGGTGATCGATGCTTTCGGCCAGTATTGCCGCGACAAGCTTCTGGGAATGGATGGCCGCCTGAAGCACGAAGCCCAGCGGCAGCGGACCCGGGAACTGGCGGCCCGTTTCCTAGGACTCAGCCCACAGGAAATCGGCATCTGCTCCTGCTCAAGCGAAGCATTCAACCTGGCGGCAACTGCAGCGCAATTGGGCGTCGATGACGAAGTCGTCATCAATGACCTGGACTTTCCCGCCGGTGCTACGCCATGGCTGGTACCAACCTGCCCGGCCACCACGCGGCTGTGGGCTGCCCGCGAGGGCGCACTGCGCCTCGAAGACCTCACATCACTTCTGGGACCGCGTACCCGCCTGGTTTCCTTATCACTTGTCAGTTTTTTCAATGGATACCGTCTGCCTCTAAACGAAATAGCCCGGCAGGTGCACCGGCACTGCTCGGCGTTACTGGTCGTCGATGTGACCCAGGCATTAGGGCGCATCCCATTGGACCTTAGTGGAGCTGATCTGATCATCTCTTCAACCCACAAGTGGATCCTTGCCAGCCATGGAGGTGGGCTGGTGGGTGTACCGCAAGGTCGCACCGACGAGTGGACGGCCCGGGTCGGAGGCTGGTTCAACCGCGAGAATGCATTCGAACCCGACCGTTTCGAACGCGCCCCAACGCGCCCCGGCGCCGATAGCTACACCGTTGGCATGCCCAACTACCCTGCGATCTATGCGGTCGCCGCCGGATTGGAATACATTGAGTCAGTCGGGGTCGCGATGATTGATGACTACTGTCGTCCCCTGGTACGCTATTGCTTGGATGAAGTAAAAAAACTGCCTGTCGAACTGCTGACCCCGGACGAACCTGATGGCCTCGCTGGCATCCTGGCCTTTCGCCATTGCGATGCCGAAAGAATTCAGGCCGAACTTCAAGCCCAGAATATCCACATCATGTCGCACGCAGGTCGTCTGCGCGTTGCCATTCACGGCTACAACACCGCGCAAGACATCGAGAAATTCATTGCCGCGCTGCAAGAAACTCTGGACAAGTAGCCCGAGAAAAATCAACTTATCGCTGCCGCCCTGGCGCTTCAGCTACTGCGCCGCAAACGGGTGTGCCTGGACTCCGGCGGATGAGGTCTGTGGGGCCACCACCGACGAATGGAAAGACGCCCGGAACCAAGCAAGCCACGAAAATACCCTTTGCCCAAACTTGATGTGGGGTCATCTGGTGTGCGATACTCGTGCGTACAGCAAAAATGCTGTCGCAATATCCGAGCCAAGCTTTCAACTGCAAGGTAGAGGCCAGTGCCAAGCAATTTTTTGTCGTAGAAACCGCACTGATCGCTCCAGCTGATCGAAACCGTCCACGCCATCCTCGATACTGATCCAGCCATCAAAACCGATATGGGCCAAAGTAGAAAAAATGGCGTCGTAATCATTGACGCCCTGGCCGATTTCGCCGTGACACAGTCGCTGGGCATAACCGGCGATGTCGCTTTCTTCTCGCCGTAGATCTTCAATGGTGCCCTCGGTCAAATAGCGGTCACTGGCGTGCATGGTCACCACACGATGCTTTACCCGCTCGAGTAGTTCCAGTGGATCTTCGCCGGCAAGAATGGTGTTGCTGGGATCGTAATTTACGCCAAAATTGGGCCAGGTCCCTGGATCGATCTGGCCCAACAGATCACAGAAGACCTCCATCTGCTGAGCAAACTCAGGATGGCGCCAGAAGTTGTCCTTGTAGTGGTTCTCTAGGGTCAGGGTGATGCCAACCGTGGCGGCATGCTCCAGGCATGTCTCAAAGCATTGGCGGCAGTATTCCAAGCCTGCTTCTCGTGAGACCTCCGGCCGGCGCTGACCGGAAAGCACGCGACAGTACCCGGCACCCAGGCACTGGGCCATATCGATCCAACCCTTTTCCAAATCGATCTGCCTTTGACGAAAGGCCTGATCGGGATGGGTAAAATCCGGTGAACAGCACAACATCGAGATCACCCGACCCTGATCCTCTACACGGTGGCGGTATTCGCCCCAACGATCGGCATTAGCCAAATCGAGAAACCCACCATAGAACTCCAGCCCATCGAGATCCAGTTGACCGGAAAGCTCGATCCACTCGACCACCGACATCGAACCGTCTACGCACAATGAGTCTAAATAAGCCTTGGGAAACGCGGCAAGTTGGGGCATGGGTCTTGTCCTGAGTCAGGATGAAGCTGATTAGACGTTTACACGTCACCGAATCCATGTACCGCCTGACAGATTAGGCGCAACGAATCTTCAACGTCGCCAGTCGTAGTCTTGAAAGCGTCGGCATCAATTGTCAGCGGAGCACCAATGACGACCAGCGGCGCTCCAAACTTCGGTGTTTGGATCGCCTGTTCAATGCTCAGCCCACCGACGGCCTGCACCGGCACGTTCACCGCATCGACCACTTGCTGAAGCTGGTCCAACGGGCTGGGCGTGGCTCTGCCAGCGGCTGCGATGCCACGTCGCTGATCGTAACCAACGTGATGGATCACATAATCGCAGCCGAGGTCTTCGAGATACTTCGCCGCCCCCACCATGTCGGGGCAGGCCAGATTGTCGCCCATAATCGCAACACCAAAATCCCGACCGGCCCGAACCACACAACGGATAGTTTCCTCGTGGGCTTGGGCCATCACGACCAGATGCGTCGCACCCGCCTTGACCATCAGTTCCGCCTCAAGCCAACCACCGTCCATCGTTTTTAGATCCGCGACAATGGGCACTTGAGGCCAGTGATCCCGCATCGCCTGCACGGCTGCCATCCCTTGGGCAATAATCAGTGGCGTACCCGCCTCCAGCCAGTCGACCCCGGCACGAAGAGCCATTGCCGCCGTCTGCAATGCCTCTTCAACCGTAACGACATCTAGTGAAATCTGCACGATTGGCTGCATTTGTCGCAACAATTTTAGCCCCAATTTCAATTCACCAAGAAATGGGGGTAAGTATCCCTCCATGGGAAAGATCGCGATACTGAACTAAATATCCAAATATCCAAATATTTGCCATATTACTTCAATATATTTCATTTATAAATTAATTAATATCAATTATTTAAAAATTAATAATATAAAATTAATAATTATTGTGATTTTTATTGATAGATACAGAAAATAATTGACAGATTTTGATCGATAAGTTATCATTTTTAGTCAGTATGGGGGTTGGTCGCAAGACCCCGTCCAGTTGCAAAAAGGCCTCGCTCGATGATCGCAACGCCAACATCTCCCAGCCGCCAGCAGATCGAACAGGCCGTACGGCAAGTGCTACGCAAGCAACTGGCCGAAGCTGGCTCGCGGCACGCCGCGGTAGGCAAGTCCGCCAATGAGGGGCCCAATCCGCTGGTCGTCAACGTGTCGGCTCGGCATGTACACGTGACACAGGAGCATCTGGAGTTGCTATTTGGGCCCGGTTCCCGGTTGACGAAGCTGCGAGGCCTGTACCAAAGTGGCGAGTTCGCTTCCAAACAGCAGGCAAATGTCTTCGGTCCGCGCAACCGGATGATCCCGACCGTGCGCATCCTTGGGCCCTGCCGTGACTATTCCCAAGTGGAACTGGCATACACCGATGCGATCTATCTCGGCATGGATATCCCGTTGGGTGTCTCCGGCCGACATGAAGGCACCCCTGGCTGCACAATCGTGGGGCCAGCTGGCGCAGTGACGCTGTCGCAAGGATTGATCCGAGCCCAACGGCATGTGCACATGAGCCCAGATGATCTGGCCCACTTTGGCGTTCGGGACGGCGACCTGATGAGACTTCGCATCGTTGGCCCATGCGGCATGGTGTTCGACAACGTCCTCGTGCGTGAGCATCCGCGAGTCAAGCTTGAGGTGCACATCGATACCGATGAAGGCAACTCTTGTCACCTGACATCAGCAACCCATATGGAACTGATCAAGTAAATCCGCCCGCGTGGCGTTTGGGCCCCAATCCGGGTCTTTCAGGAGCAATCTCATGGCAGCACATTCGGCGATCGGCATGATTGAAACCAAGGGAGTCGTCCCGTTGATCGAAGCCAGTGACGCGATGCTCAAGGCCGCCGACGTCACAATGATCGGCTGGGATAAGGTTGGTGCGGGACTGGTCACCAGTTTCGTCAGCGGCGATGTTGCAGCGGTCAAGGCTGCCATCGACGCTGGCGCAACCGCGGCTGGAAAGATCGGTGAGGTTGTCGGGGTTCATGTGATCCCGCGTCCCCATGAAGAGCTAGGCCCCGTTCTGCCAATGGCAAAGAAATCCAACTCCAAATAGAACCCCACCACGTCCCGGCCTAGCCGGGATTCGGCGCTGTTTCAGCGCAAGGAGAATCGCGATGGCCGCACTCGGCTTGATTGAAACTCGTGGACACACCGGACTGATCGAGGCCACCGACGCTATGTGTAAGTCCGCTGATGTCAAGATAGTCCGGCACCTGGCAATTGGCGGTGGATACGTCAGCGTCGTAGTCGAAGGAGATGTTGGATCGGTCAAGGCAGCCGTCGACGCCGGTGCTGCAGCAGCTGGCAATGTCGGCGAACTGGTCGCCGCTCAGGTGATTGCCCGGCCACATGACCAGCTGCTGGCACGTTTTTAATCCTAGGCGCGGTATCTGCACCGCCAATCCCCGCAAGGTTAGCCCGCCTGATCTGCCGCCACGAACGCCCGGCCACAAAATGTCAATAGTCACGGCGCAGAAATATCGGCGCCTGCACGAAGTTGCCAGAACAGCGATGCCCATGAACGTCCTAGTTGCCAATCTTGGGTCCACCAGCTTCAAGTACAAGCTATTTTGCATGGATGAAGAGGAGCAGGTTCTGGCCAGCGGCACAGCCGATCGGATTGGCCAAGGCGCCAGCCACTGGGCCGTGGATGCGGCTGGGCGCCATCTCAACGGCATATGTGATTTGAGCGACCACGCTGCGGCCATTGAATTGCATCTGCAGAAGATGCTCGAACTTGGTGCCATTTCAGGCATTGAAGAAGTTGAGGCAATCGGTTTCAAGGCGGTCCACGGCGGTCCAATCAGCGGCGCTGTGCAGGTTGATGACCGAGTGCTGTCGATGATGCAGCGCATGGTCCCACTAGCACCACAACACAATCCGCCCTACATCGAAGCAATGAAATCATTTCGCCAGAAACTGCCTGAGGTCGCGCAGGTGGCAGCATTCGAAACCGCGTTTCATACCTCAATCCCGCTTCGCCGCCAGGTATATGCCGTGCCGTACGATTGGATTGATCGCTACGGAATCCGGCGCTATGGCTTCCACGGTGCCTCAAACGCATATATTGCGGCTCGCATGGCACAGCTCGAGCCGAATTGTCCCAAGCTGATCAATCTCCACTTGGGAGGTTCGTGCAGCATTTGCGCCATTGAATCAGGCGCCAGCGTCGCTCATTCCATGGGTGCGTCCGCCCAGACCGGCGTGTTTCACGCCAATAGGGTTGGAGATTTCGATCCCTTTAGTTTGATAGCACTGCGGGAACAGGGACTGGGAATTGATGAGGCCCTTACCCAACTGTCGGTGGGTGGCGGGCTGCTTGGACTGTCGGGAATCAGTGCGGATCTGCGCGAAATTGAGACCGCCGCCAGCTCGGGGAATACAAGGGCCCAGCTGGCGATCGACGCATTTATCGAATCTTGTCGGCATTATGTCTGTGCATACCTGGGCGTACTCAACGGCGCCGATGCCATCGTGTTCACCGGTGGCATCGGCCTCAATGCCCATGCGATTCGTAGCGCAATCCTGCGCAATCTTGATTACGCAAAAATTGGGATAGATCCACAGAAAAACCAAGATGCCGACCCCAACCAGGAAACACGGATCGATACCGCCGCCAGCGGCGTGCAGATCTGGATCGTACCCACGAATGAAGAGCTGGTGGTTGCCCGGCAAACCGTGCAACTGCTGAGCAAACAGGCGGCATAAATCGCATCGAACGAACTCAATACTGATTCAAAAAACAAACGCAGGAGTCAACCATGGTACAGCAGGCAATCGGAATCATCGAAACGAAAGGCCTGATCGCTGCAATCGAGGCGACCGATGCGGCACTGAAGGCCGCCAATGTTTCCTTTACTCGCAAAGATACGGTCGGCAGCGGATTCGTCGCGATCACCGTCGAGGGCGATGTCGCTGCGGTTAAGGCCGCCGTGGATGCCGGTGCCGAAGCGGCCCGCCGTGTCGGCGAGGTAATCTCGGTCAACGTGATCCCGAGACCGCACGACGAGGTTGCCAAGCTCTAGCCCCGTCCCCCGGCACGCTTGGCCTTACGCCGCGCCGCCAGGAGATCTACCATGTTCCTCGGAAGAGTTAATGGTCATGTGGTCTCAACGGCCAAGGACCCGTCAATGATCGGCATGAAACTGCTGGTGATCGAGCCTCTGCGAATCCGGTACCAGAATCCGGATAGAGCAGCTGGCAGCGGCGCCAACCGGTCCGATGCCGGCGGCGGCGACTTTGAGCCGACTGGTCGGGCAATCGTCGCCCTTGACATGATTGGCGCCGGCCAAGGCCAATTGGTCCTGATTGTCCAGGGGTCCAGCGCCCGCATGGCCCAAGGTTGTAATAAAACACCAACTGATGCGGTGGTGATTGGCATCGTCGACGAAGTCCAGATCATGGGCCGAACCATCGCTGAGAAAACGCCTGAATCCCCCGCCAAGGATCGGACATGACCGCCATCGACACCCAGACTATTGAACGCGTTGTCAATGAGGTGATCCAGCGTCTTGGCACCGACGCGACCGTGGCGCAATCGCGCCCCGGCAACGGCTCGGGCCTGTTCAATGACGTCGATCAAGCGGTAGATACCGCCGCAGGCTCACAGCGGCAACTTGCCGATGCCGGGCTCACAGTGCGCGATGAAATCTGTTCCATGCTCAAGCAGATGGCCGCGGACAACGCGCAAGCATGGGGCCGATTCGAGTTCGAGGAAACAAAAATCGGTCGCCTGGATCACAAGATTGTCAAGCTGGAACTGCTTAAAAACATTCCCGGAGTTGAGTTTCTACGCGCTCAGGCGCACTCCGGCGACGAGGGCATCAGCCTTGATGAGGCAGCGCCGTGGGGCGTCATCGGGGTGATTACCCCCGTGACGCATTCGATCCCGACGATGACCTCCAACGCAATCAACATGATCGCCGCGGGCAACGCCATGGTGGTCAATCCACATCCTGGAGGGGCAAAATCCGCCGCTCTGGCTGCATCGGCATACAACCGGGCTATCGGTCAGCGATTTGGTATCGATCCGTTGATCTGCGTGATCGATCCACCCACCCTGCGTAGCGCCGAAGAGATCTTTCGCCACCAGCGCATCGGTCTGCTGGCCGTCACTGGCGGCCCTGCGGTCGCTCGGGCTGCCATGAAGCAGCCCAAACGGGCCATCGTCGCCGGACCAGGCAACCCTCCGGTGGTGGTCGATGAGACCGCAAACCTGGACAACGCGGCTCGATCAATTATCGAGGGCGGTGGATTTGACAACAACCTGCTGTGTATCGGCGAGAAGCAGGTTTTTGTCGTCGCGTCGGTATTTGACGGTATGAGGCAGGCTCTGACTAGTGCGGGTGCCGCAGAACTGGACAGTTCGGCCGTATCGCGGCTGACTGATGCCGCGTTTGAATACAAGGACGACCATCACGTGGTCCAGAAGTCACTGCTCGGAAAGGATCCGCAAGAACTCGGTCAAGCAGCTGGCGTAACTGTGGAGCCCAACGTCAATCTCTTGTTCGGGGAGACGGCTGAAAATCATCCATTTGTCTCCCAGGAACAGATGATGCCGTTCATACCGCTCGTGCGTGTTGCGGGCTTCGATGATGCGTTGCGGCTGGCACTGGAATCCGAACACGGTTTTGGCCACACCGCCGTTATTCACAGCAACAACCTAGATCGCATCACCCGAATGGGACGAGCAATGAACACGACGATCTTCGTAGCCAACGGCCCGAGTACCGCAGCGCTCGGCGTGCGCGGCGAAGGGTACACCAGTTATTCAATTGCCACGCCCACAGGGGAAGGAGTTACCACGCCACTGACCTTCACTCGCTTCCGTCGGCTAGGCATCAGCGGGGCATTGCGGATCATTTAGCACGGCTGGTATAGGAAATGCAACATGCAACTAGCACAAGTCAAAGGACGAGCCACTGCCACCATCAAACATCGCTCCCTTGAAGGGCGCAAGCTGCTGGTCTGCCAGATGCTAGGGCGAGGCGGTAACTCGGTAGGTGATCCCGTACTCGCCCTGGATGAACTGGGTGCCGGTGTGGGCGACCGGGTAATTCTCACCAGTGATGGATTGGGCCTGCGCCAACTGCTGGGCCACAGCGACAGTCCTGCCAGGTGGTGGACCCTGGGCCTCGTGGATTAACGTCCTTGTAGAAGATCCTCCACGGTCCCAGCCGTAGGAGCCGCCAATGGCCGAAAGCTGTTTTCATGAATCGGATTGATTCCCAACTGATCGAGCTGATCACCGAAGAAGTGCTTAAGGCCTTCGGCCGCGGTGAGGGTGGCAACCGAACCGATGCCCCCACTGCAATCCGTCCACCCTTGGGCACCTGTACCGGGGATTACTCCCGCTTCACAGATCGCCCCGATCTGAGTCCCATCACGAATGCTGACAGCGGCGGTCCGACCCAAACGTCAGGCCTAGCGGGCATCGTGACTGCACAGCAACTGGAAGAAGCGATCCGCTCATCGCCAGACAAAGTAGCGACGCTGGCCCACGACGCACGCTTGACGCCCTTGGCAAACGATTTCGTGCGGGAGAATCCGCAGAAGGTCCGACGGGCAGCGCCAACCGGCACTTTTGCAAGCCCTGCCAATGGGGCCCCGTGGTTGTGGTGGGCCGACGGGCACTACCCCGCTGCACAGCAAGCGGCGGTCGATCAGGGCGGAGCCCTGATCGCTTCGGGTGTGGGCCGCTCCGATACTGGTTTGGTCCAGGTCGTACGCGAGACAGGCGATGGACTGCGAAGTGGCAGCCTGTCTGGTGGAATCCTTTTCGTAACTAGTGCCGCACGTGCCGGCGTACTGGCCAATCGCTGTCCATTGATTCGCGCGGTGGTCGGCACCTGCCTTGATGCACTGGAGCAGGGCATCCGACAGGTTGGCGCCAATCTGCTGATCATAGAGGCCCCGTACGTCGATGGACCGACGATCTGCAAGATGCTCCATCGCATCAGTGGCACCAAGCCGAACATTCCGGCGCACGTACAGCGTGAACTGGCTGAATTCCATCAGCACCGATGATTGGAGGGTTCTACTAGCAATATGCGAATCGCACGCGTTATCGGGACCGTAACCCTAAACCGCCGCTTGCCAGGATTCCCTGCGGGACGGCTGCTGATCGGTGAAGCGCTTGATGGCGCTGCCCTGGCCGCTCTGCCACGGCATGCCCCCCGAGCAGCACCGAGCCCGGAATCCCTGGTGATGTTCGATCAACTGGGTGCCGGGCCAGGCACTTTGGTTGGGGTCAGCGAAGGGCGTGAAGCCGCGATGCCGTTTGATCCCCAGCGGGTTCCGTGCGACGCGTACTGCGCCGTGATCATCGACACGATCGCTTGAATCTAACACGAGGATGCTCGTAACCATGAACACGCCCGAATGGCAGATCAAGAAACAGATGTGTGAAATCGGTTACCGCATCTGGCAACGAGGGTTCTGTGCCGGCAACGAAGGCAACCACTCGGTGCGAGTGGGTGCTGATCGTGTTCTATGCACTCCGACTGGCATCTCCAAGGGATTCCTTCGCCCCGAAGATATCTGCGCTATAGACATGGACGGAAACCAGACCGAAACCAATTCAAAAGGCCGCCGGCGCACCAGTGAAGCAATGATGCATTTGGCCATCTACAAGAAACGCTCTGACATCAAGGCAGTCATCCACTCGCACCCACCCCACGCGGTAGCATTCTGTCTGGCCAATATTCCCCTGCCTGAAGCCGTCCATCCCGAAGCCGAAGTATTTCTCGGCAAGACCGTTTTTGCAGAATACGCGACTCCCGGCGGTCCGGATCTGCCCAACAGCTTTCTGGACAAGATCACCGCCGAAACCAACACCATCCTCATGGCGAATCATGGATCGGTGAACTTTGCGCCCGATCTGACCGACGCTTATTACAAGCTTGAGCTCCTCGATAACTATTGCCGGCAGTTACTGCTGGCTCGCCAGTTGGGTCAAGTCCAGGTTCTAAACAACCAACAAATAGTAGACCTGCTTAAGGTCAAGCAGCGGTTTGGATTATCCGACACCCGGCTCAGCTGCGCTCAAGATGGCTGCGTTGGCCAGGAAAATCAGGCGTTCCTGGCGACCTTTCCGGTTCAACCGACCAGTGCCCGCTGCCACTGCAACGGCGGTGCCGTGCACACGGACGCCGAACGGCCAGAGCCGGATTTGGTGGATCAACAGACTTTTGAAACATCCGTTCAAGCCATCACTGACCAGATTATGTCCACCATGAACCGTTAATCACCCATTGCCATGTTGATCGTCGAACGCCAACAGAGAATCCTGGACCTGCTCCGCGAGTACAAGAGCGCCAACCTGGCAATGCTGTCGCATGAACTGGCTGTTTCCAGCTCCACGGTTCGCCGCGATCTGGACGTACTGGAAAAGCAAGGCGCTATTGAAAGGACCCATGGCGGCGCGATCTACCGCGGAGAACCGTCGTCGTCCAATCCATCTGACCGGCCCGCATCCAAGTCGCTAGGCGCACGGATGCGCGAAGCGGTCGCGCAGAAACGGGCGATCGGCCGCTATGCCGCCAGCTTGGTCACACCAAATATGACCGTCCTGCTAGACGGTGGCTCTACCGTAGTCATTGCCGCCCGGCAGATAATGGCCCGGCCAATCCAAGTGGTAACCACCTCTCTGTCTATCGCCCAGCTGTTCAAGGACGACGAACAAGTGGAACTGATTCTCGTCGGGGGGACAATGTATCTCCGAAACGAGGTGACCGTCGGCCCCATTACGACCGGGACACTTGCAGACCTGCACGCCGACTTATTACTGTGCTCGCTGGCCGGAATTTATGAAGAGGATTGCTTTAATATCAACCTAGCTATGGCCCGAGCCGAACAGGTCATGATGCGCCAAGCCACCCGCTGCGTACTGCTGATGGATGCAAGTAAGTTCGGTCGTAAGAGCCTGGCCCGAGTAGCCTCGCTGACCGAATTCGATCAGGTCGTAACCGATTCGACAATCGAACCTCTGTGGCGAACTCGCTACGGACAACGCCTGCTCGTGGTGGATTAGCCTGTACATTTTACTACAAGCCACTGACGGATCTGGCGAGCTACTGCCAACAAATGGCATCCGCACGGTCTCGGCGAAGACCGCCGAAAGTGACCGGCTTGGGTAATCATTTGAAAGTGGTATGGGTTCAACGCAGAAATGTCCATATGGAAGTGCCGCCAGTTTCGGTCGCTGCATGGAAGCTTTCGGATGGCGGGTTCAAGATTCTCGCGATCAACATCTCTCGCGAGATACAGGAATTCAATCTGGAACTCGCCCGCTAGCAGCCACAGGCGTCGCCATTGTTGATCGAAGCAACTTCAACGCCGGATGGTCGCGCCCGGCAGTTGAAGCCTGTTGCCAATATTGTCAGCTTGTCCCTCGAACCGCACCAGGCGGTCGTTCTGACATTAAAACAATAGAACATAGTGGGCTTGAACCACTGATGGACGCCAATCGATTTTCGTTAGGGTCCAATCGAATCCTGATTGTCTTCCTGGACAACCGGATTAGTCAACTGCCCAATTTTCTCAATCTCCACGGTGACCGTATCACCATGAGTTAGAAAGACCGGTGGCTTGCGGGCCACGCCCACACCGTGAGGTGTGCCGGTCATAATCACTGTTCCTGGTACGAGCGTTGTGCTCGCGGACAAAAACTCGATCAGCGTGGGCACGTCAAAAATCATGTCGCTGGTGTGCCCATCCTGCATCAGTTGGCCGTTGAGCGTAGTCTGAATCGAGAGGGTGTTGGGATCAGGAATCTCGTCAGCAGTCACCAAGTAGGGCCCCAGCGGCGCGAAGGTGTCGAAAGTCTTGCCCCGGCACCACTGGCCGCCACCTAGGTGGTG
Organism: Phycisphaerae bacterium; assembly: GCA_963581115.1. Lineage (GTDB taxonomy): Bacteria > Planctomycetota > Phycisphaerae > Phycisphaerales > Phycisphaeraceae > CAUZOD01. The sequence continues at coordinate 3,289 of CAUZOD010000021.1, read as the reverse complement.
TTGCCAGTCACGGGCGCTTACGTCGTTGCCACAGGTGTAGCCAAGAACATGATCCAACGCTTCATCGCGTCCAACATTCTTGCACGACTTTGATATCACCACCGCCAGTTCCGCCTCGTAATCCACCTGATCACTGCGAAGACGGCGAGGCAGCACAATGGCATCGCCAGGATGATTAGCTGCCGCAGGGGTTTTCATGAACAAGACCGGGTACTGCGGCGTGAGTTTGCCACCCTCAGCAGCATGCTGAGCGTAGTTCAAACCGATGCATAGAATCGTCGCCGGAACGACGGGCGCAAGAAGTTTCCTTGGCTCAATGGCATCGCCGCTGTCCTCCAGTGTCCCAAACAAGTCGCCGGTGAGCCGAGTGACTGATCCGTCTTCATGCCGACAGCCAAAATGCTGTTGCGCCTGTTCGTCAAGAAATCGCAGAATCTTCATAGCCTGACTCCCGCCTGCCAGTGGCAGATTTACCGATTCAGTATTTCGCAGAAACGCCCATACGCCTGTGCCCAGAGTTCTGCCTGGTCGGGCATAAACGTTTGTAGTGTAAAAGACTTGGCCACGATGTCCCGTAATTGTGCAAGACTCTCAATACAACCGGATCCCATGGCCTGTATCAAAATATTGCCGACGGCCGTGGCTTCATACGGTCCCACCACGACCTTTCGCCCGATGGCTTCGGCCGTCATCTGATTCAATACCGCGTTCTTGCCGCCACCACCGACGATATGTAGTACATCGAACCGTTGATTCAGAACATTTTCCAGACAATTCAGAGTGTGCCGATAAGTCAGCGCCAAGCTTTCCAGGCAACAGCGAATGAACTGGCCCGGTTCAATTGGTACCGGCTGGCCGGTTGTCTCACTGAACGTGGTGATCTTTTCAAGCATGTCGCCCGGCACCGCAAACGGGTGATACTCGGTGCCCAGTAGCGTACGAAACGGTTCGGCCTGCGACGCCATCTGGGACAACTCAGGATAGTCGTAGTACTGGCCCATCACCTCAAACTGGTGTCGACATTGCTGCACAAGCCATAGGCCTGAGATATTTCTGAGGAATCGAATCGTACCCGCCACGCCCAATTCGTTGGTAAACGGTACTGCTCGTGCCTGCTCGTTGATCACTGGCTGGCCGAATTCTACACCCATCAGCGACCATGTGCCGCTGGAAAGATAGGCCCAGTGGATACCTGGCTCGGCAGGAACTGCCGCCACAGCACCGGCGGTATCGTGTCCAGCCGGCACGATCACCCGTACGCCATCCGGCATCGCGGCCCGCTCAACGACCGAAGGCAACTGGTGGTCCCAGATTAATGCCGGGCTCGCTGATTGGTCCCAGCATGTGGGTGGGCAATTCGATCCGGCCCAGCAGGTCCTTGGCCCACTGTCCCGTACGTGAATCCAGCATCTGGCTGGTCGAGGCGATCAATCGCTCCACGGTTTTGTTTCCAGTCGTCAGCATAAAATGAAACAGATCCGGCATGAACAACAGATACCGGGCACTGGCCAAAAGATCCGGTTCTGCTTGGTGACAGGCCGCCAACTGAAAGAGCGTATTCATAGCCATGAGCTGAATACCGGTGGCCGCGTATATCGATTTAGGTCCCAGTGCCGCGAGAATGCGGTCGTAGGCGGCTTGGTGACGAGGATCCCGATAGCAGTGCGGCAATCCCAGGATCTTTCCGGACCCGCCTAATAGAACCCAGTCCAGACCCCAGGTATCCACGCCGACAGAATGCAGTGGCAACTTCTGGCCGTCGAGCCATCTTGTCGATCGACCCAGTCCTTCGAGCACCTGAGTCCATAGGCCCTGTAGATCCCCGTACAACCCTCCAGGCAACGCTTGGGGCAGATGTCCGAAGCGATATGATTCATGTAGCCAAACGCGACCGCCCTCAAGTACACCGACGGTCGCCTGGCCCGACTCTGCACCCAAATCAATTGCCAGATGCACGCTTGTCACCATGATAATGCTTTTTTTAGCAAACCCTCTCGGGCTATGCACGGTGGGGCCGACCGTCACGTCAGTGGTTGGTCTGCATCACGCACAATATGGCGTGTGTGTGTGTCTGCACGCCCCAAGATCGTACTGCTGGGAGCAAGGCTCCCTGGGCCGTGCTGGGGTCAATCCCCGGTAGCTTTGGCATTGCAATGAAATGCCAGCAGCAATATCCGACAACTTGCAAACTAGCCATTATGGCGCAAGAAAAAGCCCAGGGACAGCGGATTCCCTGGACTTAAGTGTACAAAATTATTAACTTGTTCTTACCCGACCTTGACGCCCTTCGTTTAGCGACGACGGGCCAAGGCACATAGCCCACCGAGACCAAGCAGAGCCAAGCTGGCCGGCTCGGGGACGATGGTCAGAGTCACGGTTGTGTCGGCACCACTGAGGAAGCCGTCAGCGTCGCCACTGGTATCATAGAGACCCGCATCTACGTTGATCCGACCCTCGGATGCCGGAGCAGCCGAACCGGGAATATCACCGATTGTCGTCAGGGTACCGAGCAGAGCCGACACGCCCAGATCAATGTTCGAATTGGGAGCGGCGCCACTAAGGGAAATCGCCTGCATGCCCACGCCCATGATCGGAGACGCCGCTGGCGACAGGTTCTGTGCCCCGGCGACGTTGTAGAGCGTGCCGTTGGGCGCACCAATCTCACCCTGCAACTGGGTCTGGAACCCACGAGGGATATAGATGGTGGAGTCGATATTCGCGATCGTGTTGAACGCGAAGCTGGTGTTGTCCACCTCGCCGATGGTGCCGTTGACGTCCAGGTTGAAGGCCGAGAGGCCCCCAGTATCACCCGAAACGGTTACCGATAGAGTCCACTCACCATCGTTGGCGGTGGGCTCAAGAATAAAATCGGCTTGACCACCGGCCAATGCGCTCCCAGTAGTACCCGCAACCATGGCAAGTGCTATTAACGTTGAAAGAATCCGCTGCATGTTCAGTCCTCCCTTTTCTCTAAAGGAACCAAGGTGTTAATTACTCACAAATTGTTCTGACACGCATAACAAACGTGTCCCAATCTCCAAATCGCGGTTAAACCCGCTAAGTGCTAAAAGGAGAGTCTCCCACCTGTAAAGAAAGTTCTCTCCTTGCTCGCACTAGCGACTATACCAGCGGAGAAGCGACGATGCAAGCCTCTTTTTTGTGATTTTTTGAAATTTATCTCAACTACCAGACTGGAACCTTTAACTGCAGTGCAATTTTCTGCATCAATTTGGACAATATAGGGAAAATAAACAGAGTGCTAAACCTGCTTGTCTGGGCCACCCATAAA
>CAUZOD010000020.1:0-20660 GCA_963581115.1 Phycisphaerae bacterium | reverse complement strand
TCGCCCGGTCATCAGGAGCATCTCCAGCACATTATCGAAGGTGCCAGAATCCGAGCAATCAGGCTCCGCGACAGGATAAATCTTGCTGAGCTGATCACCGAAGACCGACCCGCTGCCGTGACCCATCACGCCTTGGCGCGCCTGCATCCAGTTCATGTTGCCGCGCAGTGTGTTGATCTCCCCGTTGTGGCACATCAACCGGTTGGGTTGGGCTCGATCCCAAGACGGAAAGGTGTTGGTAGAAAACCGCGAGTGCACCATCGCCAAGTGCGAAACGTAGTCCGGATCGCTGAGGTCCGGGTAGTACCGCGGAACCTGCCAGGAAAGAAGCTGCCCCTTGTATACGATCACTTTCGTGGACAGGGAGCAGATGTAGAACCACAGTGCCTGGGATAGATCGGCGCAATGACGTAAAGTGTGACTGGCGCGTTTGCGAATCAAGTAGAGTTGTCGCTCAAACGCCTCTAAGGTTAGTCCCTCGGCAGCGCTGATAAACAATTGCTCGATCTCCGGCTCGCTTGAGCGAGCCGTCACGCCAAGATCAGCGTTATCCGGATCAACCGGCAGCGGTCGCCAGCCAAGTAGCCGCTGACCCTGCTCTGCAACAATCTGCTCCACCACACTCTTGCACGTGCGCCGCTGTGCCGCGTCTCGGGGCAAAAACACATTGCCGGCTCCGAATTGGCCATCGGTTGGCAGATCAATCCCGGCATCCTTTCGGGCTGCCTGGCGCAAAAAATCTTGCGGTAGCGCCGTAAGAATGCCCGCCCCATCACCAGTATTGGCCTCGCAACCGCAAGCGCCACGATGATCCATCCGCCCCAGCATGACCAGGGCATTGGCCATGATCTCATGCGAGGCTCGGCCCCTGATATCCGCAACAAACCCCACCCCACAAGAATCCTTCTCGTAGCTTGGGTCATACAATCCGCTGGGCCCGGGCGGGCCCGGAGTTGCCGTCAGTTGGTTCCTTGATCGCATTGCGTTGGTCATGACCTGACTCCCGCCACCGCGAAGTGGGCCGCACCAACGTCTACGAAGTCGGCATTTGGCCCCGCGTGCTTTAGCAGGTGATCCACAAACGCCTGCACCGCTGAGCCAAACGCCTCTCCGGCTCGAACATGCTTGCGGAAAATCAATCCCAATGGTCGAGTCATCCGCGGGATCAGTTTCACGGCTACAAGCGACCCTATCTCGAGTTCCCGGCGCACCGTGCGACTTGGCAAGATTGAAAAACAATCTGTAACCGTGATCGCATGCTTAATAGTGTCGATGTTGTCAAAGAGATTTATTACCTGCGGAGAGCCCCCATTGTCTTTCAAGTACTGGCGGATTTGCCGTCCCACGGGCAAATCCATGTCAAAGCTGGCCATGGCGAAGGCAGTTAAATCTGCGGCACGAACCCGCTGCCACTTAGCCATCGCATGCTCAGGGCTGCAAACCACGGCCATCACCTCATCGCGCAACCGAATCACTTCTACCTTCCGCCATCGTTTCGGATAGGAAAGAATCCCGATGTCACACTCGCGTTCCTGCACTTGCCGGTAGACTTCGTCCGGTTTGACATACTTGATTTCCACCCGGATTTGAGCGTGTGCCTGGACAAACTCTTCCCGCAGGTGATCCAGTAAATCAATCCCCGCCGAGTAGATCGCGGCCAACTGCACCCGGCCCTCAGGGTCGCCAATGGCCGCAACACGGCGCTCAAGGTTGTCGTAGCGGCCGAGAAGCTCTGTCAGTTCTTCTACAAAAGTTTGCCCAGGATTGGTCAGGGCCAAGGGGCGAACCGAACGATCGATCAACATAACATTCAGCTTCTTTTCCAGCTGGCGGATTCGCTGGCTGGCAGCAGACTGGGTGATGCCATGAAGGGCCGCGGCATGGGACATGCTGCGGCAGCGGGCGACATCCACCAGAAGACGAAGCGTGTGCATCAACAAGAAATACTATCATTAGAAAATTTAATGTCAATATTAATGTAAATTAGTTAAATTTATTACTTTCCCGATCTCATCCGCATCGCCCCGCCCCTTACCATGGGTAATCATGAAGATCCACCTTATTGCATGCCTGTGCCTGTACCTGCTACTGGCACCAACCATGCTGAAGGCGTCTGATGCCCTCAGCAAACTCGCCCGGCCTTGGCGGGACAATCCGATCTGGTACGACGGCAAGGCTGAAATTGCAATCTATGACGCAACCCGCGCCATATATCGCCGCCAGCGCCACTACCGGGCTCGATTTATCACCAACAAAGAAAAGGCTTCCCCGAAAACGTTTACCAAGTCGCCCACAGATCTGGGGCGAGAGGTTTTCAAGTTCCATCTCCGCGAGGATATCCCGACTGAAAATTACACCTACCACTACTCCACAATGGTGTACGTCGGAGCTGACGATCTCAAGAGCCTGAAGCTTGACATGGGATCCCAAGAAGATTGCGGCGCCTCCTTCAAACAGTGGATCAACCACGCGGGCAAACTCTGGTGGCGACAGCACAGTTATTTCCCCAATGAAGGCTTTCGCTCCGGTGAAATGAGGCCCCCCACCAATATGGCGTTCATGAATGCGCTGCCGCTGATCCTCCGTGGGTTTGACTTCCAGGCACCTAGAGAGATCCACTTGAATGTGATTAACAATCAGACCATGGCCCAACTCTCGGACACCACGTTAACAGGCGCCACCGTTTCCTGGATCGGGAAGGAAACCCTTGATCTGCCGATAGGATCCATCTTGGCTCATCGTCTACGGGTCACAGTCGGCAGGGGCTCCAGCAATGAGGCAGGGGCGGCTTCCGCTGAATGTCAAGATCTCTGGTTCGCAGCAGATCCAAAACTTCTGCACATTATGGTCCAGATGGAGGGGCCAAACGGGCAGAGCTACCGGTTGCAGTCCATAACCCGGAAGGCCTACTGGGCAAAATCGCGCCGCCAGTCAACTCCAGACCCCGCAGCATCCGATAATTTACCCAACGACCCAAGGCACGGAGGCCCGCCTTGATACCACCTGCATCGATCGGCATGCTTCTGGCACTGACTGGGGTTCTTCCAGCCGCCGCACAGGCAGCCGATCTTGAATCTTCCCTGCGTCACCTTCTGCGTACCAATGATCTGGGGCAGACGGTCGTAGCTGTCTGCGTGGTTGACCTAGACAAAGGCTCCGTGCTGGCGGCAATTGGGGCCGAGAAACCGATGATTCCGGCAAGCAATATGAAATTGCTTACAACCGCCGCGGCGTTGAACATCCTAGATGACGATTTCGAATTTCGGACAGAACTGGCCCTGATCAAACCCGTCGACGGCAAAGACGCCATGCTGATCGTACGCAGCGATGGCGATCCGGCGTTCGGTGACCCGATTCTCCTTAAGCAGCACGGCCTGACAGTTGACGGATTGCTTGATCAGTGGGTCCACGCAGTGCGCCGAACACAATTGCAGCGGTTTGACCGCCTGATCATCGATGACAGGATCTTCGACCGACAACGGGTCCACGAGACTTGGCCCGCCAGTCAGTTACACAAGAAATCATTCTCTGAAGTAGCAGGAATAAATTTTCACTTGAATTGTTTGGGCGTCATGCTCGAGCCCGCCTTGCTTGCCGGAGCCGCACCAAAGATCCTCCTGTCCCCCGCCTCGCCATTCATAGTCATGTCCAACCTTATGAAGACAGGGAAAACTGATACTTTTTCAATCGACCGTAAGCCGGGAACAAACGACCTGATATTCCGAGGCACAATCCGGACTCGTTCCAGCCACCCGTGGCAAGTCACCGTGCATGATCCACCTCTTTATTTTGCTCGGATATTAAGCAGCCGATTGCGCAGCAAGGGGATCGAGGTGCATGCCATTGAGCGGATCGCAGCGGGCTCCAACCTGCCGCCGAACCAGATTCTGCACAGCGTGCGCACCGTATTGCCATTGGTGCTAACTCGCACAAACCGAAATTCCCAGAATCTCTTCGCCGAGGCGCTTCTTAAACGGATCGGCCATGAAGTGACCGGCGCCCCTGGGAGCTGGGGCAACGGCACCGCTGCAATACACCGATTCTTACAACAACATCTTGGCGCCCGCGCCAGCGAGGCCGTTATCGCCGATGGCAGCGGGCTTAGCCGCGAAAACCGGGTCAGCGCCAAAATGCTTGTAGCACTATTGCGATCCATGCATGAAATTCCGGCATACCGTGAGCTCTACCGTGACAGCCTTGCCTATGCTGGCCGAACATATGACGGGCAGTATCATTCGACAGGAACATTCAAGCGGGGCCGACGGTTTGATGGCCTGCCAGCTGGCCGGTGGGTATTCGGAAAAAGTGGATTCATTAACCAAGTTTCTGCCCTCTCCGGATACTTCTTCGTACCGATTGACAATTGGGACCGATCTAGCGGTAAACACTTGCGGACCATCGCATTCAGCTTCATATTCAACGGATTCACGCCCCCGAAATACAATCGGGACATGAAGAGGCTTCAGGAGAAAATGATAGAAATGATCGACGCCTCAATCACCATTCCAGCGGATCGCGGAGCTTAGTGTGTGCTTCTACTGACAAATCGGGTTAGAAGCCGCCCTTGGACTGCCTGCGGTGCAGGCGCATCAGCGCTTGTTGGGTTCCGACAACCATCTCAGGGCAAGCGGGAGTGGGTTCCCGGCGGAGATAATTGCCGTCGGCATCCATATCCCATGCCTGGCGACAATCGCAAAGCATGATCTCAAGTATCTGTCTTAACTGCTTTTGGTGCACAGGGTCATAAATGGGTGCGATGCATTCCACCCGGTTATTCAGATTCCGATACATCCAGTCAGCAGAGCCAATGTAGTACTCTGCCTCAGCTGCCTGGTTGTGGAAATAAAAGATACGCGAGTGCTCAAGAAACCGGCCAATGACGCTGCTGACATGAATATTCTCGCTGAGCCCGGGGACGCCGGGACGTAAGCAGCAGAAGCCACGTACGATTAGATCGGTACGAACTCCTGCCTGTGAGGCGTCATAAAGCTTGTGGCAGATGCCCTGGTCTTCCAAGCTGTTCATTTTTGCAATGATGCGAGGGCGGTGGGGGTCGTCTTCGCCACCGCCTCGTTGCCGCCACGCATCACAGTGAAAAATCTCGCGATCGATCATCTCATAGAATCTGTGGCGCATGTTGGTAGGGGCGATTAGCAGGTGCTTGAAGTCCTTATGCACACTGCAACCGGTCAGGAAATTAAACATTTGAACGAGGTCATCGGTAATGCGCTCGTCGCAGGTGAACAACCCCAGATCCGTATATAGGTTGGCCGTCTTCGAGTGGTAGTTTCCTGTGCCAATATGGGCATAACACCGCATCCCCTCGGCTTCCTTCCGAACCACGAGGGCAGTCTTGGTATGGGTCTTGAGCCCCACAACGCCATAGACCACGTGAACGCCCGCTTTCTCTAGCGCCTGGGCGGTCTGAACATTTTGGGCTTCGTCGAACCGGGCGTTTAGTTCTACAAGCACCACGACCTGTTTGCCCCGTTCCGCAGCTCTGATCAACTCCGGCAAGAACGGGGAGTCCTCACTGGTACGGTACAGTGTGGCCTTAATTGCCATTACCTTAGAATCCTGAGCAGCGGATCGGATAAAACGCTCGACGCTGGCGCTGAATGACTCGTAGGGGTGATGCACAAGCACATCACCCTGGCGAATAATGCTGAAAATGTTGGCCTCATCGACGGCCAAGCGTGGCGGGATAACGGGGATCCACGGCTCATACTTCAACTGTGGAAGATTCAGTTTGTGGATTTCCCACAAATCTGTGTAATCCAGTTCCGCAGGCATCTCATACACATCTTCGGGCGTGAGGTCTAACTCGCGCACGAGAAAACGTGTCATCACATGGTTTAGATCATTGTCGGCTTCCAGACGAACCGCCCTGGCGAATCGCCGGTCGCGTAATTCCTGTTCAATCAAGTCCAGCAAATCCTCCGCGTCCTCCCTGTCTCGCTCAACATCCGCATTGCGTGTGATTCGAAATGGCTCAACATCAACGATCTCCATGCCCTCGAACAAATCGAGAATATTATGCTGGATGATCTCATCAAGACGAACAAACTGTTGGGCGCCTGACCCGTCGCCAGAACTGATCCGAACCCAGCCGGGCAGCATCTCTGGCACCTTCACCCGGGCAAACTGCAGCCCCGCCGCGTTAAGAGTCCCCGCCGCAAACACCTTGCTTTTGTCGCGATCTTCTGGGTGCCGAAGAATCACGCCTAAGGATGTTGACAGATTGCTGATAAAAGGGAAGGGGTGGCCGGGATCCACCGCCAGAGGCGTGAGTGCCGGAAACAGATTTTTGCGAAAGTATCCTCGCGCCAGCTCCCGACCTTGGGGTGACAACTCCTCCCAGTGCAGCAGATGAATATCGTGATCGGCCAGTTGTGGCTTGATGATGTTTAGAAAGCATTCAGCCTGCTGATGCAACATCGGCAGCACGGCGGCGCGGATCACCTGAAGCTGCTCCTGTGGCGAAAGACCGTCAGTCGTTCTTGTCTGCATGCCAAGGTCAATTTGGCGCTTCAGCCCCCCTACCCGTTTCTGAAAGTACTCGTCTAGATTCGAAGTGAAGATCGCCAGAAATCCAACCCGTTCTAGCAATGGTGTCTGTTCATCGAGAGCCTCGGCAAGAACCCGGCGGTTAAATTCCAGCCATGACCGCTCCCGATTGACAAACAAAACCGGTTCGGACTCGGCGGGAACCAGAGACTTAGCCACAATCGGTCTGCGCGATGGTGCTGGTTGGCTCATGGACAAATCCTAAATCTTAGCTCCGAACCATTCTAGGTTGAAACGTTGGCCGACCATCAGGATTGCAGCAATGGGTCTTAAATTTAGCTCGATTCCGGGCATTAACCCAAGTTGACATTCCTGCTTTTTCACCAATCATCTACTTTAGAAAGATCCTGATCATCTACAGAATGATCCAGCAGTACCGCATCGCGTAAACGGAGCCGATCCAAAATTGGGCCGTTGATCGCCGGATTCACTTCGATTATCAGTTGCGTCATTGACACCACCGGTACGTTTATTTGCACCCGTGGCAACCGGCCATTAACACGAAACCGGCTGTCTAAGCCACCTGGACCATGCCTTACAACAACTTCGAAGTCGGCCCATTCATTCAACTTGGATGCAACTTCAGGTGAGCTGGCCAGCTCCGCGGTCGCCACGAAACGATCCGCCGTCTTGGGAATAATAAACGATACCGTTACGGGAGCATGAAGGTAGATGTCTCCCGCCTCGATTCGCGGAGGCATCAGCAGGCCAAACACATCGCCCCCGGCTGTTACCGTCATACTCTGTGCCGCCAGATCCAGCAGACGCACCCCGTTGGCAGTGAAATCGATCCGCATAAGCGTCTCGATCGGTAAAATCACCGTCTGCACAGGTCTACCAGGCAGCACGATGTCGACGCGAGCATCCACATCGGCAATGTCGACATGCCGAACCAATAATCGGCTTCCATCGGCAAGCACTATCCGGTTTAGCTCCGACCTTGGTTTGACCACTGCATTTGCCAGCCATAATGCCTCAATGCGATCCGAAGGTAGCACCATGGCTTCATTGGCCCCAGGCAACATCATCGTCAGACCTTCGGGTTCAACCCCCGTTACAACGCCACGTACATGATCCTGATTGACCAGACGCACGATGTCCTGGCCCACACCGGGCGGGGCGATCGGATCGCCCGCTACGGTTATCGCTGCAATGTCGTCGAGCGGAATGCGGACTCGTCCGAATATCTCATGCTCCCACTGGAAACTTCCCGCCGACGTACTGATCCAGCGGCCTATCAGACGCTGTCCATCGACCAATTCCACTACAGCCGAGCCAATAGGTGGCTCAGTTGCTTCGCCCATGTCGCGTATTTGCACGAAATGATCGATTGGTGATTCACACAACCGCCGCTGGGCATCGAAATATACCAATACACCTTCCCGAAGCGAGGTGATCACCACTGGCTCACTGCGCAGTTGTGAATTGACCAGCGTTGCGGGAACCCCGGCAGAAGCCAGCCCGCCCAAGAGAAGGGCGGACATTGCCACCAAAAATCGCGCCCAGCCTGAAAACCAAATCATCACTTCTGAAATATCGGTAAAAGTCGATTGGGAATTTGTAAGATCAGCAAACTCATTGCAGTGGCGTAAGCATTTCCATGGTTGGACTCCCAATGCCCCTCTTCAGCCTGACGGCTCACCAACTCATCGCGAATACGGGGATACCATTTGACCCAATAGTCCCCCCCAGCCAAAAACATTGCTTGGGCCGCATAATAATGCCCATAGTAGTAGTGTCCGCCACCACGGTAAGTCATCCCTCGACTGGAGCGCATCAGGTATCCCAGGCCCTTATCGAGTGCATCATCCTCATACACGCCGGCATAGAACAAGCTGGCCACCCCGGCAGCTGAACGTGGGAACGCTGATCCACCGGCCGAAAGCATGTAACGGAACCCGCCATCGGCTGGATTCTGACACTGTCGGACATAACTAATGGCCCTCTCGATTGTTGCCTTGGGCACTGAAAGCCCGGCGTTTCGGGCTGAACGCAGGGCCATGACCTGGCAGATAGTGGCGCTAATATCGGCGTCGTGGGGCACGGGGTGGTAGCGCCAGCCGCCTTCGTGGTTCTGAGTGTTTACAATCAATCGTACTGCTTTGAGCAGCGTTTCACGCACCCGAGGATCTCGGGTCATGCCATACATCTCGCCTAGAAACAAGGTCGCAAACCCATGGCCGTACATCGGCCCGTGCGAGGTATCCGCAGCAACTAGGCCTGATTCCGTAGCGTGTTGCAAGATAAAGTCGAGCCCACGCTCCACATGACCCCCATATCGACCGCGACCCGGCAGGTGCCCATCCGCCATGAACGCCAAGCAGCCTAGGGCCGTAATGCCCACATGCCGCGGGTATCGGCTGTCCGCCCCGTAACTACCATCGCTGGATTGCGCCAATGACAGAAACAAAAGCCCACGGTCCACCGCATCCCGCATGGGCTGGGTAATCTCGGCAAAGTCCGTCAACGCCGGCGTCGAATCGACCTCCGCTATCGAACCAGGGCCTGGCCACGCCACCACGAGACACACAAGACCTGCTATCGCGCTCGAGCTACCGAGGACTGAGCGGATTGCTTTGACATGCGCCAAATTCATTTGCCCTCGACTCCTTGTGCCAGCCGGTGCGCCCTGGAACTAGCTTGTTATTACTCCTGATCTTGCGCCAATCTCTGATAATACGCCTCCGTAAGCGAGCGGTAAGTAGAACTGAATCTTTCCTTCAACCCCTCTGACAATTCATCCCGAAGCCGCGGGGGCAGATTGCCCCATTCACTACGCCTGTGTTGCATCACCCCTTCCTCCGCATTCACTTCGCCCACGCTCCCAGGTGAAGCCAAACCGGGGTTCTCACCCGAGCCGCCCGACTGTAGCTGTCCGCTGCTAGCACCTTGACCGCTGGAAGAAGAAGGGGTGCTGACCAAATCGCTCCCCGAATCCGGAGGGCGGGCATCGGATGAGGACGACTGAGACGAACTGCCTTGGCGTTGCTGACGACGCACAGCAGCAATCACGCGATCAAGGCGCAGTACAATATCTTCTTGCAGGCGCTGGGTTTCGGTCCCAAGGTCCAATCGCTCACTAATCCGCCGGGCCACCTGATCCATCAGGCTCACTGCAGACTCGAAGGTGTCCTCCGGAAACCCGCCTTCGAGGCGCCGCACTATAGGGTCGGTAACCTCAGGCTCATCCTGCACTTCCACGGGCCTCTTCTTCTGAAGATTCAACAAATCATCCAGCGTCGGCGCCCCGTCGTGGGGGTCTGCTGCTGCAATGGAACTACACCAGGCGAGAATCATGATTGAAGCTCGGTTCATTGCTCGCTCCGTTCCAACTCTCTTTCCGGCAAAGGGGAAGGTATCGGCTTCAACGGCGATTCCTTGTCGGACCTCAGCTGATTGAACAGCTGCTGTCCCAGTTCGGTGATCTCTCGCTGTTGCCCTGCTAGTTCGGTCAGTCTCTTTTTCATATTAGCGCCCATCAGCTCTGCCGACAATTCACCAAGCGTGCGCGTCGTCTCGTTGATCTGGAGTTGTACGCCTTTGAGCAGGCGCACCTCAGCAAGCGGAGGGACCGCCTCTTCCTGGCCGCCGCCACCGCCACCACCGCCGCCGCTGAGATCGCTCTCAAGAAACGTTCCCCCCTGTGTCTTCTCATCGAGCGCCCCGGCCATGGCCTGGAGAAGTTGCACGATCTGACCCTGTTTAGCGATCAGCCATTGATCCACCTCTGCGAGCAACAATCCCGAAACCACTTCTCCTGCCGACTCATCGATCCTGTCGTGTAACCGGCGAAAGATAAACGTCTGTTCAACCTGCACGCCCAGCTTAGATGCGCCATCGCGCACCTGCTGCTGCCCTTCTGCCAAGGCAACTAATTCGGATCGTTCCTTGCGAGTTAATCCCCCCATGCCAACAAGGGCGTCGGTTGGCCCCTGCACCTGCTGCTGTTGCTTCGCCAATTTCTCGTAAGCCTGCCGCAACGCGTCGCGGTCCTGTGCTGCCGCCTCCTCTTTGGCCTCGCGAACTAGTTTTTTCAGGGTTCCCAGCGCATCGGTTAGTGAATTTACCGCAGCGGCCTGACCAACCCCAGCCGCTGCCGATTCTCGTTCCCGCATTGCGACAATTGCTTTGGCCTGCGCGGCCACGGCATCCCCAATCACCGCAGCAACAGGCTGTATCTTGGCTGACCCTGTCGCTTGTTCCTGGGCCACCATGGTGCTGCGTCGCACGGCTGACTGTCCCGGTTCCAGAGTCATGATGTTTTGGGTCGCCTTCAGCACGGCGATCTGGTCTCGCTGCCGCTGCACGAGCTTCTCCAATGCTTCGGCCAACTCCTGCAGGCGACGGCGCAGGATCGCCGCCACGAGACGATCCTGTCGCTGTATCTGTGACAGCATCTGGCTCAACGTGTCCATTGCTTCGGATTGCCGCTGTCCCGCTCGCGAGAGCTGGTTCTGTCCGGTAGCACTGGAGGCCTGCCGCATTTTTACCGTCAACCCTTGGCGCTGGGCAATTGCAGCGGCCTGTTCCAGGGCTTCGGCAGCAGCCTGATCGCGGACCTGCTCTCCCTGATGCAACAGAGCTTCGGATGTGGCTTGCATTTGGCGAATCATCTGCTCAGCCTGACCGCCCAACGCTTCTTGCCTCGCGGCCAACTGTTCGATCTGGCGATCAAGCTCTTTGGGAAGACCGCTGCGGTCTTGGCCCACGGCCAAAGGCAACAGTTGGCGTGTATCTTGGGCAATGGACTCCTGCTGCGTCTGCAACTGACGCAATGCCAGCTGAAGCGTAACTACATCGCGGCGTTGGTCCAACAACTGGATCAAATTGCGCAGATGCTCGGCGACATCCTGTTGCGCTGCATGGACTCGGCCCGGTTTCTGCCGTTGCAACCCCAAAGCTGCTGATTCGCTTTCTTTGGCAGATTGTTTGATCTCGCCCTGAGCCCGATCCATCAATTCCTCGATCTCTGGATCGTTGAGACGATTCATTTTGACACGGCGTTGTATGCGGTCCAGCATAGTTCTTTGGTTATCTAGCCGACGACTCAGTTGCGCCTGTTGCGGCGCCGCTCGGTCTGGGTTGGCTTTCATGATCTGCTGTTGAATACGTTCCAGGCGTATGGCATGCTGGCGCACGACCGCTAACTCCGAACGAATCTGACCGATGAAGGTGATCTCATCGATTATCCTCAACCGCCGCGGGACAGACCGAACCGGATCATGGCGGGCCCCCGCAAGATTGAACACGTCCTGCGCGGTTGCCGAAAGCACGACAACCTGGCCACTGTGCAATTCAAAAGGCTGCAAATCAAGCTTTGCGCCAACAGATAGCGTCGCTTGACGCTGGTGGTGGTGGGCGAGTATGACGGACGACGCAGTCTGTTCCGATCGTGAATCCGACAGATTGGGCACATCAACCTTAAGAAATAGTTCCTCGAGACCCACATCGTCTTGGGCTAGAGCTTCCACCGTGATCATCGCTGTGGGCAACACCGCTTCATCCGCAGATGGGTGCACAATCGACACTACCGGGAGCTGATCTTCAATTGCTTCGATCCGATACTGACGTTCAGACAGGCTCGTCAAACCAAAACGATCCGCCAGATGAATTTGGGTCTGGACAGTGCGCTCAAGCGTCAAGGACACCGCGAACTGGTCCCCATGGTTATGACGAAAGTCCATTGCTTCGCTAAACCCGGGTAGGGCATGCTCCGCTGTCAATCGCTCCAATGCTTTGTTCATCCGGACCTCTAGGTACACCGACGATCCGATCAACGCCGACACTGCAGCAATCGGAGTAGCCTGTTCATGCAATTCCAGACGATGCTCGTTGATTAATCCTGCCGCGTATTCCGGTGGCGTAAGCCAAGCGGTGACCTGCCGGACTGCAGGCCGGGCGACCAACGGAACTATTGCTCGGTCGGTCGTGTCATCGCCTGCCGCAAACTGAAATTGAATTGCCGCCTGAGTGTCCGCCCCGCCAGTCTCGACTGTGCGAATAAAGGCCGGAGAAAGATCCACCAGGCGCTCAAAAACACCTAGTTCCCGGCTCTGTTCGTTCATCAACATTGACTGCCATGATCCAGCTGTGCCGGAAACATCGAGCACTCGATATCGCGCCCAGACTCGCATCTGGTCGTAGTACCCGCGAGGCACCGCTGCGGTCAACCGAACAGGCCCATCCGTCGGCCAGACTTTTTCCTGAACATAATTGACCACCTGTGTTCGCTTGGGCCACTGTGCCGTCCCTAGTGGCGCTAGCCAGCGTACTGCTGCTATTTGGGTCTTGCCGGGGGCCATCACCACCAACACCGCTAGGACGAGCCCTGCGGCCAGCATATCGCCAAGCACGCGAACGGTCCGGCGCGGATTCAGCAACCGCAACAACCGCACGCCATCAAGCCTCGATACAGCGTCACGTATAGCTGCCTCGACCAGTACCGCTGTACGCGAGGGGTGCTGATAACGTTCAGCGTTAGCCACGAATTCCACTGCTGACGCAAAGCGCCCACTAAGCTTTGGATACAGGCGCTCAAGCCGCAACGCGAGTTGTGCCAAAGAAGGGCAGAAACGGATCGCGCGAGGTAATCGCACAATAACCCACACTAGTGCCGCCACGACTACCGTCAGACCGATGCTAAGTCGCAGCCATCCCGGCAGCCGTAACAGGAAATCAATCACACCCAAACCGACCCCTGCTATGACCAATGCGCCGAGCCATTGCATAAGATCCTGAAGAACCAATAACCATCGACTGGCCTGTCGGATCTGATCGAGTTGGTGGACGATCTGTCGCATGATATTTGCACAACGACAAACTACACAAGCCGGATAAGCTTTCGGACAATCCATTCCGAAGTCAACGTACCGAGAAATAGAGCCATCGCCAGAGGCGAATGCCATAGAGGTTCGCGAATATCTGTCGCTGTCTTACGGGCGCGGTTAGGGACGGCATCGATCAGCATCGCCAACCGATCCAAAGCAATGACTTGTCCGTCTGTTTGCTTGGCCAGAAGGCGCAGCCGTT
The DNA here is from genome assembly GCA_963581115.1 of Phycisphaerae bacterium. Lineage (GTDB taxonomy): Bacteria > Planctomycetota > Phycisphaerae > Phycisphaerales > Phycisphaeraceae > CAUZOD01. The sequence continues at coordinate 7,064 of CAUZOD010000020.1, read as the reverse complement.
CATGATCTGGGCGAGGATGCCTCAGCTCGTCATCCGGAGCAACAACTTCTACGTCAGTGACGAGATTCAGGCCGTCCATCGTCGCTTCCGAAACCCGCAATTCCATTCTTCCGGCCAACGTCGGCCGCCATCTTGCGGTATATACGTATTGCTGTTCGTCAGACGATGAGCCGATAGGACGGCCCGGGTACAGTTCGAAGCTATCCACAGCCGCCTGCTGCAGATCAGCCACCTCTACCTTGACGCGGGTTAGCGGTCGCGCTAACAGCGCGGCGTCTGTCACCTCTAGTTCAACAACCACCGTCTGGCCAATTTGAAGTCGACGACTTGAAACAACCAGTCGGGCCCGATCGGCAGACGAGGGCTGAATCCGGCTGCGCCCTAGCATGCGCACCAATTGGATCCAGAACTGCTCAAAGTAAAGTTCCCCCCGGCCATACCGCCAACGCCAGGTCTCGTCCGTGGCTACGTAGATGGATTGGCCCGCCCCGTAGCGCAACCGAACCACCATAGGAAGGCGATCCCCGATCGGATTTTCCGCAAGTACATCTGCAGTGGGTTTGAGAACCCCGAGGTCCTGCGCCCAGTGTAGTGGTGGAAGATTCGCCGGCCACTGATCGGCACTGGTGTCAGGGCCGTGAAGCTGTAAAACACTGAGTCTTCCCGCCAATGGGGTCGGCCAGATCAAGCCGCTTGCCATGGCATTAAGAGGCTGTACCGACGACGGCCGTTTCATTGGAAGCAGTTCTGCTAAAGGGGAACCCCCATAACTCCGTGGCATATGATCCGGACCCCCGATCCAGAGCAGGCCGGCTCCGCGCAGTGCAACGTGATCTCTCAGCAGCACCGCCTGTGCGGTGGTCAGATAATCAGCGGGCACATCTCCGATCACGATCACATCAAATGGCTGTATCTCTTCGATATCGCGCGGTGGTCGGCTAACAGGTTGATCTCCCTCCTGGGCAAATCCTCGATCAGCGCTCAAGAGTAGAATACTGCTGGCAATTGACTGCTCGCGCACAAGTAAATTTTTCAGATATCGATACTCCCAGCGAGGATAACCTTCGATGTACAAGACCCGTAGAGCACGATCTACCATCTCCACACTCACAGAGCGACTGTTGTTGCTCTTGACCAGCTCGGATCTGTCCTCCGAAGACTCGACTTCCACGCGCCATGTCACCTCCCCAATCACGGAAGAAAGACCAGTCAGGCGAACCGGTCGGCCGAGGTCCGTACTGTTAATTGTTTTCTGATCGAGGATCTGCTTGCCGAGATCCTCCACTAATCGCACAATAATCGGGCCGGTTTGTTGCGAAGAAGCTCCATCATGGCGCTCCACCGTCACCTGAATTGGAACAATATCATTGACAAAGGCCTGCCGCGGCGCATCCACCCTGGCCACTGCCAGATCCAACGGCATCTGCTCCGCGCCCAATGGAACGGGAAACACGCCAATCGCTTGTTGCTGGAGCAGGCGAACCAAAGCCGAGCCTATTGGTTGCGGGCTGCGCCCGTCGGTAATCAGCACAATTCCGCTTACTGGACGACCGGCGGCCAATTGCAACGACTCTTCAATCGCAGTCCGGACCGACGTTTTATATGCCCCGGCTTCAGGCAGTGCATCTGGCGAAATCTCATACACTTGCCCGCCAAACCCCAACCATATGATTTGCCGTTCTTGAGCTAAGCCCCCCGCTCCAAATACCGCTCGTTGCTTAATAAGAGCGCGGCGCAAAGCTTCGTCCCGACTTATGGCAGCACCCGATTCGTCAATCGAGTCGGTGATCTGCAGCGATGCACTGCGATCCACAAGTACAATCAGACAATCCGGATCCACCTGTTCGGCTGGCCGAACCAATTGCGGTCCCGCTAAAAGTAACACGACAAGCACGATCAAAGCTCCCCGCAATCCGGCCAGACCAATGCGAACGGGAAGTGCGCCCAGAAGCCTGCAATAGCTCCACCAAGAAATGCCGCCTGAGCCAAGTACGATCGCCACCCACACCCATGCAGGCATAGGATGGGCCCAACCTACGTGGGCGCCAAGATCGGACCAACTCAACTGTGACAACCCGAGCAACCGATCCATCCAAGAAGCAATTGGAGAGCTGACCATATTCACGCAGCCTCCTTCATGCTGGATGGCCCCGATAGACGCCGTTTACGGGCGAGACCAATGCGGCTGAATGACTGAACCCACCGATCTGTCCAGCTGCGGCGAGCGCCGTCGACCGCATGACTCATCACCCTCGCCAGTACCATTTCCAACAATAACAAGCTCAGAGCAATCCACAGCAACCCCCAACCTATGTTTGTTGTCTCCGCTTGGCGCACCAAGGAACTGCCAGGATTGTGGGGGTCCATAAACGACCAGTTGCCCAGTCCATCTAGCCACTGAGCTAGTTTTTTCTCCCCGACCGCCCGGCAGTCGCCTGCATCCGCAGGAACGTTAACCGCCAACACCCGCCGTGCCCCCTCAGCGGCTTGGTACAGGCCTGGAGTTTGCGCCGGTTCGACTCCTTCGATAGCTTGGGCCAAAACACCCAACGCAATTGATGGCCCTGAATTGTCGATTGGATCCAATCGGACTGCCCCCATCCAATTTCGCCCCAATACCAGGCGCCGGCCCGCGACAAATCTGCTTTCGGTAACTCCCGGGTCGCCAAGAAGACCGTGCAACGCTTCGTGGATCAGCGGTACGAAAAGCGGTTTTGTGGGAAGGTTCGTCCACTGTTGGTCCAGAGCCGCGCTCAGCATCAATACCACGCCATCACCTACCCGTTCTACCGCAAGGATGCTGTCCGAACCCCCGCCGTTGGCCAACCCGACCCACCGTTGGGTATGTGCCGTGGAGACTGCCAGCCGCTGATAAACACGAATCGGTCGCAATAGCGCTTCCCAATCGGCCGACAAAACTCCTAGGGGACTGGGGACCGATGCAGCGCCGTTGAGTTCCCATGCGTCTGGGCCTGAAAAAGTCGGGTCCAATTCGATCTCCCACCGCAGATCAAATGCCTGGACCATAGATTGTGGCCACAAAGTCGTGTTCCCATCTGGCGGCACAAAAATCCAAACCAAGCCACCAACAACAGCAAACTCGCGTAACCGTTGCCACACGGAGTCCGTAAGCAGGTCGGGGCGCAGGACCATGACCGCATCTAACCGGCCCAGCGTGTCGTTGTGCACGTCGGCCACTAATAGATGTTCCAGGGCCAGTGGGTGTTGATCTGTTTCCGATAACGGTACCAGCGCCATCGCTAGCCATTGTGCTGGAGATGGCGCCGACATGTCCACGGACGGCGGCAGTTCATCGATCAGCCCCACTCTCATTTGATGCTGTAGCTCCAAAACAAACGTTCGGCGGTTATCGTCTTTAAGTGCATCGGACATAGACTGTGGATTAAGCCGAGCGCGAAGCACAAGGGGTTGTCCCGTCCCCATTGTTAGCGTGATCGGTATCGTCTCAGACCGCAAGCTAGACTCTACTGGTATGTCAAGATTCAGACCGCAGGTAATTTGACCAGGCGCCCAGCGGGCTCGCCGCGTTGTCGAGACGAGCACGTCCCCGTCTGGCTCTGTCAGCATCACATCCACCGTTGCGTGTGCTTCGCCCGAAGCGTTATCAAACCGCCGCAACCACAGTTGAATCGGCACATTTAGCCCTCCGCCGAAACGGCCAAACAGCCGTCGACGCTGAGCTGACAGTGCGGATATTTGCACGTTGCTAGCGCTGGGCGCTGGGCGTGACACCAGGACGCTAACTCGCTTGCCGAGGCCTTCCAGCTCTTGCGGCAATGGCCGATCCAGCTCTGACACAGAGCGGGAGAAATCGCTCAACAGTACCACCACCGTGGGCCGGCCATCCAGCCGTTCTCGGATCGACATTAGCGCATTAACCAAGCACGAATCACTATAGCGAGGCGTAGCTTTCTCTAAAAAATGGCGAGCGGCGACAACTGGCTCCACCGGACCAAGCAATGGGCGCGCCGAGTTCCAGAGTGTCACCGTGTCGTTTGGTTCGGCTGTCTCTGCAATTAGCAGTGCGGTGTCCCGCAGTCGATCGAAACGCGTCTTCTGAGCAGTAACCAAAACACGTGTAGACAACGAATCATCCAGCACGAGATGGATCGCCCGGCCTCCTGCACTGAAGCCGCTAGCAACTCGTGCGGCACAGCCAGTAAGCAACGGTCCTGCCAGGGCCAGAGACAAGGCCAACAACAACAAACAACGTACCAGCAACAAAAGCCATTGTTCGAACCGCAGGCGACGTTTGTGCCGACGAAAGGCTTCGTAAAGAAATTGCATCGCCGCCCATGGTTGGCGCTGACGGCGCAAGCGCGAAAGCAAGTGGATCAGAAGTGGAATGGACATTGCGGTCATGCCGACCGCAGCCAGAGTCGGAGCAACAAACGAAGCAGATATCTGGGCGATCAGAAACATCATTCAAACACAGATCGACAACAGGAATTACTTCCGAACCACGCGGGCTGCTCGCCGCGCAAGAAAACTACTTAAAGGGGGGGCCAAGGATCGCGATGTATCCAATATTAGATAATCAAACATGAACTTGCGGCAGGCTTGCTCGATTCGCCGTCGATGGGCCTCAAAGGCGTGCAGGTACCCTTGGCGTAAGGCAAGTGGGTCGAGCCGGAGTTGGCCGTCGGCTTCCAAACCTACAAATTCCGACGGGTGACGGAATGGGAACCCCAATTCCATGGGATCTAAAACCTGCATCACGATCACGTCGTGACGGTGGTGGTAGAACTGTGCCAGCCCGCGATCGATCGTATCAGGATCATCGAATAAATCGCTAATCAGCACGACCAACGACCGCCGAGCCAATTTAACTACCGCCCGATCAAACACTTGAGCTAGGTGAGTGTGGCCTGCCAAATCTGAATTGGGCCCCTCCTGCTGCATCGGGTGAATCTGAACTGACGAGAGCGCCTCGACAATCGATCGCCAGTGGCCTTGACGATTTGACATGCGCGTCGCCCGTCGGGGCTGGTCATCAAATAAGGATAACGCTACCCGATCTTGCTGCCGCAGTGCCAGATGCGTCATTGCGGCAGCAAGAGACGCCGCGTGGTCATACTTTCGCCAAGCGGTGCCCCCACAAAAAGACATGCTGCCTGAGATGTCTACCATGACAAGCATTTCGAGATTTGTTTCTTTTTGGTATTGCTTTAAATAGAGCTTGTCGGTTTTACCAAAGACCTTCCAATCAAGAAACCGCGTGTCATCGCCAGGCGCATACTGCCGATGTTGGGCAAACTCAACAGAAACCCCCTGATACGGGGAACGGTGCATCCCCGTCATTAGGCCTTCAGCGATCATTTGCGCCCGCAAGTCGAGCGAGCTAATGGACATGAGTGTCTGTGGATCCAGATAATCGGGGGGTGCTGTGGCAGTCATCCTTATCGCAATACTGCATCCATTTGGGCATCGCTTGCCAGTTCTGGCCTAACGGCGCCGAGTAGCTGTTCAATAAGATCGTCCGGGCTGATGCCATCTGCTTCTGCGTTGAAATTAGTAATTAGGCGGTGCCGCAATACTGGCGGGGCGATTTCTCGGACGTCCTCCGTAGTAACGTGCGTGCGACCTTTTAGAGCCGACAGAGCTTTGCTTGCCAGAATTAGATTCTGGCTGGCACGGGGACCCGCCCCCCAAGTTAGATACTGACGGATAAACTCAGGCCGCTGATCCGGGTATCCGTGCCGAGGCCGGCGCGTGGCGCGTACTAACTGCAGGGCGTATTTGATAACGTGATCCGCAACTGGAATGTCGCGCACAAGCTCCTGTATCTCCAGAACACGCGGTGCGCTAATTACCGGCTCAACATGTGTCTGGCGACGAGTCGTTGTCCGTCGAATTATTTCCAGCTCCTCCTGCTCGCTTGGATAATAAACCCGGATCATAAACATAAAACGGTCTAATTGCGCCTCAGGGAGGGGATAGGTCCCTTCTTGCTCAATTGGGTTCTGAGTGGCAAGTACAAAAAATGGTTGTGGTAACTCGTGCTGAATCCCTCCAGCAGTTACATGGTGCTCCTGCATCGCTTCGAGTAATGCTGCTTGCGTTTTTGGCGGAGTTCGGTTGATCTCATCCGCTAAGATTATATTTGCGAACACCGGCCCCTTGACGAACCGCATCTCTCGTCGCCCCGTGTCTCGGTTTTCTTCAATTACTTCGGTTCCTGTGATGTCTGATGGCATCAGGTCCGGAGTAAACTGAACGCGAGAAAACTGTAAGCTTAGGCTCTGAGCAATCGTAGAAACTAACAGAGTCTTGGCCAAGCCAGGCACACCCACCAGTAACGCGTGACCTCGAGTAAACAGGCTTATAAATACCTGATTTACCACCTCCTCTTGGCCCACCACCACCTTTTGGACCTGATTATGTAATTGGCTGGCAACTTGGCGGATTTCTTGAAATAGTTGTTCTGAGCCAACACTGTTGTCTATCGGCGTTGCCATACAACCTCCCGGGGGAGCTGAAAAGGTGATTCTTTTACGCGCGACCACAGTACCGAACGGCGGCGTTCGCCATTGAAAATCGGCTGGGGCGGCCGGACAAGGCGAGCTAAAGATTTATCGGACCTATCTTACCTGTAAATAGCCCTATTCACCAAGACCCCATCGAACCGGTGGTCTACCCTAGACAATATGTAAAATCCCCTTTATGCCTGAACTGCCGGAGGTTGAAAGTGTCAAGCGCACACTGCTACCGAAAATCCTCGACCAGGAAATCTCGCAAGTCCGGATCCACCGTGCTGACGTAATCCGCGGCGATGCTCACTTACCAAGCTTGCTGTTGGGCCAATCAATTACAGCAATCAAACGTCTAGGTAAGCAGTTGGCTCTCGTATCCGCAAACGAACGCTGTATCTGCGTTCATTTAGGGATGTCTGGCACCCTAACCTGCGGTCCTGCTAAGAGATCGCTTCTACCACACACCCATGTCGTATGGTCCATTGAAGACCAAGAGCTTCGGTTCCGGGATCCGCGGCGTTTTGGCGGCATCTGGCCCTTTATTAACTTAGAAGCACTACACTATCAACG
>CAUZOD010000019.1:0-20696 GCA_963581115.1 Phycisphaerae bacterium | reverse complement strand
ATCCGTTGCGCTGCGCAGCACCAACCCGCCCCCTCCAGAATCCGAATCCCACTTCGAGCTCCGCCAACCGGTATAATCGCCGAATTCAGCCGTCCTGCCTTTGAGCTCAATTCGTGCGGAGTATCAGAACCCTCGCTGCGGGCATAGAGAGGCTTTCTGTGCGAAGAGGCTGCTTCACCCTGATCGAACTGCTGCTGGTCATTTCGATCATCGCGTTGCTGATTGCGCTGCTCCTGTCTGCTCTCCAGTTGGCCCGTGATGCCGTCTGCGGATCAAACATGCGTCAACTCGGCATCGCCTTCCAGAGTTATGCCAACAACCACGACAGTACCCTGCCACCGCACGGCTCTCTGATCGCCGGCAGGTTGCACACGCTTACTTGTACACGGCGTTGTCTCCGCCATCAAGCAGTCCCCGGCCCCACATGCCGTTGAGGTTTTGGGCCCAGTCGCGGGTCTGGACGCGGTGAACCGAGCCGTCTTGGAACAAGAAGTTGCCGCTTTTCTTGTGGATAGGATTAAAGCCGGCATGCCCGGTGCCTCCAAGCATGACGGAACGGATGGTATCGGGGATACCATCCATATCCACATCGATGGTCAGGCGCCAGGCTACGCTATTGTTGGGATTGTAGATCTCAGTACAGGTTCCACGCCCGCACCGTGAGGTCCCACAGTCAGCTTTGGCATCGGCGGCGACGAAGACACCGGGATCGGTCTTTTCGATGATGGCCGAGCCGTTGAAGCAGCCGGCTTTGCAGTTACCGGATCGCAGGTGCGGTGGGGCGTAATAGCCCACGACTGAAAAATAGTTGATTCCGTAATTCAGCGGGGTTCGATCGACGCCGTCGGGAGTTTGCTTACGGGTGTAGCTGATGTCACTTTCAAGAGCTTGAGCATTGGACGGGCAGGGCATGAAGATCTGGTCGCTGGCCCAGTTCGGACCGGTTGGGCCGTTCCAGCCAAAGAGAAACCTCCATGGCTCGGGATTTTCTTTGCCCATGTAGGGCATGACGACCTGGTCCCACAGTGGCGGGTTATGGTAATTGCTGGCGCTGGTGGCATAGCCATAGGGAGGTAGCAGGCTGTCATAGTCCATGGAGTAGGCCTGGAAGCCGATTCCCAACTGTCTTAGGTTTTGATCCGCAGACGGCCACGCGAGCTTCTTCTCGGGCCTGCTGCAGTGCCGGTAGTAGCAGGGCGATCAGCAACGCGATAATGGAGATCGCCACCAGCAGTTCAATTAGTGTGAATGCCCACTGTCTTGATCGGGAGATGATCCGCCGGTCCATGGGGCTGCTCCTTTATATTAGATCGCCACCTATGCGATGAAAGTCGGCGATTGAGAGTATGCCATGCTAAGCTACTTTTCTCCTACGACCCCCTCGCTCTCGCTGGTTCGCACCTTAGGGCGAAAAACTGTGAAACATAGAGTGGCAACGCTCAAACCACCCATATTGTGCCGTAAATGCGATTTTAGGCTGCTCTAGTTGGGGAATGACGTGTGCCTGAGTTGGCCAAGCAACTGTTGCCATAACAAGCGAGGCGCTTCAATCCTGCTGACCGATCGCACGCTGCAGATCTACGATGACTCGGGCCAGTCGGTCACGCAATTCGATATGCCACGCATCGTTCTGTGACCAGTGCACCGAGTTGTGGAAAGAACGAGCAATGTCTAAAAGTACTTGCTCCCCATCGCGTACATCAACGCCTTGATCTCGGCCGGCGGTCATCAGGCCATCCAGGATGCAGGCGTAGTCGTAGTCCTCAACCCCCTCGCGAAACGTCATTACCCGTAGCGACGGAGTGATGGAAAAATCGGGTTCGGTTGCTGCCATGCTGCGTGTCGGCGGGTAAAAGAATCCGACCGCGCCGTTGCCCCAGACGCAGTAGGGATTGATCCACGGATTGCCACTTCCGCCGTAGTCGGTGGTCCAGTAGATGGTGTCCCACACGAAGAAACCCGATCCGCCGCGGTTGAATATATCCAGGGCAAACATGCGGTTGTTCACGCCGGGTGTGTCGATGACCAGCCTGCTGGTGCTAACGGCGTAGTTCCACAGTCGGGACCGATCGGGTTCGATGTCGTGGTCAGGGAAGAGGTATTTTTCCCACCGGTTGTAGTTCTCGTCCATCTGAGGAATGTAGAAATCGAGCAGTCCCTTGAATGCATACGTATCATCCTCCGGATCCAGCTTGTATTGAAGCGTTTCATATCCTTGTATGCACGCGCCGATTTTTAGGCGTGCCACCAGCGGATCAGACTTGAGCGTGCTCAGAAAATGCCGCAGCCGGCCTTGATTCATGGTTTCGTCGATGATGATGAAGGCTTTGTCGAGCCAGCCATTTTCTTCAAGGTTTTCGGCAATGGCACGAAAGTAATCGGCCAGCAGTTGGTTGTACTGAGCTCTGCTGATCTCAATGGTTTGGCCTTGGTAGGGGTCTTCGGCGATGATGCCGTAGGCCAGCCAGGTCTCATCACCGAATTGCGGCCACGCCGCCGACCTTGGGCGCACCGCTGTGGCGTGGTTGGCCAGAGGTTTTCCGGGCAAGACCCGGAAGATATTGCAGCGTGTCGGGTTGGTGTGGTAGATAGTAAGAGAATTGACCTTTAGTTCGTCGATGAAATAGCGAAGCGTCTCATTGAACTCGGTGAAATCCCAGTCGTGCAGCGTGACAAAGTTGTCCGGCGAGTCGACGTTGTAGCCATTGGGCGGTGGCGACCAGTTCACTGCAAACGGGCTGTAGAGGGCGACCGACTTCGGGTAGAACTTGTTCTTGGCCATGACGGTGTAGTAGGCGCGGGCGAGCTTCTTGAGTTGGTCTATGGTCTGGAGTCCGTGGTAGCCCATTAGGCCCCGGTAACCGGGCCGCTGGGCGCGGTCGTTTGCATCAGCCATGGGCTTGTCCAGGTACTGGCCACCCATATTGGTGTGCAGGGCGGAAAACTCCGGAAGTGCAAAGTCATAAACTTCCAGTGATAGCGGAATCTCGAGTACCGAATTGTCGCAGTTAAGATGAATGCTGCCATGATAGATGCCTGGTGGCGTGTCGGGGGAAATGCGCACCGTGACCCAAAGAGCTTGGTTGCCCGCGGCAGGCAGCAATGTGTGGGGTTGCACTGGGACCAGTGGATCACCGATCAAGCCGATGCAACTGGCAGGGGTGATGTCCGAGATTCTCGAGATTGGAACGTATTCCACGCATCGAAAGCCGATTGCCGAAGCCCCGATGACATCGGCTCCTTTGCGCAGATTTGTGGCGGACGCTTTCATGAAGCGGACCACCGTCTTCGGTGACAGGACAAGCTGGAACGATTGGGCTTCATTGGCCGCTGCTGAGACTTTGATTCCGTCGGCTTGTATTGGGGGAGCGGGGGTGCGGGGGGTCAGCTTTACCGTGCTTTCTGCGAACCACAATTCAAGGTTGTCGGTTCCTTTCAACCGGTATCGCGTCTGGCCGAGGTGCTTTTCAGCAGTGTTTGTTTCCCTAAGCCGCACCACCGATTGTGGCATGTGTTTCCGCCGCAATCTCGGAATCATCAGGTGGTAAGCACTCATCGGCTGGTAATAGATCATCAGCCGGTGGCGCCCGGCTCTCCGCAAGTTGACAAGCAAACGGATCTCAGCGCGATGCAGGGCGATCTTCTTGATGCCAGAGACGAACCGGCCTCCGACTTCCACGGCAACCGAGTCCGACTCGGGGATGAACAGCCGTTCGTGATCGCTGCGTGCCTTGGGCAACATCGGCGGCTCGTACGAAATGTAGTTGATCTTGCGGCTCGGGCTGCCGAAACGATGAATCAGATCGTAGCGGTGCATAGGTGAGTGCCTATCCAAGCCGCTGGCACCGGCTTCGTCGCCCGCAGCAGTATAGCGCAGCAGATAGTGCGCTCCCGGCTGTACGGACACGTCAATAGTGAAATCCTCATTGCGGGAGAGAACATCGGCAAGAAGATTCAGTCCAGTTTTGACCAGGTAGAATCCGCCTTCAATATTTGGATCACCAGCCATATCTATCGCGATCAACTTCACATTGCTGTAAGAAAAGTGCTGCGGCCCATAGGGAGCGTACTTCAGCTGCTCTAGTTCGTTTATCGCGCTTGTGATTTGTGCTCCGGTCAGTGGCACGCTGTGCCAACCCGACTCTTTGGCCTCAATGGTGATTGGAATCCGGTATTGATAGAAAGTGTCGTGCCAATCGTCGGTGGCGAAGGAGGGGGAAAAAGAGAAAGAAAGTATCGACCAGAAGCAGAAACATGCGATAAGATTCCGTTTCATGTTGTGGCTCCGAGAAACGCTTGCACCGGGACGGTGCGACGGAATTTACTTGTGCTGACAAGACAATAACCGGAAATTTCCCATTTGCCCTTTGTCGTTCGACCGCCGAACTTTTCGGGCACGAGTGTAACGTCCCTCCTGCGAAACCCCAGTTCTGGTCGCTTGCTTCTGGCCAGAGTTGACTGTGAAAGGGCGAGTTCTGCCTCAAGACGGTGTTCTAGAGGCCCTGTTGGACAGCTGCGCCAGTGGTGGGAAAGATTGCCATCGCAGCCCCCTCGTCGTTTGTTGTATTGGTGCGCGGTTTGCGACTGTCATATTGGTGCTGTTCTGGGCGTCAGCGTGGCAAACCGCCGTATTCCTTCAAGGATTGCCCTGTACAGCTAGACGCGATACCGCGACTTCGGCCAGTTGAAATGGAACGTGTCGGGCGTGATGAACCACCTGCGCTCCGATCTTGATCAGCTTGTCGCATAGTGGCATGAACGGCCAGAAAATCACGCTCAGCGGTAGTGACAGTCGGCGCAGGAAGTTGCCAAGTTGTACGTTAGAATATGCAGTTGCAGCCGTGCCTGGTTGGCGTCAAAGCCGTGGTAGCTCAGGCGAGTTCAGCGGATCGCGTGCTTGCCCTCCTGGATTCGCTGCTCGAACGTGCAAGCACACCACAGGCAGAGAACTCTCTTCTTTCAATTATTCCAATGGGTTTAGCTCGCCGGTAGTAGTGATGAGCCGGCTTGTTGGCGTCGTCGGCGCACAAAATAGAGCCAACCCAGTGTCAGGATTCCTATGGTGCCTGGTTCCGGAATAGAGCCGCCTGCTGGATTCAACATGTTTCCGAAGTTCTGCTGTACCGCGATCAGGTCCGCGCCAGTGACTTGACCGTCGTCGTTGGCATCGCCAAGGAACAGACCATCGGTGGGCATATTGGGGCCCACGTTTTCGAAGTTCTGCTGTGCAATCACCAGGTCTGCACCGGTGACCTGGGTGTCATTATTTGCATCACCAAGGAGTAAATTGGGAATCACCTCCAAGGCAACGACGGTGGGGTGGTAGACCACCTCTAGGGGAAGGCCTCCGTCCAGTGCAGAAATATTTTCGGTATCAAACGCACCAGTCACGCCGCCATCCGCGGAGATTATGGTAAACGTCTGGCCGAGACTAGGAGAAAAGTCCTCGATCAATATCGCATCAAGTGTTGCTGCAAGACTGGCGGAACCGGCAATCTTCAGTTGATCGAATTCGCCTGGTCCGACACCACCAAGTTCGATCCGGGTGCTGGAAGATTCACCCAAGACCACATCGCCGCTGAAGACCATCGCGCCAGGGCTGGAGCCGGGCGAGAGGTCGCCTTCGAAGAGGTTCGTACCCGATCCGACGAAGCTCCCGTTGCCTGAAACCGATCCAAAGTGGACTGCGGTGGATCCATCGCTCACCTTGAGTATGCCATCGTTGATCAGATCGTCATAGAACGTGACGTTGCTGGCGCCAGAAATGATAATCGTGCCCCCGTCATTGTCGATGTTTCCGAAAATATCGGAGGTTCCAAAACTTAATCCGATATCACCCTGGTTGATAACTCCGCCGTCGAAGCGAAGTGTCGCATTACGGCCCATGACATTGCCGCCATTGGCGGCATTCACGATTTTGCAAAGGAATTTCAGCTCTTCACTAATCACCTCGATTCGACCGCTATTCGTAATCAAACCGTCGACAACACCGCTTCCGCTGATCACCCTGCTGTTCGTGATTATCGGCGAGGCGATCGTCATTCCATCAAGCTCGACATGGCCTTCATTGGCCAGGCCCCCTAGTGCATGAAAGTGACCGCTGCCGGCCAATGCGCCACGGTTAGAAATTGTTACGTGGTTCAATACAGTCAATGACACGCCAGGTTGCAGGTCAAGTGTTGCGACTCCGGTATCCAATGCTCCAATGTCCAGAGAGAAAATACGCATGTCGCTTGTCGGGCCCGTCACAATTACAAAACTTTCCGGATGGACATTGATCGACATTGCCGCGTCGGGTATTTCACCTTGGTCCCAATTGGTCGGCTCATCCCACTGGTCTGAAGCTGCATTCCACTTCTGGCTTACAACACGGCTAGTTCCCAGATCCCACGCGTGTCCTGGTCCGCGAGGTATATAGCACACGTGAGCCATCCGGACTGAACTGGAAACCGTCACTCACTTCTCCACCATCTACCATCGCTGCGTTCAGCTTGACCGGTGTTCCACCTTCACTGGGGACGCTGTAGAGTTCGAAGACGTCATCTATATTCCTGGTCCGCGCGGCACAGCACAAGTGATCCGTTCGGACTAAACTGAAAATCCCAGCTCGCAGTTCCGCCATCTACCAGATCCGCGTTCAGTTTTAGTGGTGTCCCGCCGATGCTGGGGACACTGTAAAGTTCCCAGATACTCTTCGCCGTGTTTTTTGCAATGGACAGCAGTACATCCAAACCGTCTGGACTGAATTGGAGGCTGTCGTGATCCACATTTTCACACCTGGATATTCTCTATCCACGGGCTTCACAGCCACCAGTTTGCCTGGTGTTCCGCCATTGCTGGGCACACTGTAAGGCTTCCAGGCATCATTTGTCTCCTGGTCTGCGCTGTACAGCACACGTAAGCCATCTGGACTGAACTGAAAGCTCCCATAGTCGACATTTCCACCCTCTATCAGCTCCGCATTCGGCTTCAGTGGTGTCCCACTCTTGCTGGGAACACTGTAGAGTTCAAAAACGTCATTTGTCTCTTGGTCCGCAAGGTACAGCACATGTTCGCCATCTGGACTGAACTGAAAATCCCAGCTCACAGTTTCACCATCTATCAGATCCGTGTTGAGCTTTGTTACACCGGCATCGGCCGGGGCCACGGTATGGCTATTGCCCATATGACACCTGGCACAACAAGGCCAAACCTATAAAAATCAATCGACATTCTTGCAATCTCCCCGGAACAAGCATGACTCGCTAATCAGACAGCTGATGTCGGATCAGCAGACCTTGCTACAGGATCCGGCCTTATTTGCCCTCTTCGCCGCATTTCCTGTACACAAAGAAACCCATTCGCTGTCTTACTCTGTGTTATAGAATTGTAAACCAGAGAAGGCGTGGGGGTGATGTTTTTTACGCGACAAAACTCCTGCCTCACTTTCATTTAAATGATTTTTGAGTCTCTATTTACTGAATGTGTGGGGCGGGTAAGGCACAATCTTGTCACGGCACCGGGTGGTTACATTTGGATGTGACGCGGATTTCCGCAGCTAGTGTCATAGCGATGGTTTTTTGATTTGTCGTGATTCAAGCGAGGCGTTATGCCGCGGCACTGCGGTAGCAAAACTTGGGCAGGATGAAACTGGCCAAACACGGCCTCAACTGATCCATTCTGGGTATAGGACAATTGGCCTCTTAGCTAGGGGGAGATTCTACTTCCGCCAACTGTGGTGCATGGGGCCTTACCACTCTGGTCGGCCTGAGATCAGGTCTAGCACCTGCCTATCTATGGAGGATTTCGAATTCATGCACTGCTGTGCAGCATGTAATATCACCATAGGCTCAGCACGGTTCGGTACCTGCCAGTGCAAAACTGATTCCCATACAGTTTGGTCTGCAGCTCATGGCCTAAATCTGAGCGATTTTTCTTGGCCGCTTCTCTTTTCCATCGGCCATTTGACAGCCCTTGCCTACTAGCTAAACTTACTGAACTAAATGTGCTGCTGTGCCCTCTTAGAGCCTGAAGGGTGTGGAATTTGGAATGATCAGGCTGCACATGACGAGGATCGCCCTGTATTTTGACAAGCTGTCGACGATCGTTATATTTTCCCCCCACCTTTAGGTGACGGCTTCCTAAAAAATGGGACTTGGCGCCCGTAGGTCACGGGAGGCGAGGTAAGAGACTAGACCGGACGGCGAAAGCCGGTCGGGCCGGTTTGATTTGTATAGTTCTTTGACAAGTGGATAGGTCAGGTGTTGCATGCGGTTGCTGTCCGCCCGTTTTGGGGACAGCGACTTATGTTGCACCGAGGCTCAATATAGTGCACTGAGGAGCTTGCCCAAGACTACCACTTATGTGGTCTGTCAAGGGTTTCGCGTTATTATCGTGACGTGAACATGGTTCCGATCGACAATCCGGTAACCAGTTGTAAGCAAGGGCTTACAATCAATTATGGAGACCGGTCGCCGGTCGGGGTGATGAAGCTACTAAGAGCGTGTGGTGGATGTCTCGGCGTCGAGAGGCGATGAAAGACGTGGTAGCCTGCGATAAGCCGCGGGGAGCTGGCAAACAAGCTTCGATCCGTGGATTTCTGAATGGGGAAACCCTCCCGATTTATCGGGAATCACTGTCTGAATGTATAGGGCAGTGAGGCGAACGCAGAGAACTGAAACATCTCAGTAACTGCAGGAAAATAAAGAAACCTCGATTCCGTCAGTAGCGGCGAGCGAAAGCGGAACAGCCCAAACCCGCCTTCGGGCGGGGGTTGTGGGCGCCAACATGGTATCCCTGATGAGCGGTGAAGTGCTTGAATGGTACGCCAGAGAAGGTGACAGCCCTGTAACCGTTTGTGATGGGAGCCTAGGCGTTCCAGAGTAGCGTCGGGCTCGTGGAACCCGGCGTGAAACTGGGGGGCCCACCCCCCAAGGCTAAATACTACTTGACGACCGATAGCGTACCAGTATGGTGACTGAATGATGAAAAGTTCCCCGACAAGGGAAGTGAAAAGTACCTGAAACCGCACGCTTACAAGCGGTCGGAGTCTGTCTTCGGGCAGATGACGGCGTGCCTTTTGCATAATGAGCCGGCGAGTTAACGTTTGTGGCTAGGTTAAGCCGTACCCCGGCGCAGCCGCAGCGAAAGCGAGTCTTAAACGGGCGTTTAAGTCGCAGGCGTTAGACGCGAAACCAGGTGATCTACCCATGGCCAGGGTGAAGGGAAGGTAAAACTTCCTGGAGGCCCGAACCCGTTAACGTTGAAAAGTTATGGGATGAGCTGTGGGGAGGAGTAAAAGTCTAATCAAACCTGGAGATATCTCGTTCTCCTCGAAATAGCTTTAGGGCTAGCCTTACGTGTTCCCACGCGGGGGTAGAGCTTACTGGATGGAGATGGGGGGCTACCCGCCTACCCACTCCAACCAAACTCCGAATACCGTGTGGCCAAACGTGGGAGTTAGTCTGCGAGGGATAATCTTCGTGGACAAAAGGGAAACAACCCGGACCGCCAGCTAAGGTCCCCAATGCCGCCTTAGTTCTTAAGGAAGTTAGGATGCCGTGACAGCCAGGATGTTGGCTTAGAAGCAGCCACCATTTAAAGAGTGCGTAATAGCTCACTGGTCGAGGATCTTGGCGCCGATAATGATCGGGAATAAGACGGCTACCGAAGCTGCGGATCCTGAGCAATCGGGATGGTAGAGGAGCGTTCCACGCCGCATAGAAGCGAGACGGATAACGTCTCGTGGAGCGCGTGGAAGTGATTATGCCGGCTTGAGTAACGATAAAACAGGTGAAAATCCTGTTCGCCGAAAGCCTAAGGTTTCCTGGGCAAGGTAAATCCGCCCAGGGTTAGTCGGTCCCTAAGGCGAGGCCGAAAGGCGTAGTCGATGGACAGCAGGTTAATATTCCTGCACTTGTCGGTGAGGTTGAAGCAGCGTGACGGATCTCCGGGTCAAGACGGGTCGCACGGTCAGATGTGTGCGTGCCGCAAGGCCGAGGGCATTTGGATCCCGAAGCCCGTGATGGAGATTCCATGAAATAGCGTCTGTGGACAATCCGGCAATCCGTACTAAAACTGACACAGGTAGGCGTGGTGAATAACCTCAGGCGCTCGAGAGAACGGTGGTTAAGGAATTAGGCAAATTCACCCCGTACGTTCGCAATAAGGGGGCCCTACCCGGGCAACCGGAAGGGCGCAGAGAAAAGGCTCTGACGACTGTTTATCAAAAACACAGGACGATGCGAACTCGCAAGAGGAAGTATATCGTCTGACGCCTGCTCGATGCCGGAACGTTAAGGAAGCAGGTTAGCCTTCACTCGTGTTGGCAAAGCTTGCGACCGAAGCGCCGGTCAATGGCGGCCGTAACTATGACGGTCCTAAGGTAGCGAAGTTCCTTGTCGGGTAAGTTCCGACGCGCATGAATGGCGTAACGATTGGAGCACTGTCTCAACCACCGACTCGGTGAAATAGAAGACGCGGTGAAGATACCGCGTACCCGCGGCAAGACGGAAAGACCCCGTGGACCTTCACTGTAGGCTGATATTGGCCAGGATCCTAAGCTGCGTAGGATAGGTGGGAGGCTTTGAAACCCCGGTTTCGGCTGGGGTGGAGCCAACCTTGAAATACCACCCTGTTTATTATTTTGACCTAACCTCGATCCGTGAATCCGGACGAGGGACCGTGTTAGCTGGGCAGTTTGACTGGGGCGGTCTCCTCCCAAAGAGTAACGGAGGAGCGCAATGGTCGGCTCAGCGCGGTTGGAAATCGCGTTTCGAGTGTAAGGGCACAAGCCGGCTTTACTGCGAGACTTACACGTCGAGCAGTCGCGAAAGCGGGCCCTAGTGATCCGGTAGTCCCGTGTGGAAGGGCTATCGCTCAACGGATAAAAGGTACCCCGGGGATAACAGGCTGATCGCACCCGAGCGTCCATAGCGGCGGTGCGGTTTGGCACCTCGATGTCGGCTCGTCACATCCTGGGGCTGTAGGCGGTCCCAAGGGTTGGGCTGTTCGCCCATTAAAGTGGCACGCGAGCTGGGTTCAGACCGGCGTGAGCCAGGTCGGTCCCTATCTGCCGTGGGCGTACCACACTTGAGAGAATTCTTCCTTAGTACGAGAGGATTGGGAAGGACGGACCCCTGGTGCGCCAGTTGGGGCGCTTGCCCCACCGCTGGGTAGCTAAGTCCGGCAGGGATAACCGCTGAAAGCATCTAAGCGGGAAGCCTCCCTCAAGATTAGGTGTGGATCCCCGACTTGTTCGGGGGATAGACCCCTAGTAGACCACTAGGTTGATAGGCCGCAGGTGTAAAGGTAGAAATGCCCTCAGCTGAGCGGTACTAACGGTCGATCGCTTCATCACTCCGACCCGCGATCCTTCTTCGATCCGCGCAAGCGGCTTGAGCCGGATCGTTGGGTTCATTGCTCCTCAATGCACTGCTTTGGCGCAACGTTTCGGTGGCGTGTCTTGACACGCTGCCCGCAACATCCGACCATCCACTGAATTCATGTCTCCATCGGCGGCAGCCACTGGAGACACTTGCCGGTGACCATAGCGGCGGGGTCACACCCGTTTCCATTCCGAACACGGCCGTTAAGCCCGCCACGCCGATGATACTGCCACCGCGGGAAAGTAGGTCATTGCCGGCTTTGATCAGCCCCGTCGGGTTACCCCCGTCGGGGTTGTTTTGTATACCAACCAAATTTGCGTTTATGTGCCAAAAGTGGTGGGTACCGTGGCCCTGCTCAATTCCCTGGGGCGCATGTGAAACTCCTGACCAGCGGCCGACGTGTGGGCTTTGCATTTCATCACGATGGATGATGAAGGCGGCAAGAAAGTGATTGAGGATCTGAACGGCCAAGAGTTCGAAGGCCGGATCCTCAACATTGATGAAGCCCGTCCCCAGGACGGGCTGGTGTGATGGCGGGCAGCGAGATCGCTGGTAGATCTGGCCAGTGAATCTGCTAAACCAATGCATAAAAAAAACGTCGGCCGTACGGCCGACGTTTTTATTGATTTGGAATGGTTCCGATACGTATCAGGCAGCATGGCGCAGGGTGCGGGTGCTGCTAGAGCGGCTACCGCTGATGCGCAGCGTGCGCGTTCCGGTGGTCTTGCGGGTCGCTGTGGTGCTGTTCTTGCGAGCCTGGGTCGACTGCGTGTGGCCGTCGGTCGATCTGGCCGATCGGCCGCGTGTGGTTGAAGCGGATCGACTTGTCGTCATTGTGCCATTGGCGCTGGTGAACTGGCGGCCAAAGTACTTCTTCATGAAGTTGACAAACTGCTGCCGAGTGCGATTGTTGGCCGTGATTCGTTCGGGGGTAGTGTTGCCGCTGGCAATTGTCCAATCGACGAATGCCTGCCACATTTCGGCTTGGCTGTTACGGGCAAAGGATGCATTGGGCTTGGTGTCCTCAACGGGGAAGTAGATCCACTGGCTACTGATTTTCTGGCGATTGACCTGCCCGGCTTGGAACAGGGAGGTAAAGACCTGGGTGGTCGTCTTGCGGTTACGCTTGGCGATGTTTTGCGCAGCCACTCCTGCGGGGGTTCCACGCCGTATGGCGGTGGTAAATGCCCTGGTGAAAGGCGAGTGTGGATTTTTCGTCGTAGCCATGATTCCATGCTCCTGAAGGATAGTTGGGCCAAGAGGTGACCCGGTCCGATTGCAGTGACCGGTACAACGTCCGGTCGCTCGAAAGAACACCTTTCGATGCTTTGTGAACATCGGTAACGGATGCATGCTTCATTAGCTCTGAAACGATTGTGTGGGCAGATAGTTCTATCGGACATTGCTGCCCGAAAATCAGACCAGATTTTTTTGCCAGAAGGCAAAGATCGTGGACGCATTCAGGGTTAAAACAGGGCATGAATGCGGTCGGGATGGGATATTGGTTAGGGAAGACCCGTGCCAATCTCCCTCTGAACGATCAAGGTGTATTGCGCCAAAGGTCTGGAATCTGAGGTGGCGGTCAGGGGAAAGGGTATTATCACGTGTCCCTGGGACTGCAGGTCCAAGGGCCAAATATTTTAAGGCTGAACAGGTCAAGTAGGTTCAGGGAATTAAAGAAATAAAACACTCAGTTCAAGACTGGATACGTGCTGCCTGGCATTATCTACTGAAAGTTCGTGACAATGCGCAGTTGCCGATCCAGATCCCCTCGTGGCGGGGCGGCATCATGGTTTACGGATTCGGACGGATTTGATGAAGCGTCAGACTCATACGGAGATCACTGATGATTTGTGGAATCGCCCATGTGTGCCTAGTGACTTGTGACCTTAACGCGATGATATCGTTCTACTGCGATCGGCTGGGGTTGACGGCGGGCTTCGACTACTACGATGAATCCGGAAATCGTTACGGAAAATATATCTACGTTGGACGGCGCACGTTTCTTGAACTGTTCCTCGCCGAACAGATTGAACGCTCGGAGCATGCGCCCTGTCGCCATCTCTGCTTGGAAGTTGATGATATGGACACAACGGTTGCAGATCTGCGATCAGCGGGTATCGACGTAACAGATCCTCAATGCGGGAAAGACCGCTCGTGGCAGGCTTGGCTGTGCGATCCCGATGGCAACCGTATCGAGTTGCACGCATATACCGACCAGAGTAAGCAAGGCGAATATTTCTGAGCCCGGCGGTGGCGTGACTACCCACTTGCCGATCCTAAAATCAGTTTAAAGGGAAACCCTTTTGCAATTGGGATCATTCGGTTCTTGGTATTGTTCCGATCCGGATCGGTCTGGCCCGCTGTCGTGGTGGGGTCGCCATCATGCAATCGAGTGATGTCAATCCACATTAGGGATTCGGACTAGCGTATGGGTACACTTGTCGGTTGGGATGGGTCATGCCTACTCGGGGCCAGATCAACGGTTTGGAGACTGGGCCGTGGTGGTGGACAGAGAGGCATCTAACTGTACTTGACGCCACGCCGTTTCCTGTTGTTATCTCTGTTGTCTATGCATTCCCCCTCGAATTTTCTTGAGGCCTGTTACAATGCGGCCATGCCTTCACGTCGCGGGAATCTGCTCTTGGCCGGCGCTGAGTTGCGCGATCCAACTTTTGCGCAAACGGTGACACTTTTGGTTGAGCACAATCGTGAGGGGGCACTGGGTCTGGTGTTGAATCGCCCAACGCAAACGCCGGTGGCCGAAGTATGGTTGCAGGTCGAGATTGACAGCCCATGCCAACATGACGGGTTGCTGTATCACGGCGGTCCGTGCAAGGGCCCGCTGATGGTGTTGCACACGGACATGAATTATTCCCAGATCCAGGTAACGAAGGAGATCTATTTCACCAATGATGCCGAAGACGTTCAATGGCTCTTGGAGCATCAGGGGGATCGGATCCGCTGCTTTATTGGATATGCCGGTTGGGGGCCCGATCAACTGGAAGCGGAACTGGATGGCGGGTCTTGGATCGTGACTCCGGCGGATCATGCACAGATTTTTGAGTCGCGGGATGAGCAGTGGTTTGATTTGTTGCAGCAGATTAACCCTGCGCAGGCGGCCATTTTACGCAACCCGGGAATTGTTCCGCCGGACCCGACACTGAACTAGCAATCACCTGTTGTGGTCGCCCCTTTTGCGGTTTTGTCCCGTGAAGATTTCTGTGCACGGGCAGTAGGCAAGCGGCGGCATCCTGCGAGACTCTGGCCCGTGACTGACACTGACACGATAATTATCGGGGCGGGGCCGATCGGTCTGGAACTAGCAGTTGTTTTGCGCCAGTTGGGCACCGATTATCTCCAGATCGAGGCCGGGCAGATCGGTCAGACCATCGCCTGGTATCCGCGGCAGGTACGGTTCTTTTCAAGCCCAGAACGGATCGCGATCGCGGGGGTGCCCCTGTGGGCTGCGCACCAGGAGAAGGCTTCACGGGAACAATACTTGGCCTATCTGCGCGGCGTAGTTGAGCAGTTTGATCTGGCGATCAACACATACGAGGCGGTCAACGAGATCCATCACGCTGGTGGCCGGTTCACAGTCACGACGAACAAGCAGGTTCACACCGCCTGGCGGGTGGTATTGGCGATCGGAGATATGCACCATCCACGCATGGTGGGTATTAATGGAGAGGATCTGCCTCATGTCAGCCATTACTTTGATGAGCCACATCGCTACTTTCGCCAGCGTCTGTTGGTCGTTGGCGGGCGGAATTCAGCTGTGGAGGCGGCGATCCGCTGTTGTCGTGCTGGCGCCCGCGTCACGATCAGCCACCGCCACCAGAAATTTGATTCACAGTCGATCAAGTACTGGCTGTTGCCTGAATTGGAATCATTGATCAGGGCGGGACGGATTGAGGATCGCCCATACACTGTGCCTGTTGCGATCGATCAGGATTGCGTTCTGCTACAGCAGATCACGGACGCGCAGAGTCCATCACCTCCGGCCGACACGTCCAAGAAGTCGGACGTGGTGAGGGCAGATTTTGTGCTGTTGCTAACCGGCTATGAGATGGACTCCACGCTTTTCGAGATGGCTGGCGTCGAACTGGCCGGGGAAAATCGGGCTCCGATCCACGACCCCGACACGATGGAAACCAATGTGCCGGGTCTCTATGTTGCGGGCACAGCGGCTGCAGGGAATCAGGTCCGTTTCCGGCTGTTTATAGAAAACTGCCATCCACACGTGTCTCGAATCGCCCGGTCCATTACAGGCTGCCAGCCACCTGCAGGCTTAGTTAATGATGCAGCCTCGCGTTACGAATTGCCAGAGAGCTAACTCGGTTTTTTTATTAACTTTACCGAAATGCTCGTCAACGTTGCTTGTGTTGGATTTGATCAGTTCAGTCTTGTCCGTGCGTTGAAAGGTACACCGCAGAAGGCGAGGGAAGAAATATGGGCGACCATCTGCTCAAGCCGCCTCAGCCAAGATCACCTCATTATCCTCTGCGATGTCGGTTTGAATCTCATCTTGAAGCAGGCGATCGATCAGTCGGTATCTCTTGCGCATCGACCGCTGTTCCCAGGGTCCGATCAGGCGCAGGCGCTTGCAGAGAATCAGGTGTGTGTCGAGATTACGCAACGCTTTGAATGCAGACCGGTAGCAGACTTTGGCACCTTCGGGATCCGGCGTTTGGGTAGCTTCGGCGATGGAACTGCTGATAGTGGCCGCCGCTTTGCGCAACGTCATTCCCATGACAGACTTTTCCTCCGGTGGGAACAAGCGAGTCTGGCGATAGACACGTTCCAGCATTCTCATGGAAAGCTTCCATACCTTTGATCGTTCATAGTTCTGTTGGTCAAACATAGCTCTTCTTTGGCAACTGGGGGTGTGATCATGTCGATGAAGATCACCTAGGGCACCACGAACTCACCGCCAGAGGGAATTTTGGCAGGCTGCGCAAGCAAACGGGCATGGATAAACGGAAGCGGGGACAGATCCGCCTGGCTTTGCCGGGCCGGCTGGAATTCCGCCCATATTTCGTGGCGATGTGGGACGAAGGTCAGCCGAAAGTTCTCTAGAAGCCGGTGCCCTAAGCGTCCAACATTGGGTCTGCGACCGCACGTTTCGGCCCCAGAGGTTTCAAAATTCACGGGCACGTCGTGCAACTGTACGCCGAGGAGGGTGATGTTCTTTAGCCAGGTGCTCATGTGCTCAGCGTGCCCGCCAACACCAGCGGATCGACCTGCCCCGCCCATGGGAATCGAAACGATTTCGGGCCACTGTTCCATGTAGTATGCGGGCAGGGTAACTTCGGAGTCGGCCCCGGTATCGATGATCATCCATACCTGACGATTGTGCCCCAGATCGGCCTGTACCATTGGCAGGCCTCTATGAATCTGCAGCGGCGAAAGGATCGCGTCTTCAGGCGGCTGGAATTCTTGCGGGCGATGGATGGTCAGTATTTGGTTTTTGTAGTCGATCGTGAATGGAGCTTTGCGTAGCGAGTTGAATCCAATCACACCGTTGACATTGGTACCCATACTCGTGGCGAAGCGATTCATGTTGATGGCTGCCAGACGCCGGCTGTCCAATTCCAAAGCACCGATCGACAATTGGTGGACTTGTCGGTAGGTAAAATCTTCTGCTCCCGCAATCCCCATTGCGGTTCCGTTACCGACAGCGGGCAACTTCAGGCGTCCGGCTAGCCCCATGCCGATTGCGTTAATCGCGGCACCGGTATCCAATAGGAACAGACCACCGTCGGTGCCTTCCAGCGTCGTTCGAACAAACAGGTGTTTTTCGTGGTTTTGTAGGGGGATCTGCAGCCGTTGGGGTAGCTCATCGACCCGGGCCATCGAATGCTTTGGCATTGGTGTCGGGGAGGCCAATCGGGTCTTGCTACTGCGGCCACATCCTCCGCCCGAGGCCGCTATCGCCATCACCAGCAGAATCATCAAGCGTTTCATACGTTCTAACTATCGCTTCATTGCCCGCACAACTGAAGCAGCCGATACAGACCGACCGCATGGTTTGTGGGTAGGGTCCGAATAATGCCAGCTTGTGCTGCATCATAGTGCCGCCGTGTGCTTAGCCTTTCAGGAACCATCGATTGGTGACGGCGGGGGGGCAGGGTATAGAGCTACTCCCACTCAATCGTTGCGGGAGGCTTGGATGAGATGTCGTACACAACGCGGTTGACCCCCCGGACCTCGTTGATGATTCGGTTGCTGATTGTTGCCAGCACATCGTAAGGGATCCGTGCCCAGTCGGCGGTCATGAAGTCCTGTGTCTCTACGGCTCGGATCGCTACCACCTGTTCGTGGGTACGGCCATCGCCCATGACCCCCACCGCCTTGACTGGTAGGAGCACTGCAAACACTTGCGATGTCTTGCGGTATAGATCATTGGCAACGATCTCTTCCAACAGGATCTCATCCGCATCACGCAATAGGTCCAATTGCGGTGCCGTGACTTCGCCGAGTATACGAACTGCCAGCCCCGGACCGGGGAACGGGTGCCGCCAGACCATGGAGTCGGGTAGGCCCAGCACGGCTCCAAGCTTGCGCACCTCGTCCTTGAACAGGTGGCGCAACGGTTCAATCAGGTCGAACTCCAGATGCTCGGGTAGCCCTCCAACATTGTGGTGCAGCTTAATATTTGCTGCTTCTCCACTGTAACCGTGTCCGGACTCGATTACGTCTGGGTACAGGGTGCCTTGGGCCAGAAATGGCGGGGTGCCGGTATCGGTCGGTATGGATCTGTCATTAGGTGCACCCATATCCACGGTGGCTGCCTTGAATACTTCGATGAAACGGTGGCCGATGCGCCGTCGTTTCTCCTGTGGGTCGGTCACACCGTGCAGGTCATTGAGGAACTGCTGTCGGGCATCAACCACCTTCAGGTCCAGCTCAAAATGTCCACGAAACGTATCTTCGACGAGTTGGCGCTCGCCTTTGCGCAGCAGCCCATTGTCTACGAAGATACAGGTCATCTGGGCTCCGACCGATTGCGCCAAAAGTGCTGCGGTGACTGCTGAGTCCACTCCGCCCGACAAGCCACAGATGACTTGGTGCTCACCAACGGTCTTACAGATCTGTTGTGCTTGGATGCGCATGAAGTCAGCCATCTTCCACCGCCCATCGCATCGGCAGACGTTGAACAGAAAATTGGACAGGATGTCGGAACCGTGTGGTGTGTGGGTGACCTCGGGGTGAAATTGGACACCGACGAAGGGCTTGTCCCGGTGCCGCACCGCGGCAAAAGGGCAGGTAGAAGTTGTGGCCAAGGGGATAAACTCGTCGGGCAGGCGCACGATCTGATCGCCGTGACTCATCCAGACGGTGGTGGGATTGGGTACGGCATCGAAAAGCCCCTCGGTCTGGGCGATGTCCAGTGAAGCTCGGCCGTACTCGCGGGCAGTGGCGCTGTGGACTTCGGCGCCCAGCAGTCGACATGCGATGTGCATGCCATAACAGATGCCTAGGATTGGAATACCCAGTTCGAACAGGCCGGGATCGCATGACGGTGAATTGTGCTCGTATACGCTGGCCGGGCCACCAGAGAGGATCAGACCTCGCGGTTGCAGTGTCCGCAATTGCTCTAGTTCAACTTGAGGCGGGACGAGTACAGAGTAGACACCCGCCTCCCGTACGCGTCGTGCAATCAACTGCACGTACTGAGAACCAAAGTCCACAATCGGGACTACCTCGCTGCGAGCTGCTTCGGGAATATCTTCGAGGATAGATTTAGCGGTTTGTACAGTCATGTTGTAGTGTCAATCATATCCGATGTTGCCGCCTGACTATCTTCGTTTTATGGGCCAGACCCGTCCAGGAGCCCTCCCTAGTGGAGTGGTGTGGTTGCTAGGTCGGATTGGACGACCGTGAGACCCCGTGGTTTCACTCAGCGTAGAATCTGGCAATGATCGGCACGGGTCTTTATGTCACAGTTCTGTTCATCGGCGTCCCCCAGCTGTCTGATGCCGATCTTGCCCAACTTCAGGCGGCGACCGATCGCAGTGCTCGCAACGATGAGGCGGCGTTATATCCACTGTTGCGCAACGCACTAGCATGGACCGAAGGTAACGAAGTTGGTGCTCGTATCCCAGATTACGATCAGTTGCGACGTGATGCGGCAGGGCATCGAGGCCAGTTCTTTCTGCTTGAAGGTGTCTTCGCTAGACAGCGCCCGTTGGTGCTCTCCCGGAATGGACCGTGGGGACAGTCGATTGTGGAGTGGGTGATTAGGGTGCGTGACGAACCGGAAGAGGTGGCAGTTGTCTACCTCGTGGACCCGGAAGCGGGGCTGCCGCAGCCTCGCCTCGGGACCGCGGTGCGCATTCCGGCTCGCTTCTACAAATTATGGGCCGACGTGGACCGCTACGAGCAACCAGTCGATTACCTGTTGTTCGTGGGTAGGTTTGCAGGCATTGATGCGGTGGGGGTTCGATCCTCAACTGGACCCATATGGCTGATGGCGGCACTCTTAGCGGCATTGGGACTTCTATGGCTGGCATTGCGGCGGATCCTTTGTTTGCGGCCGCCACGTTCCCGGATAACAGAGCGTTTCGACGCCGCAGTCAGTGGCGCCGGAGCCAACCCGGCTCTGGGGCGGGGTGATCTACCCGAGGATCCGGCCGCCGCTCTGGAAGAACTGTCACGACGGGGGCAGTAGGTGCCAAGTGGCTCCGGCTATTCCCGGGTTAGGTGTGAACCGTTATGCTCCTGCAATGACAACAATCCAGGTTCCCCTACCCCAGAATGGTTACGACGTTGAAGTCGGGGCCGGCCTGCTTGCCCGCCTTGGCCACCTAGTGCACCAGGTGGCCTCGCACTCGCGGGCCGTGATTATCTCGGATCAGTCGGTTTGTGACACATATGGGGCAGTGGCAGAGCGGGCCTTGGCCGAGGCAGGCTATGACACCCACCTCGAGACAATGCCTAGTGGCGAGAAGCATAAGAACCTGCAGTCCTATGCTCGCCTGATGGATGGTCTGCTCGCTGCTGCACTGGAGCGAGCCAGTCCAGTGGTGGCCTTGGGCGGGGGGGTGACAGGTGACACTGCCGGGTTTGTAGCCGCGACGTATATGCGGGGTGTGCCGCTGGTGCAGTGCCCTACGACGCTCCTGGCGATGGTTGATGCCGCGGTTGGCGGCAAGGTCGCTGTGAATGCTGCCCGCGGCAAAAATCTAATCGGCGCGTTCTATCAGCCTTGCCTGGTAGTGATTGATACCAACACCTTGAGCACGCTACCTCCGCGGCAGTTGCGATGTGGGTTGGCCGAAGCCGTCAAGCATGGGATGATCCGCGATCCGGGGCTGTTCGACTTCA
>CAUZOD010000018.1:0-21333 GCA_963581115.1 Phycisphaerae bacterium | reverse complement strand
TTTCTAGCCAGGCGACGTGGCGACGTGGCGACACTCATGGAAATAAGCCTCAAATACGGTTGCAATCCCAACCAGGAAGTTGCCCGTGTCCTAGGGGACGGCGATCCAGGCCCGCTTGAAATAATCAATGGGGCTCCGAGTTACATTAATATTCTAGATGCATTGCGTGGTTGGCAGCTTGTGCGCGAGCTGAAAGGAGCCATCGATGTGCCAGCCGCGGCGTCGTTCAAGCATGTCAGCCCAGCAGGAGCTGCGGTTGCCGCCCCGCTGTCCGAGGCATTTTGTGCGGCCCATTTCATTCAGGAGGCGAGTGGCCTTTCGCCGGTTGCAACCGCCTATGCTAGGGCTCGCAGCTCTGATCGTGTGGCATCGTTCGGTGATTTTATTGCGGTCAGTGAGTCCGTGGACCGATCGTTGGCCGATCTGATTAAGCCCGAGGTTTCCGATGGGATTATCGCGCCTGACTACGATGAAGGAGTGGTGGAAACATTGCGAACCAAGAAAAAGGGTAGTTATGTGATACTTCGCATGGCGGCTGATTTTGAGCCTCCGGCCACTGAGTATCGACTGGAATTCGGTTTGCGCCTTGAGCAGATCCACAACCGAGCTCGTATCGACAAGCGATTGTTCCGGCAGGTGGCCACGAAGAGCCGTTCGATTCCATCTGGCCCAATGCAGTCACTGATCGTGGCGACGATCACTCTCAAGCACACCCAGAGCAACTCGATCGTCGTGGGTTGGGAGGGCCAAGCGGTTGGAATTGGTGCGGGCCAGCAGTCACGTATTGCCTGCACTCGATTGGCTTGTGATAAGGCTGACCGCTGGATGCTGAAGATGCATCCGAAGGCACGCAGCCTCCAGTTCCGTTCTGGGCTTCCTCGCGCAGAGAAAGTTAATGTGCTTGAGCAGTTCGTACGTTACCATGAGCTCGACGAACGTGAGCGAGGACTGTTGGAAGCAGCGGTCGATGTACCCATAGATCCAATCACGCCTTCGCAGCGTCATCAGTGGATTAAGTCGTTCAAAGGATCGGTGCTCTCAAGTGATGCGTTTATTCCCTTCCGCGACAACTTGGATCGAGCCGCGAGTAGCGGCATCGGGTTCATTGCTCAGTCCGGTGGCTCAGCGCGTGATCAGGACGTTGTGGCAGCAGCAGATGAGTATGGGATGGTAATGGCGTTTACTGGACTGCGCCTTTTCCTGCATTAACCGAATTGGGCTACTGATGACGGCCGAGGTTTAAATGCCAATTAGTACGGTTCTGAACCGGGATAATTTTGACTCGACACCTACCGGAAAGACAACGCAATGAACGACAGCAATGTACAGCCACCTGTTTTCGGGGCGGAAAATCTGCGACTACCCGATGAACTCCGCGCCCCGTTGCGAAAGCATCTCGCCAAGCTCAAAAATTGCTATCTGAAATGCGGTTGGGGGATGCGAGTGGGATGGGGTCAGCGACCCGCGTTGATTGTGATCGACATGGCACGCTACTGGCTTGATCCAGAACTGCAGATCGGTAGCAATCTCGATAGTGTGATGGAGGGTACCTGTCAGGTTCTAGCCGCCTCGCGGCGGGCCGGGATCCCGATCTTTTTTACTTCACTGGCGTGGGATCCAGCGGATCCGCCCAGTCCTCAGAACCGCAAGTTGCGATGGTCGGTTCCAGACGGAAAGGCAGCAGAGCTATTTGCACTCGATCCGCGACTTGAACATCGACCGGGAGAAAAAATTGTCTACAAACGGTATGCGTCGTCATTTAAGGGCACCAATCTGCATGAGATGCTCACTTCACTCTCGGTCGATACGCTGATCGTTGCCGGGATCAGTACCAGTCACTGTGTGTATGCCACCTGTCGCGATGCGACAGACAGCTTTCGAGTGATCGTACCACGTGAGGCAATTGGGGAACGTTGCGAGTTAATGCACGAAGTCAACTTATTGGATATCGATATCGACTTGGGCGATGTGACGCCAGTGGCTGAAGTGGTGGCCCAGTTGGGCACTTTCACCGCTGGGGATACTTTTAGATGAACAGGACCACTGCTGATGCCCTGCAGCTACCAGTATCGTTCAAAATGGATATTCCCTTGCGGATTCTCGCGGTCACAGGCCATGAATCCCTGTCTCTGTAATCGGGCCTCTGCTTGGTCAATCATGGCAGGATTACCACAGAGGAAAATGTGACAGTGCTTTGGCGACAACTCGTCACCAGTCAACTGTGAGAATCGGTCTGACCGGAGGATGTCGTGAATGCGGCCGCGCAGCCCCGGCCATGGCGAATCAGGAGGCTCTCGCGTGACCGTGGGCAGATAGGTAAACGTGGGGTCCTTTTCTGCCATGCGGGTTAGTTGTTCACGGTAGGCTAGGTCACGGGCATATCGGCATCCCTCTAGCAGGATAAAGCGCCTCCAACGCCCCGTGCCACGATAGGTCAGATACATCGACAGTAGTGGAGCCAGGCCTGTTCCAGTCCCGACCATGATCAGGTCCGAATCTTCGGACACGCCATCAAGTGTGAATGAGCCCTTGATCCGAGGGTCCATGAACAGGCGACTGCCAGTATTCATTGGCCACAGAAATGCGGTCAGCCTGCCTTCCTCGATGTGGACTAGGTAGAATTCCAGGTAGTGTTTTTCGGTGGCAGGTGAGGAGATCGAGTAGGCTCGGCGAATCATTTTTGGTGTGTGCCCATCGCCCGATGTTCGTCGTGCGCGGGGCGAGTTGGGCTGTGGTTCGGCATCCGGATCGGCATCCGGATCGGCCAATCCCAAGGTCGTGAACTGGCCTGGCGCGAAATCAGGTATGGGCGCCGCGTCGAGGCTTACACGGAAAATTGCCAGCGACTCATGTACATCGACCCGATCGATCAGTGTCGCGTTATGAGGGTCTTGAATTTTCTCACTCATTATGGTTAATCATGGAAGGCGTCGACCGCGAATCAGTGCGGCTACGAATCCGTAAATGGAAAATATACGGTGGCAGATCAATTTCCGTTTCGCACTGCGAGCATTTCGGCGACGCTGGTCAGCTTGACCCGGGGCCTGCCGGCCTGTTTGCCACGGTTGACTTCGTACGCGTCGAGTTTGCGCCAATCGTCAAAACTAAAATACTCACTTTGACACCCGGCTATCCATGCGGTGCATTCATCAATCTCGGGCCGCGCCGGATTGAGTATCCGCCCTTCCGCCAGATCTCCCAGCATCATGGTGACCGTCTCTACGGCATCGGCTTTGTTGGTGCCGATCAGGCCGGTTGGACCTCGCTTGATCCACCCGGCAACGTACTCGCCGACCACATGTTGGCTGGCGTCCGGATCATGGATTCTACCCTTCTTGTTGGGGATCACACCCCAACTGGTGTGAAACGGTACCCCGCCCAGTGGCACGCCACGATATCCCACTGAGCGGAAAACCAAGCCAACTGGAATCCGCTGTTCCACTTCCGTTGCCTGCGGTCGCAGCGTACCATCGCCGGTGATCTGTAATGTGTTCTTGACCAATCGCATCTCGCATACGTGTCCGGACGCATCGCCGATCAATTCCACAGGAGAGACCAGAAAACGAATGGTTAGAGTTCGGGGCTTATCTGCGTGGGGAGCCACGGCAAAATCTTGCAGTATCTGAATCTTCTTTTGGGCGGTTTGATCGGGATTGCGTTCCAGTTCAGACCGTGTCAGCTCATCTGGCTCGGCTTCATCCGGCAGGACTCGGACTTGTGCATGGTCCAGATTGCCCAACTCCTTGATCTCCTGGACCGAAAATGCCGCTTGAGCTGAACCACGTCGCCCGAGCATGTAGACCTGGCGCACTCGACTGTGGCGCAAGGCGTCGATCGCTTCGTCTGCGATATCGGTAGCAGCCAATTCATCCACTGTTCGGCAGAGGATTCGGGCCACATCAACCGCCACGTTGCCCACTCCCACTATGGCAACATTTTCTTGACTGAGATCGAAATGGCGATTTTGGTAATCTGGATGGCCGTTATACCAGGCGACGAATTCTGTTGCCGAATGCGAACCAGCGAGGTTTTCTCCGGGTATGTCTAGATTTCGGTCGGTTTGGGCACCAACGGTGTAGACAATCTGGTGGTAGTAATCACGCATGGCCTCGGGCCGCAGGTGCTTGCCCAGTTCTACATTTCCGAAGAATCGGAATCCGGGATTTTGGGCGACTTTGTCAAACACTTTTGTCACCTGTTTGATTTTTTGATGATCGGGTGCGACCCCATACCGCACTAGCCCGTGCGGCGTGGGTAGGCGGTCGAATAGATCAACTGTGACCGCTAGCCCTTCTTGTTTGAACAGGTGATCTACGACATAAAATCCAGCCGGACCTGCGCCGATTACGGCAACACGCAGCGGCTGTGACTCGGTACCCGGCTTCATGGCATGACCTCGACTTGGTTAATATCTCTTACCTGGATCTGGGGCCGATTCTGGTACAACCGGACAGGCCCCATGCCACGGATGGTCTTGTGCAGATAGTAGCGTTCGGGCGCACCGTCTGGAACCCGATCATATATCTGCTTAAATATTACGACGCAAAATTGGCCGCGCCAGTCGTCCTGAAAATTGAGAAATGTCAGTTTGCCCGTGTTGTAGGTGCTACCGATTCGGCCCTCAGCAGCGATGGTTCGATCGATGTGGTGATGTGCTGCGGTCCAAGGGACGCGAGGGGGGACGCCAGATTCGGGATTCAGGTGATTTGCGGGGATCAGCCGGTCGATCGTTTCCGCTGGGCCCGGGATGGGGCGGCGGCCAATTGCAGCAAGGTAGGTTTGCGTCGTTACGCTGGGAGCTGCCAAGGATGCTTCCCCGGACGTTGGGGCAGCATTCCGACCGACTGTTGGCAGTTTGTGCAGTGCAATGATAGGTCGTTTCTGTGCGATCGCGATCAGGGAGCGGATCACGGCGATCAGCGATAACAGGAGAGACGCCAATGCCATTGGCTGGACCGATCCGCCACTTCGCCGCAGAGCGGCGGGATCCATCAAGCGTTTCAGCGGCATTACGGCGTAGTGTATCACGGACGGTAAACTGTTCGATGTGGATGGCATTTTAGGCCAACAGCGAGTCGTGGACCTCCTCCAGGCACAATTGCGGGCCGACCGGCCACATCATGCCTACGTTTTTCACGGGCCAACAGGTGTCGGCAAGTCCACAACCGCGCTGGCGATGTCCCGCATTCTACTTTGCCATGACCGAAATTTGCTCTCATCGGGATCGGCTGCGGCCTGTGATTGTTGCGTGTCCTGCAAGCGGTTCGGCGCCGGGAAGTTGCAATCTGAGCCGAATAATGATGAGGCAAGCGATGAAGTATCGTGGGCGTCGCCGCATCCGGATCTGCACATGGTGACAAAAGAGCTGGCCCGGTACAGCACTAGCGTGCAGATTCGTCAGCGCAAGCTAACTCAAATTCCACTACAGGTGTTGCGAACCGCCTTGATCGAGCCGCTGTCGCGATCGCCTAGTCTTGGGCACGGAAAAATTTTCATTGTAGATGAAGCTGAGCTGCTAAATGCACCCGGTCAAAATTTGTTACTCAAGGTGCTTGAAGAGCCGCCGCCACAAACAACCATTATTCTGGTGACCTCGAAGGAGGAACGGCTGCTGGCAACGATTCGCAGCCGGTGCCAGTGCATCGCCTTTGCGCCGTTGCCCGATTCGGTGATTACGGCGTGGCTTGATCGGCATGCCAAGCGGCTAGATTCAGATCAGTGTCGCGGGCTAGTTGAGTTCGCCGACGGTAGCTTGGGACAGGTCCATTTGGCCCTGACATATGGGTTGATGGAGTGGTCACAAAGCATTTTGCCAATGGTCGAATCTCTTGTGGCCGGGCGAGGTTCGGGTGAGTTGGGCAGGGAAATGGCAGACCGGATCAATGATGCTGCTGAATGCTGGGTCAAGGCGCACGCGGGTGCCTCCAAAGAGGCGGCCAGCCGGCGTGCGGCATCCTGGATGTGGTCAATGATCGGGTCGCGGGTTCGCCAGCAGATTTCACAGATTTCACAGCGGTGCGAACCGTCTGTACCCGAAGCCTCTGATCAGTTGATGTCACCTTGGCTGGGAGTTCTGGATGCGATCGTCGAATCTGAACGATTGCTAGGAGCGAATGTCAATCTGGGCATTGTTTGCGATCATCTTGCCATGGCCATGAATCGTTCACTTGCACCGGTCACCACATAAGAGGTTGCGGGTGCTGGCGTGAGATCAATGCCAGTTAATGTTGTTTGCTTGCGGACGTGAATTTCCAAACGCGATGCAAACCGGACCAGGCTACGTTTGTGTTGGCGATGTCCTCATGACCTACTACCTGTTTCTGGTCATCCCGATTGTCGCGTGGTCCATCCGCGTTGTCATGACGTTGGTGATACTGCGGAGAGGACTTGCCCCGGCAACGGCCTTGACCTGGCTTACGGTAATCTTCTTTCTTCCGCTGATAGGCTTGCCCGCCTATCTGCTGGTGGGGGTCAGTTATCTGGGTCGCAACCGTGTCCGTTCGCACAAACTTGTGGCAGGCAAGTCGCTGTCACGGGCTCGCCTGGACCTCATGAAGCACCATGCCTTGCGACCCGAAGCCGGTCCAGAACAGCAGGCGATGATCGCTCAGGCCCAGCGAATGAGTAGCAACCCCATTCTCGGCGGCAACACCGTTGAGTTGTTGCCAGAAACGATTGACTACATTGATCGGCTGGTTCAGGACATCGATACCGCTCGGCATCACGTGAACCTGCTGTACTACATCTGGCGACCAGATATATTGGGCCGTCGCGTGGTGGATGCGGTGCTTCGTGCCCAGCGCCGCGGGGTGATTTGCCGGGTGCTGGTAGACGCGGTTGGGTCGAAGACACTGCTGAAGTCCCCTTGGTCTCAGCAGATGCGTCAAGCTGGAGCCGAGGTTAGGGCCATGCTTCCCGTCCGTCTCTGGCGACGCAAACTGGCGAGAATGGATCTGAGAAACCACCGTAAGATCGCAGTGATCGACGGTCGAATTGCCTACGCCGGCAGCCACAATCTTGTGGTGGAAGACTACGGGCACCGCCGCGCAGGCAAGTGGATCGATCTAAGTAGCCGTCTGATGGGACCGATCGTAGCCCAACTCCAGATTGTTTTTCTTGAGGACTGGGAGTTCGAATCCGATGAACGACTGGAATTTCCCGAACTCTTCCCCTCGCCACGACGGGTGGGGGAGGTAGCGGCGCAGGTGGTTCCTACGGGCCCCAATCATCCCAGCGATTCATTCCAGCGTGTGTTGCTTGCAGCGCTGAACTCGGCTCAGCGCAAGATCATTATGACCACACCGTATCTAGTGCTCGATGAGCCGACGATGGTGGCGCTGTCCATGGCGGCGGATCGTGGAGTTGAAGTTTTAATCGTGATCCCACGGCGTTCGGATCATCCGTTGGTGGGCGCTGCAGGCCGGGCTTATTTTGAGCAGTTGATGGAAGCGGGCGTGCAGATTCATCGTTGCCACACGGGTTTGCTTCATGCCAAGACCATTACCATCGATGATGCCTTGGCACTACTCGGATCGGCCAATCTGGATATTCGGTCCTTTTATCTTAATTTCGAAGTCAACGTCCTATTGTACGGACCGCAGATTGTGGGTCGATTGCGTTTTGCTCAACAAAATTATCTGGCTCAGGCTGATCAGTTGTCCCTGGATGCCTGGCGGCAGCGTCCTATCATTCACCAGTACGGCGAATCGGCTGCGGCGCTGCTGTCGCCGCTGCTGTAGCCCACGTTTTTAATTATTATCTCAGGTTGCCCATGATGAAGTATCAGATCCTCGGCATCGATATCGACGGCACGCTGGTTCATGAAAATGCTCGGATCAGTCAGCAGAGTTTAGATGCAATTCGTGCAGCCCAAGATGCCGGGACATGTGTGGTGCCTTGCACGGGGCGTGCGTGGCATGAATCGCGACACGTGCTTGAGTGTGTATCCGGATTGGCTAAAGGCGTTTTCATTACCGGGGCAACCGTGACCGAGGTGGCCACTGGCCGATGCGTCGATTCTGTCAGGTTTGAGCCGGAACTGGCGATGTCGCTGGTGCGGCTTTTGTCCGACGAACCAGAAGCGGTTTTGGTCCACCAGGAACCGAACGGGGCCGGGTACGATTATCTAGTGACGGGCCGTGGCGAATTGACCGAGAATTCTCGCTGGTGGTTTGAATCCACTGGCGCATCGGTGCGACACTTGTCTGAAGTGGTCCTAAATGACTTGCGGCACACCCTGCGGGTTGGCGTGGTGGCCAGCGGGCGGCGCATGCCGGGACTGGTTAGGCGCATCAAGCATGTGTTCCAGCGGCGAGTGGAAGTACATGCCTTTGCTGCGGTGCAGCAACCCGATCCGGATGATAGTGTCCACATTTTGGAAATATTCGCCGAAGGTGTAGACAAGTGGCGAGGTCTGGCGTGGATCGCTGCTGAACGGAACGTAGAACACGGTCGAATCGCCACTATCGGGGATGAGATCAATGATCTCTCCATGGTGCGCCATGCCGGATGTGGCGTGGCAATGGGAAATGCCATAGAGCCCCTGAAGCTTGCAGCCGATCATGTGACGGAAAACAGCAGTGAAGACGGTGCGGCGCTAGCAATTCGCCACATGCTGGAGGGACTATGGTGAGTGTCAGTTATGAGATCGTTTGTTTGGCTCAACGTCTAGGTAACCCAAGAAGAGGGCTTTAGCATGACGAGTGACCTTAAAGTCTCCATCCGTCGTTGGCCTGGTTGTGAAAATGTGAGGCTTCCCAGTTACCAATCGACCCATGCGGCAGGGATGGATCTCTGCGCTGCGATGGAAGAGCCGGTTACACTTGAGCCGGGTGCGATACAGACGATTCCATGTGGATTCGCCATGGCCCTACCGATCGGTTACGAAGCACAGGTACGCCCCCGATCAGGGTTGGCAACCCGGCACGGGATCACGTTGCCTAATGCGCCAGGTACGATCGACAGCGACTATCGGGGACAGGTTCTGGTTCCCTTGGTGAACCTTAGTCGGATCCCGTTTATGATCGAACCGGGCATGCGGATAGCCCAGATGGTTATTGCCCCCATTCCTCGGGTGCACTGGGAAGAAGTGTCTGAATTGCCGCCAACTCCACGTGGTGAGGCTGGATTTGGGCACACGGGTCATTGACCTGGGTTCGTCGTCCGTTTTGCCAGTATACGGACCTTCGACATAGTTCTAAGGCAGTGGGACCGGCTAGGCCGATGTGAAGTCTATTGCTGCGCGGCGGTTGTGCGTCGCGACGTGTTATATCGGTTTACAGGCAATAAGTCTCTATGGCAAAGATCCAATCAGCAGCAACAATCTCTTCATTGAAATGGCCGATTCTACGCTGCGTTGCCTGGTCGGTTTTGGCGGGGGTGTGGGTATTGGCCGCAGCCAGTCTAGTCAGTTACCACCCGGCCGATCCTCCCTCTCACGCCTATGGCGTGACCAACTGGCCGGTGAAGAATTGGGCCGGACAGGTTGGGGCGTTGGTCGCATATCAGTCGTATCTGCTGATCGGTCCCGGGACCTGGATTATCATGGTGGGGCTGGCCGTGGCCTTGGTTGCCGTGGCACTGCAGCGACCCATTAACCAAGTGGGCATGCGGGCTGTCGGTATCGGTCTGGTTGCCGTGGCGATCAGTTGCCTAATTGGTATGGAGCTTCCAGCCCTGCTGTCGGGGTATAAGGCAGCTCCAGAGGGCGCTGGTGGACTGCTTGCAATGTTTCTCAATGATCAGCTCATAGCTCGCTTTGCCGCACCCGGTACCACGCTAATCCTGATCGTGGGGTTCTCCGTGGGCGCGATTCTAGCAGCCGATCAATGGATTGTGGCGATTCCGCACACAGTTGGCCGTGCTCTTATGTACCTGGCCAACCTGCGCCTGCCGAAATTGGCCATGCCCGAGACAGGCTTTCTTTCCTCGCGCTGGTGGCGCGGTGGTGTGATTGAACGGGTCAGGCTTGGTCATGGCGGTGTTCCCTTGCAGTCCAGTCGTCGGCATCGGCTGTCCCACTCTGCAGAGTCGATCGATGAAGATACTGGTGGATTTGCCGGTGCCGATCTTTTTGATCATGACGACGAGGCAGTGTGCAAAGATCCGAGTAAAGATGCTACCGATGACACTCCAGACTTGCTCGGCACTGACGCCGAAGACCAGAATAGGTTCTCGGCCGATGAACTTCGCGCGAAGATCGCCAAGATGCGTATCAACCTTGCGCCCCGGACAACGCAGGTCACACCGCTGCCGCGAGACGTCGACCTATCAGGGTACGAGTTTCCCAGCCTTCGTTTGCTTGAGCATCCGGAATCCAACTTTACCAATGAAATGGCGGAGATTGTCCGCAATCAGGCGGTACAGCTGGAGTCGGCACTAGGACAGTATCGTATCGAGGGCGAGGTCGTCGGTATTGACTCTGGTCCAACCATCACTCTGTTTGAGGTGCGCCTTGCTCCAGGGACAAAGGTGTCGTCGCTCAACACCATCTCTTCGGATCTTGCCCGAGCGTTGCGTGCCCAGAATATCCGGATCGTGCCTAACATGGCGGGCAGAGATACGGTGGGGATCGAGGTTCCCAATCTCAAAAAGATGGTGGTGCGCCTTTGTGAGCTGATGACTACGACCACCGATTCAGTCAAGAAGATGCGATTGCCTATGTTCCTAGGTAAGGATGCGTCAGGCAATCCGCTTGTTGCCGACTTGACCACAATGCCCCATATGTTGATTGCCGGGACAACTGGAAGTGGCAAGAGCGTCTGCATGAACAGCATCATCATGTCGTTTTTGTTCACGCGACGTCCAGACGAGGTTAAGCTAGTACTCGTCGATCCGAAGATGGTGGAGATGAGTCTGTTCAGGGCCATACCACACTTGATGTGCCCAGTGGTCACGGAGATGAATAAGGCCGCAGCTATCCTTGAGTGGGCCGTGACGAAAATGGATGATCGCTACGAATTGCTGTCAGCAGCAGGTGTTCGCGACATCGCCAGATACAACGATTTGAGCTGGGATGAAATCAAAGACCGCATCGAGCCCGCAAGCGATGCGGAAGAGGCCCGTATTCCACGAAAACTACCGTTTCTTGTTTTCGTGATTGACGAACTGGCCGACCTGATCATGACCCACAAAGATGTTGAGGGGCACATTGTCCGAATCGCACAGAAGGCTCGGGCCGTGGGCATCCATCTAATCTTGGCAACCCAGCGACCGCAGGCCAACGTTGTAACCGGGCTGATCAAATCAAACATGCCGTGCCGCATATGCTTCAAGGTGGCATCGGGCATGGACAGCCGCATTGTGCTGGATAGCAAGGGTGGCGAACTACTTCTTGGTCAGGGTGACATGCTGTTTCTGAGCCCGCGATCCAGTAAGATCACTCGGGCCCAAGGGTGTCTCGTCGATGATTTTGAAATACGGCAGACCGTCAAATTTATCAAGACGGTTTCACAGCAGAATTTCGAACCACAGCTGGTGCAGTTGCGAGGCGGCGACGCCAAAGATGTGGATGAAGAAACAGCGAGGGATCCGCTGTTTGCTCAAGCGGTATCGATCGTACTGGAATCCAAGCGAGGCAGTGTGTCGCTGTTACAGCGTCGGCTCACCATTGGTTATTCACGAGCTTCTCGTTTGATCGAAGCTATGGCTGCTGCCAGTATTCTTGGGGAGCACAAGGGATCCCAGGCACGTCAGGTCACTATGACCTTGGAGGAATGGGAGGCGATGCAGGCTCAGGCCGAGGCGGATGCAGAATTGTCTGATGACGAATTGCCATCGCCGGCCGGTGTCGAGCTTGAGCCTAGCATCGATACCGGGGCTGAACTGGAGGAGATCGACGAGCAGGATGCCGGGGAAGAGGACAAGGAATACGAAGAAGAGTCCGACCACAACGAGCAATTAGATGATGACGAAGGGGACTATGATGAGGATGATGAGTACGAGCAGGTAAAGGATTAGCTTTATTGAGCGAAAGGTGATGCCTAGAAGGAGGCGGGCTGATCAGTAGCAGTGGATCGTATTCTGCGCATGATGCCCGGGCACCCGCAGTTTAGTCGAGATAGATCCATCATTTCGAGTCGCCCGCGCCAAGGTGTTGGCACCAATTAGGTACTTACGCCTCGTGTCCTGCGGGTAGCTTTATGCGCCATTGCATTGTGATTTGGGGGTTGGCCATGGCGGAGGCAATCAGCCAATCTTATTGCAACTGGTGGGTCAAGCTTTTTCTACCGCAACCGCACAGAATTTATATTCTGGGATCTTGGCGTAGGGATCTAGTTCATCGATTGTCAAAAGGTTCGCAGCCGCTTCGCGAAAGTGGAAGGGAATGAATATACTACCGGGCGTCACCGTGAGTGATGCCTTGCATTTAAGGGCGATTTTTCCGCGGCGCGAACGAACCAGGATCAACTGACCATTGTCCAATTCGAGTGTTGCCAGATCTTCAGGATGCAACCAGGCGCTTGGGTGGGGTTGAATCCGATCTAGCGCCTGGCTTCGGCGAGTCATGGTGCCCGTGTGCCAGTGCTCAAGTAGGCGGCCGGTGTTGAGTACGAAGGGGTATTGTTCGTCGGGCAGTTCCTTGGCCGGCAGCACTTCACAGGGGACGAACTTACCTCGCCCAGAGGGGAAGCTGTCACCGAAGAGTACTTGCACGCCGTCGCCAATCTGCGGATCGGGACACGGCCAGAGCTTGCCCTTGTCGCCCAGAACGTCGTAATTCAGGTTTTGGTAGTTGGCGGTCAGATGGGCAAATTCGTCGAAGACGGCTTCAATCGAGTCGTAGTGCATGGGGTAATCCATCCGCGAGGCGATTTCACAAATGATTTGCCAATCTGGCTTTGCTGCCCCGGGCGGTTTTAGTGCTGCTCGGCCAATCTGAACCCGGCGATCGGTATTTGTATAGGTGCCTGTTTTTTCAAGGCAACTGGCTGCGGGCAGAATGACGTCGGCGAATTCTGCAGTCTCCGTCAAGAAGATGTCCTGGACCGCTAGGAAGTCCAGACGGCTGAGCGCCTGCCGCACTTTGTTAGTGTTGGGGTCGCTCAGGAAGGGGTTCTCCCCGACTATGTACATACCCTTGATCGTGCCCTTAAGCGCTGCATGGGCAATCTCCACGACCGTCAGTCCGGGTTGCGGATTCAGCTTGACCCCCCAGGCGGCCTGGAATTTGTTCCGTGTCGCTGGGTCGGTCACGGGTTGATAGTCCGGGTAGACCATGGGAATCAGGCCGGCATCTGAAGCCCCCTGAACATTGTTCTGGCCCCGCAGTGGGTGTAGACCTGTGCCGGGCTTGCCAATATTGCCGGTTAGCAGGCACATGGAGATCAGGCACCTCGCGTTGTCGGTACCGTGCGTGTGCTGACTAACCCCCATGCCCCAGAAAATCATCATGGCCGCGGCGCGGCCGATGGTGTGTGCTATTTCGACGATCATGTCTGGACCGATGCCGCAGAGCTTCGAACTACGTGTTGGGGTGTACTTCTCAACCATCTGGCGCAAGGAGTCGAATCCCTCGGTTCGGTCGGTCACGAAAGGTTGGTCGTACAGCCCCTCATGGATAATTACATGCATCAGTGCGTTGTAGAACGCCACGTCGGATCCCGGTTTGATGCGGCAATAGTATTGCGCGTAATCGGCGATATCAGGTCGCCGCGGATCTACGACAATTAGTGCGGTTCCTCGCTTGGCCGCTTCCTTAAAAAACGTGGCTGCGACCGGGTGGTTCTCGGTAGTATTAGTTCCGGTCAGCAGGGCCACATCCGCCTTTTGTATGTCACCAAAGGTGTTGGTTACTGCGCCGGAGCCAATGGTTTCCATTAGCGCAGCGACCGAGGAAGCGTGGCACAGACGCGTGCAGTGATCTACGTTGTTGGTACCGAACACGGCCCGGACCAGTTTTTGGAACAAGTAGGCTTCCTCGTTGCTGCACTTGGCCGAGCCGAAACCGGCCAGTGCCTCGGATCCGTGTGTGTCACGAATCATCGTGAGTTGATTCGCGACCCGGTCTAGCGCCTCATCCCAAGTGGCGGTACGAAATGCAGGCATGACTTCGTCGTAATCCACAATTCCACCCGGTTTGCGCGAGCGGTGACCCTCGGCACCACGGACGTCCGCCGAAAGCGGGCCTTTGGGATAAAACGCGTCGCGTCGGATTAGCGGCTGGGTCAGACGTTGAGGGTGTGATGTGTAGTCAAAACCGTATCGACCCTTGACACACAGGCGTTCGTGGTTGCTGCCACCATCGCGTCCGTCGACGTAGGCCACTTGGTTTGATGTTACGTCCACGTGATATGTCAGGGCACAACCGACACCGCAGTACGGGCAAATGGATTTAACCGCCTGAAGCTGGTCTCGTGGCTTGGGTGTGATCGTGACCGGCTTGTTCGTTAGGGCGCCAGTGGGACACGCAGCGGCGCACTCTCCGCAAGAAACACAGGTGCTTTGACCCATTGGCAGATCAAGATCGAATCCGATGCGCGTTGTATAGCCCTTGCCGCTACGGCCAATCACGTCATTGGACTGTACATCGTTACAGGCGCGGATGCACCGATCGCAGAGAATGCACGCCTGATGTTCTACCGCGATGACGGGGGAGGAATCATCGCGGCCACGCCCATTGCCTGAAGCGAATCGGCTGTCGGCGAGACCCTGTTCAGCTGCCAATTGCAGAAGTTGATTGTCGGCGGTGGCACGCTGCCGGGGGTCTTTTTCGGCTGGCGGTTGGTCGGCTAGCAGTAGCTCGGTGAGCATACGTCGATGGCGATCGATCGACGGGTCCGTAGTACGAACGGTCATCCCCGGGTGGATCTGGCGGACACACGCAGCTGCCAGTACCCGTTCGCCAACATCCACGACGCACATCCGGCAGACGCCGACGGGCTGGTATCGCGGATCATGGCACAGGACCGGCACGTTGATTCCGGCGATTCGGGCCGCTTCCCAGATCGTGGCGCCCTTCGGTGCCCGGACGATCTTTTCGTCGATAGTTAGCTCGATTTCTTTGGGCATGTGTTGCCGGATCCCGGTTCTGCTATTACGAAACTTCCTCGCATTGTATCGCCAGCAATCTGTTGATGGAAAATACCGCGAGTTTGATCCCAGATGTGGCGGGCGGCTTCAAGCCTCTCCGGCGTATCGCCGTGACTTAAATACAGCACATTGTGGCTGGTATGAGGCAGCCGTGGAGCGTAACCGCCTGGACCGATGATCGCGTCTACAATCGTCTGAGCAGTGATATCCGATTGAGTCAACCTTTGAGTAAATCTGTCAAGTCGGTGGACATACTGAGGGCCAAGCGGTTTCCCAATCGCCGCCAGCGATAGTACAAGGATGCACCGATCAGTTTGGGGGCCAAAGACGGGCTCGGATTCCGCGGGCATCTTCAATAAACGCTTGCGGGCGCCATCCGCCTTGATCAGAATCACCGCCTCCGGTGCTGCGGCGCTGATTTGTTCGATCTGGCTCGGATTGATGCCCCGGTACATGTTTGGCCCCCACTCGCGCCCAACGAGCACAACGCGGTGGCGTTGAGCCAGTTCAT
This sequence comes from Phycisphaerae bacterium, assembly GCA_963581115.1. Lineage (GTDB taxonomy): Bacteria > Planctomycetota > Phycisphaerae > Phycisphaerales > Phycisphaeraceae > CAUZOD01. Next base: position 5,792 of record CAUZOD010000018.1, on the reverse strand, counting down.
TCGTTAGTTGTTGTGGCCAGTTGTGGTACCGTTTGAGCACGAGCGTTGAGATCGATTCCGAGTCACCGCTGCGATGCAGGTTGGTAGTGCTGGTCAGTACCACGACTCGCCCGGCTTCTTCTAGCTCTTGGCCTAGTCGGCTCATCAGGCTGTGCTTGCCGCCAGCACCGATCACGGCAACGATGTCACCGCTCTGGACGCCGATGATATTGCTGAGCAGGTTCATGCACTTCAGACAAGGACAATAAAAGAGTGTGAAACAACCTATGTTCCATCTCTAGTTCCAGAGGCGAATCGGGAAGAAAGCCCTACCGTCTTCGTATCTTGGATTCTATAGATCTCCAGTTTTGAGATCGAACCCAGCTTGTGCCAATGCGGCATGATAGTCCTCGGGGTGATTGCAGTTGCGCAGTGAATCCAATTGTGGATCCACACCAATCAATTCCGACGATTCGACAATTCGGACATCGGTCTGCTCGAAGAGAAATGCTGGGCGTAGACGATTGGTGGCGAGTAACGCCTCAACGTAAGGTAGCACTTCGATACGGTATACCGCGGCCAGCGGATGATGGTAGCCCCCGACCCGGGGGACTGCGATGTGATGGTTGTTCAATAGCTCCACCATTTTTCGGACAAAAGCCGCACGCAGCAGTGGCACATCGCAACTGCAGACGTATACTGCATCACACTCGGCTTGCAGGGCTCCGAGACCGGCGGCGAGCCCTTCAAGCGGGCCACGATCGGGTACGGCATCGCTCGTTTGTCGAACGCCGGGTGGTAATGGCGGTAGCGATTGTCCGGGGGCAGACACGACGACAATTGGGGCAACTACTTGCTGTAGGATCCGTACCACGCGGTGTAGCATAGTTTCGCTACCAAAATGAAGGTGAGCTTTGGGCTGCCCCATACGGCGACTGTGACCTCCGGCCAGTACAACGGCACCTGTTCTCACTGTGTCCGCATGGGTCAAAGCGGCGTCGCCTAAAAGGGGTTGGATTGCGTCAGTGGACGTGAAGGGCCACATCCTGCGGGAAACGATCGATGACCGATAGGACCGGCGCGATCGCTACTTGGCCGAGGCCGCAGATGCTCGTCTGAAGCATTGTTTCAGCTAGTTCGTTCAGCAGTTGTAACTGAGTGTGGTCACCGCCTTGCGCGAGGATCCGTTCCAGCATCGCCACCGCTTTTTCGCTGCCTACACGGCACGGGACACACTTGCCGCATGACTCGTTGCGGAAGAAGCGGCTGACATTCGTTGCTAGGGCCAGTAGATCGGTGCCTTCGGCTACGACGAACAATGCGCCAGAGCCAAGCATGCTGCCGGCTTGGGCGAGATGGTCGAAATCTATCGGTGTATCGGCGTAGTCCGCAGGTAGGAAATTGCTGCTGGCTCCTCCAGGGGCGAAAGCCTTTAGTTCCGCACCGTTCAGAACTCCGCCAGCCAGATCGATCAGGTCACGGACCGTTGTTCCCATAGGGATCTGGTAAACGCCGGGTTGATTGACGTGCCCGCTCACGCTGATGAATTTGAACCCGGTACAGCCGTTAACGCCAATTGATTTCCACCAAGAAGGGCCTCGGTTCAGAATCGCTGGAACCGCGGCAAATGTCTCCACGTTATTGATCAGCGTGGGTTTTCCATGTAGGCCTACTTCGCCAGGATAGGGGGGTTTGTTGCGCGGCTCACCTCGCTTGTCTTCCATGCATTCGAGAAGTGCTGTTTCTTCGCCCAAGATATAGCCGCCTGGTGAGGTGAATATCTCGATATCGAACGCATCTGTGAGTACGCCGCGGGAACGTGCGTTGTCCAGTTCTGCCGCGAGCCGTTGCCGTTCTGGTTCATACTCGTGACGAATAAAAACGTAACCGGTTCGGGCACCGATGACATTTGCTGCGATTGCCATTGCCTCCAGCACCAGATGCGGCCGCTCAGCAAGAATGGCTCGGTCCTTGAAGGTCCCCGGCTCCGATTCGTCGGCGTTGCAGATGACATATTTAGTTGGGTCACTCTGCCGGGCCACCAGGTCCCATTTGCGCCCCGTGGGGAAAGCTGCGCCACCCATGCCGCGCAGCCCACTGTCTTGCAATGCGCCGGTTACGTTCAGCAGTTCACCGGCGCGCAACCGTTGCAGAACACTGTATCTCTCAGAGACATTGTCGTATGCGTCGTAGGGCCAGTCTGGGCCAGAGGCATCGGTCAGTACGGCAGGAATACATTGCGGATCCCGGGCCATCTGCATGATCCGGTCAGGGTCACAGGGCTCTAGGGGCATATCATTGATCGCCACCGCCGGGGCTTTTTCACAACGGCCAAGGCAGGAGACAGTATCTACTTCGACATTGTCTGTGAGGGCTAAGGCACGCAATTTTCCGCACAAGGCGTCGCCCCCGCCGGCCAAGTGGCAGGCCATGTCACGGCAAACGGCGACATGCGCACTGGGCGGTGGTTGGGTCCGGAAGTGTGGGTAAAAGGATACGAGAGCCTGAATTGCGTGCAGCGGAACGCTGCGCTGCGCCGAAAGTTCGCGCAGAGTCGATTCGCTGAGGTGCCCGTGTTCGGTCTGCAGGTCGTTCAGTGCGGCAATTAGCGACATGGCATCACAATCTTGCTCGGGGGCCGATCAGCGAACATCGCAACGAGTATGCTCGCCCGTCAATCCCGTGTCAAAACGTTGTAGGGCCTAATCGGGATGGCGATACGCAGGTTCGAATTTATTTAATCGGGCAACTGGTCAATTTCGTCCTGAAGAATGGCAATCAGAGGTTCCAGAGTGGAAAGGGTAAAATCAAACTGGATTCCGGCGGCATCAAACAGCTGTGGCAGCGGTCGTGTGCCACCGAGAGCTAGAGCTTGGTGGAAATCGGCTAGGGCCGCTTGCGGATTATTGCGGTATTTTTGCCATAATTGCAGTGCCCCAAGCTGGGCGATCCCGTACTCAACGTAATAGAACGGCGCGTGGAACAAGTGTCCCTGACGATGCCAGAGCGATGTTCGCGCCGCCTCGTAGCCACTCCAATCCACCACCGAGCTTTGAAAGCGGCTTAGTAGGCCAATCCATGCCCGGTGCCGCTGGATGCGGGTGTGTTGCGGGTGGGTGTACAGCCAGTGCTGGTATCCGTCGATCACTGCCATCCACGGGAAGAATCGAATAATACCTTCATACAGGTTTCTTTGTGCCCGTGCTAGCTGATCCGGGTCTGGGTAAAAAACGTCTAGCTTGTCGACCGACAGAAGTTCCAGGGTCATACTTGCGACTTCACAGAACTCCAGCGGAGCTCGGCGCAGAAAGACCAAGGGTTCCGGGAGCGATCTGACGAAGTGAAAAGCGTGTCCGGCCTCATGCAACAGCGTCTCCACATCGCGATGTACGCCAGCTGCATTCATAAAGATAAACGGTTCGCCGGATTCTTCTAGCGAGGCCTGGAACCCTCCGGCTCGTTTGCCTTTTCGACTGTCCAGATCGAGGTTGTGCCGGTACTTTAGCGTCGCGAACCGTTCTCCCAGTTCCGCCCCAATGCGATGGAGAATCGTGGTGCAGCCTTGGAGCAGGCCCGAGACGTCATCGGCGTCAAATGGGCGTAGCGGAGGCCGGCCAAGTGGGTCTACGGACTCATCCCATGGTCGTAACTGGTCGACACCCAGATGTTGGCGCCGGCGTTCATCTAGGGCCGCAACCCGTGGTATACAGACCTGTTCAATCGCATCGGCAAATTCGATGCACTGCTGCGGGGTGTAGTCGAATCGGTTTTTCGCCTGCCAGGCCCAGTCCCGAAAGTTCTTTTTGCCGGCGTTCTGGGCTATCTGGACCCGTAGGTCAAACATGCGATCAAATAAGCCATCAATCTGGTCCTGATCGTTCAGGCGACGCTGGGCTGAGTGTTCCCAGGTTTCTTGGCGCACGGCACGGTCCGGCTCTTCTTGGAATCTGGCCAGCTGTTGTAGTGTGTGCAGTTCCCCTTTGTAGTCAACCAGCATTGCCCCAATGAGTTTGTCGTATTCACTGTTGAGTTTAGTCAGTTCAGTTTGCAGGGGGATATTCTTTGGGCGAAACAGTTCTATGTCGGCATGCCAACCACGCAGAAGTACCTCGAAACGCGGTCCGCTCAGTTCATGATTCAGAGGGGAATTGACAAATCGGCGTTTCAATTCGAAATCCAGAGGCGTGACTTTCGGCTCGATTTGTTCAACGAAATGCAGATAGGCAAGTTCAACGTCAGGGTCGTCGGTGTGACAGGCGTGCTCGATATAGCAGCGAGTGCCGTATTCATCGATCACGCTGCTCAGTTCACCCCAGTCCTTCAGCCACTGCTGCAGCCCTCTAATATCGTGGAGGGGCCGCTGCTGAAGCTCCCGATATAGGGGCTGGAGTTGCTCCCAGGCGGCGCAATCCAACTGGGGCGGGCAAAACTGACGAGCTGTGGCAGAAGCAAGCACGGCAGAATTCTACCTAGCCTCAAGCCAAGCGTATTGGCAGCTCTTGTGCCCCTGGGCGTGCTGTCGATGCTCCGTCATTTGGGGCGATTGCGTTAACAGAATTCGCCCTCCGCTCTTTTGTGAGTATCTGAGTCCTGCCAGACGTACTCCGACAGGAAGCCCGCTCATTTTGCTTGCAGCGGTGGTAACCGGATGGCACTACGCGACCGGTGGCTAGGTAGGTATGGCACTGGCTTATGGGTACTACCGAATCGAAATTTGGTTGAACATCCGCCCCCACCTCAGGATTTGTCGCCAGAAGATGTTCCTAGTGGCTCTGAGGGCAGCCCAGTTACGTCGGAGGAAGCCCGCAGCGGCTCTTCGTGAGTCGTGGGCGTAGAAGAAACGGCATATCCAGTCCCTCCCGATTGAACGTATTAATTTCTGAGCTATGCGATTGAACCCAGAGCTGAAACATTTAGCGATAGGCTAAGCCGTTGATCGATGTGCAGCGGTGCTGTAGCTTGGCCAACTCACGGGTATCGATAGGGGACGCTATGGTCGAGTGATTTTCAGAATCATGTTTTGGATCAATCGTCGCTGGTGTGATCGGCTTGAGCTCAGCCGTGTGCAGTAATGCCGTACTGAACCATTGCTCCGAATCGTCGTTGAAGTGATACCAGCCGATTACGGTCAGGGTCATGCCAAGTGTAGCGAACATGAGCGTGTATCCGAGGGTCTGACGGGTGCGTGTGCAGCTGTGCATGGCAGGATCCTCTTGTTGGTTGGCGGGTACATTGTCTCCGTCTTTATTTGCACACCTCCGGGCGAGATGCCTCATGGATACTCCAGCCGCCAAGGCGGTCAAATGCGATGTGCCCGCTCGGACCCGAAGATCACTGGCGTGGTGGAGATGTCGGGGTTGTAACGGCGATGCGGCGCCAGCCGTGCGGGTTCGAGGTGATCACTGAAAAAGTTATTGGGAGTTGGGCGACTCGCTGGGGCCTTCGAGTTTTTGCTTGAGCCCTCGCATCTGCATCGGCAGGCCGAATAGATCGATAAATCCGCGGGCCGCGGTCACGTCGTAATCATCCATCGCGAAGCTGGCTAGGTTCATGTCGTACAAGCTGGTGGGCGAGTCGGCACTGACCGCTTGGGCCCGTCCCTTGTACAGCTTGATATTGACTCGCCCGGTGACAACCTCGTTGGCCCGGTCCATGAATGCCTGCAGGGATTCACGAAGTGGATGAAACCACTGGCCGTAATAGGTCAATTCGGCGTAGCGAGTCGCCAACCGAAGCTTCTCATGGTACAGATCTCGCTCCAAGCACAGTTGCTCCAAAGCCTTATGGGCTTCGTAGAGTATGGTGCCGCCTGG
>CAUZOD010000017.1:0-21478 GCA_963581115.1 Phycisphaerae bacterium | reverse complement strand
AACTCCTATGTGATAGGGCCTCTTGCTTCCGACAACTTCTCAGTTCCGGCCGTCGATCAGGCAACCATCGCCCTCTCGAGCTTATCTGGATACGCAGCTTGGGCGATCGCATCTTCACGGCTGATCATGCCATTGAAGAACAACTCGGCAATGGCGTTATCCAAACTATTCATACCCAGTGCACGATTGGTCTCAATCACATTGGGAATCTCGAATGCTCGATCCTCGCGGATCAGGTTTCGAACCGCCGGCGTACACAGCATCACTTCAACTGCCGGCACCATGCCCTTCTTGTCAATCCGTTTGAACAAGGTCTGCGACACGACGGCCTGTAGCGTATTCGCAAGCATGGAACGAATCTGGTTCTGTTGATCTGCGGGGTACATATCGATAATTCGTTCTACCGTCTGCGATGCATTGACTGTGTGCAACGTTGAGAATACAAGGTGCCCCGTCTCGGCTGCGGTAATGGCAGCTGCCGTAGTCTCCAGATCACGCATTTCACCAACCAAAATGATGTCTGGATCTTGGCGCAGCACATGCCGCAAACCGGAGGCAAACGACGGGGTATCAGCACCAAGTTCCCGCTGCTCAATGAGGCACTTGTTGCTGACCAAGGTGTATTCGATTGGATCCTCAAGAGTGATGATGTGCTTCTGGTAGCGATGATTCATTGTGTCGATCATCGCAGCAAGACTCGTCGACTTGCCCGAACCGGTGTCACCGGTCACCAAAACCAGCCCCCGGGGCAGGTAGGTGAGTCGGCCAATCACTTCCGGTAAATTCAGCTCAACCAGTGGGGGGATATCGGTTTTGATCGCACGCAGAGCAATGCCTACGGCGTGGCGCTGCATATGGGCATTGACTCGAAATCGACCCAAATCCGGAATCTCGTACGAGAAGTCTGCATCCTTGATTTTCTCGAAAGCCTTGAGCTGCTCTTCACCAGCCATCTTTATCAGGCATCGCATGGCGCCCTCGGCCGTGATGACTGGATAGTCCATAGGTGTCATGATGGTGTGCAGGCGGGCCATGGGTGGATGCCCTGCGATCAGGTGTATATCGGAGGCACCAAACTCCACGGCCGTTTTCAAAATACTATCAAGGTCCATGAAATCCCCAAGGAAATCACACGTCGGGTCAACCGCCGCGCTGGTCGAAGTTGATCTGTGTCCACTGGGGGTAGGTATCGTCCCAAGAGGCCACGGGCATAAGTGCCGCCGAACAAATCAACGCAACCCGCACCAAGTCCATAACCGTTACACCACCACCATCAGGCCGACAACGGCTCATCAGGCTCTAGGAAATGCAGCACGTCAACTGATTGGTCAAACTGAACCCCGACGTCAAATGCTTCCGGCTGGATCTGACGGCACCAAGCAATTCGACCGGACACGATGCCACCAACGCCCTCAATAGCCTGTAGCCCCAAGGTGCAACGCGTACCTGGTTGGATGAATCCACCATGCAAGAATCCCATGCCACCGCTAGAAACGTTGTGACATCGTACAAGGTAAATCCCCGGTGTCTGGCCTGGATATCCCAGACGCAGGATGCACCGCATCTGGCTGGCGTAGCGAGGCTCGGCCGGGTTTCGCCTCTCGTCAACCGACCTTTGTACGGATTCCCGGGCAATCTGCTCCAGCAACGAAATCCACCGCTGATCGCTGATCCATAGACGCAGCGAATCCACCCCCGCGTCCCTTGGCGCCGGAGGATCTGGTGCCCAAGGCTTGAGCCGATCGTCCTGATGCAACCTTGGGTACAAACAACCGGCTCCGTACGGAGGCAAAGAATCGCAGACATTTGTGTCTGATTCGGGCAGAATCCCTGCCGGCTTGAGTTAACGATTGGGGAAGAATCGGTGGCCTAAGTTCTGCAAGGCCTGATCGGAGTTGGCCTCTTAGCGAACACGCTCAGCCTTCGGGTCACGGGACATCAGGCGGCTGATCGCCTCCAACGGATCTAACCCTTCGAAGAGCACCTGAAACACAGATTCGGTAATGGGCATCTCCACGCGATACTTCTGGGCTAGAGTCAGGACCGATCGGGTCGTTGGCACGCCCTCAACAACACCTGGGATCTCCTCAAGGATGTCGGCAAGCGTCTTCCCCCGACCCAGTTGTTCTCCGCAACGGCGATTTCGACCAGTTGGACTAAAGCACGTGGTCGCAAGATCACCCACGCCGGCAATACCGAAGAACGTCTCAGTCGCCGCACCCATCGCGACTCCAAGACGTGTGATCTCTGCCAACCCCCGCGAGAGCAGGGCGCTCTTGGCGTTGTTGCCTGCCTGTAGGCCATCGAGAATGCCCGCGGCCAATGCGATCACGTTCTTGGTTGCACCCGCTAACTCCACACCGATCAAATCGGTATTCGTATACACACGAAACCATGAGGTGGTAAACACCTCCTGCAGGGTCCGGGCAAACGCATCATCATCCGACGCCGCACAAACCGTTGCGGGCAAACATTTGGCCAACTCATCGGCCACTGTAGGGCCAGAAATCGCCGCTAACGGCCGGGCTCCGCGGTCTGGATCATCTGCACCGTAACCCAAAACATCTGCAATTATCTGAGTAGGGCGCAATAGACTTTCCTGTTCGATACCCTTGGCCACCGAAGCGATAGGCACCCCCACCGGTACATGGGTAGCTAAACGCTGCCAAACACTGCGAATGTACTGGGTGGGAACAGCATTAAGCACTAAATCCACATCATCAAACGCCACGGCCTCATCGGCAGTGAGCTGGATTGCCTCTGGAAGCCGATACCCTGGTAGATATCGATTGTTCTCTCGCACCTGCACCAGATCGGCTATATGTTCGGCGAATGCTCCCCAGATCCGTACCTGCAGCCCCCTCCCATGCAGCAGCAGGGCACAGACCGTGGCCATGGCGCCGTCACCGATGATGCTGATGCTTCGTACCATGGTTGGCAGTTCGCTCACGCCAAAAAAGTTCTCAGCCAACCATGTTACCGGCAGTCGGCTGGGATGCCAGCCGACTGCAAGGACCGGTAATATCAGGAAGATTCGGCCGGTTGAACTGAATCCAGTCTTAGATCAGCCCCATTTGCACAGTCGTAAAATTTGTGAGGCAAAAACGGCCCTTACAAATAAGTGCCGACCGATGGAAAATGAAGTAATATAATCAAATCGGGCCTTACCAACATCAGGCATGTTGGCGGTGGTGGCCGCTTGACGGCAGATCGGGGTTCGAGACTTGTCATGACACGTAGGAGTAGCGACGGCGATGCACAGATACATCCTTCGATCCGTTTCGACAAGTTCCAGGTGCCCGCAGTGGATTGCTTTTGGCCTACTGGCCTTTACGACAGCCTTGACGGGCTGTGAAAGCGACTCCTTCATGAATCCATCGGTCGTGGGTCGATGGGAGCACACACCGGTCACCCTACCCATCCTGAAGCGCCTCGATGTGATTGAACCCGCCGATGACGGCCGACTGGCGGTCACCAGCGTACAAGCCAGTGACCTGATTCCTGACATGCGAGAATATGTTATTGGACCTGGCGACTTAGTCACCGTTGTTGTCTTTGAACTGATCTCGCCAGGTCAAGAGTCAGTCAACACGCGGCGCGTTGATGAAACCGGCCAATTACGCCTACCGGTGATTGGTCCAATCCGGACCGCTGGCTTTAGTGCCAGCCAACTCGAAATAGAGATCAAGAATGTCCTAGAACGCAAGAGTATTCTGCGCGACGCACAGGTCAGCGTGATCATGCAGGAGTCGCGTCAGAACACCTTCAGCGTGATCGGCCAACCACTCCAAGGTGGTACCGCCATCGGCACCTACATGATTCCCAAGCCTGACTTCCGCATGCTTGACGCCTTGGCTCTGGCCCGCGGGGTACCCGGGCGCACGAAGAAACTGCATATCTTCCGCCAGACGCCGCTGAGCTCCGAAGTCGCCGGTGATTTGTCGAGCGATACCACCAATGATGGCCAGTTGGAACCCGCACCGCCGGCCACTACAGATCCCACCCAATTGATCGAGGAACTCATTAAAGGCATCGATACCGAACCTGAGGTCAATACCCCCAGCCCCAAGGCACCAGCCCCGCAGGCTATTGAAAGTGGCCTGGACCATGATCCGCAGCCAGGTCAATGGGTCTACGTCGGCAACCGCTGGGTAAAGATTGATGTCCATGGACCCGGAGCCGTTACCCCCGAACAGATTGCGGGTAATACTGGCCTCAGTTCGCTGATCACTCAACGCATCATTGAGATTCCCTATGAACGTCTGCTCAACGGCGACATGCGTTACAACATTATCATCCGGCCCGGTGATGTGATCCGCGTGCCCGATTCGAGCGCGGGCTATGTCTACATCATGGGCCAAATCAACCGACCAGGCGCGTACACCGTGCCTGGCGAAGCTGCTCTGACCCTCAAACAGTTGGTGGCGTCGGCAGGCAACTTGTCGCAGATAGCTATCCCCGAGCGCGTGGACTTGATTCGCCGAGTGGGCGACAATGAAGAATCCATGATTCGCCTGAATGTTCGAGCTATTTTTGAGGGGACCGAACCTGATATATTCCTCAAGCCAGATGACTTGCTGAACGTCGGCACCGACTTCATCGCTACGCCGCTGGCGATCTTCCGTAACGGATTACGCATGACCTATGGGTTTGGCTTCGTGTTGGATAGGAATTGGGGATCCGATGTATTCCCATAAATAGAGCACTGGCCTATTTTCTGATTTGTTAGCTCTGCACCGCCACTGCCTGGTTCCGGAAAATCCGTAGGTCACCGCTATCTTGCGACTCAGCGGTTTCTTCGCCTATTGCTTCTGATAAGATCCCGTACAACTCCGGTTGTGCCGGTCAGACTTCTCCAACATGCTAGGGGCTAACACCCCCGCAAGCATCAGTCTGACCAATGGCCACTCTCTTGGTCCATCTCCCGTTACATGGTATAATTCAATATACAAAATCCGGGCTGGCTTGGGTGCAGTTCAGGTCCTATAACTTGAGTTCGGGCCAAGCACTACGGTGGATATGTGGCAACTGAACTCGCCCTGCTTGGCCCCATGCACGATTAAGGGCTAAGAATTCCCCATTTCCAAGGGCGGATGTCGGGGATGGCAACCATGTCGTACCGATTTAGCATTCGAAAATGAACTGCAACCTCGGCCTGACCGTAAATCCCGTGAACAGACAGCTCGTTCGCTAATTGGTCGATAGACAAATCGTTCGGGAATCGAGCGGCCGAAAGAAATTTCCCTTGACCGGGTATCTGAGGGCAAACACACTCCCTTGGCAACCGGAAAGTGAGTGAGAAAGAGATCGGCATGACCAGCGCCTCAATGACAAACCTGACGGATGGATCGCATCCCCGGCCACTGATCAGCCGGGAGGGCTGGCTGTGGATTGGTCTACTGGTGGGCTTGTTTGCCGTCTTGCACTGGAGCTTCCTCTATCGCATGTGGCGTATCGCTACCAGTGATAACAACTGGTCACACGCACTGGTGGTCCCGCTAATCGCCGGTTATTACGTTTTTCAGCAGCGAGTAAAGCTGGCAGCCCACACGACCTGCGTCTGCTGGTGGGGTGTGCCAATCATGCTTCTTGGGCTCTACGGTTACGCCGCTGGAATTTACCCCATTCAAAACGACATGGCCCAGGGGTACAGCATGATTCTGATGCTGTTTGGCCTCGTGCTGTTCCTGCTTGGCGGGCGCATGATGAGCATCCTGTGGTTTCCAATCGTCTATCTGGTATTTGCCGTCAAGGTCAGTGACCGCATCTGGAGCCAGGTCGCTGCACAACTACAGTGGGTGGCGGCCAAATGCTCCACGGTGGCCCTGCAACTGATCGCTGTGTTCATGCCCCGCCTGGAAGGCGTTGAAAACCGTGGTTCGACAATTGACCTGACATTTTGGAAAGCCGGAAATCTGATCCAAGAACCCATCAATATCGCCGAAGCATGTGCAGGACTGCGAATGCTCATGGCATTCCTAGCGATGGGCGTGGCCCTGGCATGGCTATGGGAGCGACCTTGGTGGCAGCGAATTGTGATGATCCTGCTGGCCGTGCCGATTGCCGTGAGCGTAAACGTAGGTCGCGTCACTGTGATCGGCGTCCTGTACACCTACAACAGGGACATGGCGACCGGTGATTTTCACACCTTCGTAGGCATGATCATGTTGATTCCAGCCGCATTCCTGTTCCTGCTGATTGGCTGGATCCTGGATCAGATCATCGTTTCAAACGATGCCCCTGCACGGCCACCAGCCCCATCTGCCACAGATAGATCGGAGCCCCAGCAACCGATATCTCGTGGCTTGGTCTCAATTTTTATCGTGATCGGTATCCTGATTGCATTGGCATCTGGCGCGGTGTACATCACCATGCAACAAATCGAGCCGCCAGACGTGGCGATCCCCTCGGTTCCCGTGCTCCTGACCCGCGGCGCCATCAGCCTCATGTGGCTGCTGCTGCCACCCGCAATCATGGGCTCGATCATCGGACTGACCATCCTGCCTCGATTGATGCCGACAGCCGCGGCATCGACCCGGCAAGTGCGCATTGCCCTAGCAACCGCAGTAGCGGCGGCGATCATGGCCACTAGTTTCGCCGGTCAAAGTGCCGTCATTGCCAAGACCAAAATGGTGCTGCACAAGAAGGCAGTACCGCTTCGGCACCACCTGTACAAGATGGCCGCTGTTCACCCATGGGTGCTACACATGAGCGAACCACCCCTGAGTGCTGAACTGCTCGACGAACTGGGTACCCGAGACTACATCACCAACATCTACAAAGACACCCAATGGCCCAAAAACCAGCCGGGCCAGTTTTTACGCCTGCACGTGCCCTACTACACGGGCACGGCTGATACCGTGCCGCACGTACCCGAGCGTTGTTTCACCGCTGGCGGAGCGGAGTACCAGGGAAAATCAATTGAAGTGATCGATGTTCGGGGTCCGGAATACCGAACCCAGGATGGCAAGACCCTCGCATTCAGCGAACTGTTAATGGACTACGTGTCCATCCCCGATACCCAGATCAGAGCCACACAGTTTCGCTATGCCTTTGGGTCGTTGCAATCCAATGTCATCTACTTTTTCGCTGCTAACGGTAAGTTTCTACCTGGTCCTGACCATGTGCGTGCCCAAGGGTTCGACCCGCATGATGAGCACGCCTATTACTGCAAGATTGAACTGATGCCTGGTCGATTCATACAAAACCAGAACGGCAATCCCGTGTTCATTGGCATGGCTGATGAACAATTGGCCCGCCAACGGGTCGAAAGCTTCCTTGCGGCAATGCTGCCTGAGATCATGGCCTGCCTACCGGACTGGACCGAAGTCCAGACGGGCCGATGGCCGGGCGACCGCTCCGCAATACCAGCACCAGACCCGAATCCTTAATAAACTCCGCCCGCCGGTTGAATCGGCCAAACGAACCCAGAAACGGAAGTACTGAAACCATGCCTGCCAAAGTCAATACAAAATTCGTCGTCATCCTGAGTACCACCATCATTGCGTTGGTGCTGGTCCTGTTCGGTTTCTACTACGTATTCGTACACCGGAGCTCGTCTCGCCTCGAACGACAAGCTGACATGCTCGTCACCCAAGGCGACCTGCGTCTGGCCTTTGAAACCTATGAGAAGGCGATCGGTAAGGACCGTACCAAGGTCCAACTGATTGAGAAATACCTGCAAACGCTCAACCAGGTCGAGGCCTTGGACCGAGTCGACGCCCGAAACTTCATCGGCAAGACCGGTGAGGCGCTTCGCATGCTCACAGAACTCCAACCGTCCAATATTGCTCGCAAGAAAGATCTGTATGCCCACCTCATGATGCTTAGCAATGAGTTTGGCCAAAATGACCTGTTATACCAGCGAGCCAACTCCAACCTCGAAAACAACCCCGATGACTTGCTGGCCAGGAAGTACCGCGGTATTGCCCAGATGAGAATGCTGTCTGAAACTATGCCCCGCAGTGACCAGGTACAGGCCCGAGAGGACCTTGGGGCATATAACAAGGCCCATCCTGGCGAACCCGAGGTAATGTACCACCTAGCAAAGTGGAACCTGTTCGAAGCCCGGCAGCAGGACCGCTCCACCGGCGATCCCGATGAATCTGAACGGCTCCGAGGTGCCGCGGTCAAGATTACGCAGCGTATGCTTGAACAGGATCCGGAAGATCCTCATCGGCAGTGGATGCATGTGGCCATCCTGCTCGATCACCGGATGATGCCCCGTAGCCGACGACAGGCTATCAATCGCCTGACAACTATTGAACCCGGAGCCATCGTGCGGCTGGTCGAAGCTGACCCCAAAATCGACCAGGCAGAATTATTGAGCCTGAACACAATCCTTCGCGCGCTGCGGACGCACCACCTGGTCGAAGCAGCTCCGATCGTTGAACAACTCGAACAAACATTGCTTTCCAATCCGGACAAGCAGCGAAACAGCCAGCTATTCCAAGGTGGTGTCGCTGCGCTGACCGCCCTCGCCGTTGGTATGTCAGATCCATCCATCGAAGCATCGGATCTGAGCCGAGCCCAACACCTGATTGAAACCGCCTTGGTGACACAGCCAGATGCGATTATCTGTCACATGCTACTGGGCACAGTACTGGAGAAACAGCGGATGTACGACGAAGCGCTAGCCGCGTACATGCAGGCCCGCAGCGTCAAGAAACCCACTAAGCCCGTGGCGCTGTGGAAGAACGAAACCATGCTGGCTGAAGCCTCACTGCGAGCTGGACGGCTGATGCTGACCCGCGCCGAAATCAGCAAGGACCCGCAGCAAAAAGAGCAGTACCACGATCAGATTGAGCAGATCATCAGCGACCTCGAAACCATCGGGATCGACTCAGCCCCGCTGAACCGACTGGCTGGCCAACTACATTTCAATCGTGGCGAACACTCCCTGGCGGTGCAGAAACTCAAGAATGCTTCCGACAAGCTCCAAAACAATGACCCTGAAATCCTATTGCTGCTTGCCCGTGCGGAACAGAAGACCAACGACTGGGGATCCGCAACAGATCACCTAAAAAGATTGATCAAGTTGCGCCCCGACGTGCCGCAGTTGAAGCTGCACCTAGCCGAGATTTACCTGCAACACGGTGAGCCGGACACGGCCAAGGACATGCTGCTGGCCCTGTACCCTCCTGACAACCTCACTCCAGATGATCCCGAGGCCGAGCCGAGCCCCGACCCCGAAACTGACACCACAGGTGTCGTACTTTTGGCATCGATCTATGCGCGTGAGGATCAGACCGACAAGGCGATCCATTGGTATGAGAAAATCGACTTGGATCGGTATCCCGCCGTAGCCGCCGAACTAGCCCGGTTGTACGTGGATAATGAACAGAATGACCAGGCGATCTTACTGCTCGAACAGCGGATCGCTGCCAATCCCAAGGACCTCCGGTCACTAGGCCAACTGTTGTTACTCGTGGACGAGCAGCGCCGGGACGAACTGCTTGCAAATGCTGAACAGGCCGGAGTAAGTCCAGACAAGGTTGAACAGCTTAAGAAGGCATTGTCCGGTGGTCAGCAGGGACCACGGTTGACTCTGGATGATGTAGCCGATACATACGCTTCCCAACAAAAGGATCCGCTTCTGCAGGCGGTCGTTCGGGCCCGCCTCTACAACCGGGGCGGAGCACACGATAAGGCGATAGCAGCTACCGAAAAAGCTGCCGCAATCAACCCCGATCACGCTGATGTGGTAGATCTGCGTTTCCGCCAAGCCCTCCGCGATGATAATTTTGAACAGGCCAAGCATCTGGCCAGCCGCGCCGGGCAATTGAACATTGATCTAGCTCATGGCGCCTTTTATGAAGGGCAACTGGCCATCGCCCAGAAACAGTGGGCGCAGGCAGCCGCGGCGTTGCGCCGCGGGTTGAATGCCCGTGAGATCTACTCCGAAGGCTGGCGACAACTCGGTGACGTACTTGCTCAAGACAACAAGTACGGTGACGCGGCGGATGCCTATCGACGGGCTATCGCGCAGAAACCCGACAACGTAGTTGCCCGAGTCGGTCTAGCTCAAATCGAACTACGTAGTGCCAATCATGCTGCAGCACTGCAGCACATGCGGTCGGCCCACAAAGCCGCCCCGACAAACTCCAAGATTCTAGAGGGGTACCTGCGGCTGGAACAGCAGCACGGCAACCCGGAAACAGCCATCAAGGTACGCCAGCGATTGATTAAATCAACGCCTGGCTATGTCCAGAATCGGCGATCACTGGCTATGCTTCTGATCGATCAGGCTCAACACCTTGAGAATGAGGTCGAACAAAACCCAGATGATGCCGAGGCGACTCAGAAGCGCAAGCGGGCCCAGACCTATCGCACCGAAGGCAAGCAGGTAATCACCAATCTGATCGAACAGGAGGGTAGGTCTCGTGCCAACGTAGCGACATTTAGCTATATCCTCCGTCAGTTGGGAGACACCGAGGGTGGCAGGCGCGAGATCGAGAACTACATCGAGAATCGCGGCGATCTTGTCGACGAGCTGGATTACATCTTTCTGGCAGGTTACCTTACCCAGATTAGACAGATTGATGATGCCCTCCAGGCCTACTTCGCTGGGATCGCATTGGAGGATCCGGAGTTCAACCAGGTTTCACGATCGCTGGCAGACACGTATTTCAACCTGCGCCGCAATGCCGAATCGATTGAGATCTACCTCCGTCTCTACGAGCAGAATCCGCAGGACACCCGGTTGGCACTACGGCTGGCGGAAAACCTATTGCGTTTGGACCGCCCAGATGAGGCAGTGCAGCTCCTAGATGCGGGGCAGCTGCAGCACAACATTGAGGCGATAACGATGCGAGCGATTCTAGAGATCGCCCGCAATCAAACCGAGGAGGCAATGCGCCTGCTGAATATTGCAATGCGCATTGACCGTAGCCGGGCACAGACGTATTACCTGCGGGGCCAGTTGCTGGCCGCCGACCCGGCCCAGTTGCCCGCCGCCCTGACCGACCTGAACCGTGCACTTGAACTGAATCCGCAGCTGCATCAGATCTTTGCTCCTTTGGCCAATGTGCACGCAAAAATGGGGAACCTCAAGGAAGCGATCCGGCAACTGCAATTTGCAATAGAAGCCAATCCGACCAACCCAAACCTCCGCCTCCAACTTGTCCGGATATACCAGAACAATGAAGACAGCACCAATGCGAGACGCCTGCTCGAGCAATCCGCTGCCGAATTCCCGGAACAACTGGGTTGGACCCGGCTGCTCGCACAGCAGGCGATGCGCGATAAAAACCTGCCGCGAGCCGTCGAGTACATGAAGCAAATTCTTCCGACTGCTCCAACACTCCAGAACGTCATGGTCCTAGCCCAACTCTACCTGCAGCAGGAGAAACCTGCTGACACCTTGTCGCTAATGAAGGAGCATGTCGTTCTGGTCAACCAAAAACCAAGGCTGCAGGCGGTACGTGGCACCGCTCTGGTGGCCCAGGGGCAGGCTGAAGCGGCCAAACAAGTCTTTGCCCGAGCCCTAGAGCGATGCCAGAACATCAATCAAGCTGAAGCGGTCAGCCACCAGATGACCGCGGCTTTCGACCCTGCAGAGTCCCTAAAATTGGTCTCTTCGATCACCCAACGATTTGACGATCTATACTTCGAACTGCTGGCGAGTCGACTGCAGATAAGCATGAGCCAATACTCAAAAGCACTCGACCGGTTGGGCTCAATCAAACCCCAACTCTCACCCGATAATTCCAGAATGCGTCTGCTTCACCGCCAGTTAGAGGGTACTGCGCTGCAGGGCACCGGAAACTACGGTAAGGCGAGGGAGATCTATGAAAGCCTACTCGTCGACTATCCGAATGACCTTAGTACGCTAAACAACCTCGCTTATCTACTTGCCGATAACCTGGGCGAGCCGGAAGTAGCGTTGTCAATGGCCGAACGAGCCGCCCGCTTGGCTCCGCTGAACGCACATGTGCTGGATACCTTGGGATGGGTCCAGTACGCCTCAGGTCGAACATCCGAAGCCAAGGACAACCTCGAACACAGCGTAGAACTGGAAGAACTCCCATTGAATGTTTTGCACCTAGGCATCGTATACGAATATTTCAATATCCGAGAGCGTGCTCGGGACCATTATAAAAGAGCTATTGGGCTGGCAGAAATGGCAAACGATCCCGACGTGCGGGACAAAGCAAAAGATCGCCTGAGCACTCTGGGCAACTAACTTAAAACAAAGAGACAGAAACCAATAGTAGAAGGGCCCTACGTCATGAGCCTCAATCCCCATGCAACGACAACGATGATGGCACCTGCCACTGGCCCCCAGACCCCGGGGCGTTTCAAGTCCGTGGACGTAGTCCGCGTACTGCGCGAATACCTATGGCTGCTCGTGGTCATGACGGTTATCGGCGCTATCGTCGGCCTTATCACTTGGGGCGTGCTACGGGTCACGATGCCACGATGGACCTCGACCACCTACCTCGAAGTCACCCCTATGAGCGATGAGCCGTTTACAACGGGCCAAGATGACATGATGGGGACCAAGCGGGATATGCTGGAAACGCTGATTCAGAACGAAGTGATGATGATCCAATCAGAAGGAATCCTATCCGAGGCAATCAACCGCTCCATCGTTCAGGAAAACACCCAGTGGATTAAAAAGTTCGGCACGGACATGCGAGAAGCATACGAAGAACTGATCGACGATGCGTTGTCAGTTTCGATGATACGCAATACATCTCTGATCAATCTGTCAGTTACTACTCCTTATGAGCACGACGCCAAACGCATCATCGATGCAATCACCAAGGTCTACCTGCGACAGAAGTCGGATGCGGTCAGCCTCGACAGTCGCGAGGTACGCAACGCGCTACAGAAAGAGTTGGAGCGTTCGGAAAACAATACCCGACGCCTGAGCGACCAGATCGCTCAGTTCGCAGCACAGGAAGATATCGAAATCCTCGACGTCAGCAAGAGCACCGCCGCTACTGAATTGGCCGCACTAAGCCAGCAAAATAGTGAGTTGACCGCCTACCTCGCCTCGGCCATGGCGGTCTACCAAGGGCTTCTGGCCCAGCAGCGCACCGGCCAGATCGAAGCCAGCCCCGAAGCCGTTCAGGAGATTGAACAGACTAGCGAAGTGCAACGGATGATCCTCCTTGAAAACGATCTGATACAGCGTCTTGAAACGACCCGGCGCCTGCTCGGAAACAAGCACATGACCTCGCGGCAGATTGAGGTGAGCCTGGAAGAACTGCGGGCCCAAAAAAAGATCGTGATAGACCGCAATCTGCGAGAATTGGAGGCGGCTCGGTTTCAATCTGCCGCCAAGTCGATTGAGAATATGAAATCTCAGTTGGATGGACTCGCCCCCAAAATCGAGGACGCCACCAATCGCATGATCGATCTGACCGGTCGGCTGGAGCGCTATCACAAACTGGTTGAAGAGCGAGAAATGGAGTGGAAGAAGCAGATGCGACTCGACGAGGCCCTGGCCGATATTCGCGTTACGCTTGAACGTGACAAAGTAAATGTCAAGCAGCGAGGTGCCCCAACCACGGCAGAGTTGACTTTCCCCCTGATTCACTATGTCATTCCCATCGTCGCCTGTCTGACCCTGCTTGGAACCGTTGGCATGGTCTTCCTGATCGAGTCACTCGACCAGCGGGTCCGTAGCCCCTCTGATATCAAACTGATGCCTGAAACGGAACTGCTCGGGCTGCTACCGGATGCCACTGAAGATCCTTCGGGCGAAATTCATATCGAACGGATCGTGGAACGTCAGCCCACCGGACTGATCGCCGAACAGTTCCGGCACATCCGTACTGCCATCCTTAACAAGATGGACCGGCGAGGTTACAAGACACTGCTAATTGCCGGCGCCCAGCCGAACTGCGGTGCCAGTTCCACGATCCAAAACCTTGCCGCCAGCTTTGCCCTCAACGGCCGGAAGGCTCTCATGATTGATGCGAACTTCCGCCGGCCCTCCCTGGGCCGAGCCATGGGCGTCGAACACGGGGACGGGCTGGTTGACCTGTTGCGCCACGATGTGTCAGCTGGAGACATCATCCAAAAAGTGCCGGATCTGGATCTGTGGATACTGCCAGCAGGACATACAGAAGATGCACAACCCGAACTGCTAGAGTGTCCACGGTTCCGCTCCCTGTTGAGCGAACTAGAAGCCGAGTACGACCTGATCCTGATTGATACGGCACCTGCTCTTCTGGCCTCGGAGAGCGAGATACTGGCCCGGATGGTCGACTCCATCGCAATTATCATCCGCGCCGGTGAGGATAAGCGGGGGATGATCGAACGCATGATGCGCAACCTCGATGGCCAGCGTGGCGATCTGCTGGGTGTCATACTCAATGGCGTCCGCTCCAGTGCCGGCGGCTACTTTAAAAAGAACTACAAGGAATTCTACCGCTATCGCAATGGGTCAACGGGCAACGGGAAAACAGCCGATCACGACGCAACTGGACTTGCCGTAAACCGCAAAGCTGAATCCCTGGACCCAACAATGACCCGCGACAAAGAAGACTCCTGATTCGGTTCACCCAAGGGATGAGAGACTCCGCCCATTGCGCAACAAGACGCTCATCACCGGAAGAGCGGGATTTATCGGCTCGCACCTTGCCGAGAACAGCTGTGTGAACAGGGATGCCATGTTGCACTCGTCAACGATCTGGCCACGGATAGTCACCAGAATATCAAGCATTTGCTTGGCAACGATTGCCAAGCAATCAAAGCCAATACCGGAGACTTCGTCCGCAACCAGATGCTACTTCAACGGGTAGACCAGATCTATCCCCTTGCAGCCGTCATGGAAGTCAAACGGGTGATGAATTATCCGCAAAGCAGGACCTCGGCCAACATGGACCGAATGGTAGCCGCACTCAATGCTGCTGTAAGTGCCGAAGTCGCGGTAGGAGGTCGACAACACTAATGACCGAGGTGCTGCCCCTGCTAGCGACTTCAACCCTGAGCAGCGATCCCTCCGCCCAAGGCTTTCAGGCCATTGTTGCGCCCTACATGAGCATCTTCTTTGTCGCGTTCTTCGTCAGCTTCGTGCTGACACCACTAATGCGGATACTGGCGGTTAGAAACGGTATCGTCGACTGGCCCGATCTGCGGCGTAAGAACCACCCTGAGCCCGTGGCCTATCTTGGGGGAGTAGCCATTTTCATCGGCTGGATCTCGGGTATCGCAGCCTGTTTTCTGATCACGTCACACCTGAACGACAACGAAACGATCTTATTCCCCATCAGCATCATCGTTGGGGCTGCTGTAATTACCTTGACCGGATTGTTCGACGATATCTACAGCATCAGCCCACGAGTCAAGATCGGTGGACAGTTTTTTGCCGCTGCGGCACTGGCCTGGCAAGATGTCGGGCCCCAACTGGTCCAGAACAGCCTACGGGTCCTCGATATTAGCCCTCCTCCGGTGCTGGTCTATGTGATAGGTACCGCGGTGATCGCCCTGTTCGTCGTGGGAGGCTGCAATGCCTTGAACCTGTTAGATGGGCTGGATGGCTTGGCGGCAGGCGTATCAGCCATTGCCTGCATCGGCTTTCTGACCATTGCAGTAATGACGGCAATCGATTTCCAAACCGATAGTACTGCCAGGCAGTTCTTCGCATCAGATCCCGTACGCCTGATCATGTGTCTGGCCATCCTTGGATCTCTGCTAGGTTTTCTGCCCTACAACTTTAATCCTGCTTCTATATTCATGGGAGATGCCGGTTCCCTGCTAATTGGCTACCTATGCATCTCGACCATTCTGTTATTCTCTCAAACTGGGGGGCGGGCTCTGCTGCTTGTCACTGCCTGTCTGATCGTATTCGCCCTACCCATCACCGATACCTCTCTGGCTATATTCCGCCGCAAGATGCGGGGCAAGCCCCTGTTCAGCCCCGATAATGAGCACTTGCATCACCTGCTACGCCGGACCGGGATGAGTGTGCGAAGATCGGTCCTGGTCATGTATGCCATGGCAATGCTGTTTGCAATCTTAGGCGTGACCTTGGTGGCACTGGAACTACGATGGCGCTACGTGCTAGCCGTATTCTTTACTCTGTACGGATTCATTCTTGTCACTGCATACAAGTACAGTCGTCATATTTCTTTAAATGAAAATATGCGATACGAGAAATCTGCCAGTGAAACCGTAGGAGTCGATGAAGAAAGGTCTAATAACGGGTCAGACCTGAATAATCCATAAGGTCCGGCCATAGCCTGTCACAATAGGCTCCCCCAGAACCGACCCCGTGGTAGTGTCCAAAGGTTATTTTCGACTCTACAACCAGCCGCCAAGCTTGCAGGCATGGTAGCTGCTGTTTACAATTAGGTTTGAGTGGTATGCTTAACGCTAGCCCGGATGGTACGGAGCGCCCTCCGAGTACCGGTGGGTATAGCGCCAAAGGCCAGATCTGACCGCAGTCGGTCTGACAAGCCAAGATGATTGTAGTGGCGAAGGCGTTGTGGAAAGCAAAGGGTCCGACCGTCGGGTGATGAAATCAAGAAGCGGATCGTGTGGGTGTCCGTGGTTGTCTGGCAGGGTAGCAAGGCTGCTGACGGGTTCTACCTGCGGCATCCACTATCCGCGGAGTTCGGTTTATGGCATCGCTGGTCAAAGATCTCGTTGAAGCGGGTATTCACTTTGGTTCCCGTGCTGCACACTGGAATCCGAAGATGGCGCCATACATCTTTGCTAAGCGCCAAAAGATGTACATTATTGATGTGAAGCAGACCATCAAGGGCCTGCTCTTGGGCCGCAAGTTCATTACTCAGGTAGTCAGCTTAGGCAAAGATGTTCTGTTTGTCGGAACCAAGCGACAGGCTCGAGGATCGATCGAGCGTCATGTCATACCCACGGACATGCCATACGTCACCGAACGGTGGCTCGGTGGCACGCTGACGAACTTCCGTACGATTCGAGAACGGCTTAAGCGGCTTGAAGAACTTGAACGTATCGAAGAGTCCGGCGAAATAAATTCCTACTCAAAAAAAATGGAATCTCAACTACGGCGAGAGAAAGACAAGATCCTCCGCAATCTGGCGGGTATCCGAAGAATGACCAAGCTTCCCGGTGCGATGGTGGTCATCGATGTCAACAGTGAACTCAATGCCCTTAAGGAAGCCCGTAAGCTTGGTATCTCCACCGTGTGCTTGATCGACACGGACTCGGACCCTGATTTCGCAGATATTCCCATCCCGGGTAATGATGATGCAATGCGATCGATCGATGTAGTGCTGCAAAATCTCTGTGCCGCGGTTCAAGAAGGTAAGCAAGCACGAGTCGCAGCCGCAGAAGGTATGGATAACACGGCCACGGCCGAACCGCGTCGCCGAAGCCAACGAGCTCAGTTCGCAGCCAACGCTGCCGCACCTAAGAATGAACAACCGGTAGCGCCGGCTGCCACAGTGCAGAATAGCGACTGAATCGGTATCGGCGTTGTAACTTCGTATTCAAATCTCAGCAGGAGTTTTTCACCATGGCGATCACCGCCAAGGACGTAATGACCCTTCGCAAAGCGACGGGTCTGGGCATGATGGAAGCCAAGAAGGCCTTAATCGAAGTTGATGGAAACTTCGACGCCGCAGTGGATCTAGCTCGCCAGAAAGGTCTGGCCAACATGGACGGGCGCACCGATCGGGCTTCGGCGGAAGGAAAAGTCGCTATCGCGATTAATGGAGATCGCTCCAAGGGAGCCATCGTCGAACTCAACACCGAAACGGACTTTACTGCAAATAACGAGCAGTTCGTGAAAATGGCCCAGACCGTGGCAGCTGAAGCGCTTCGCCAAGATCCTGGTGACGTAGACAAGACGCCGCCTATGCAGACTGCCATTGATGAGGTCCGCCTAACCACCAAAGAGAATGCTCAATTCGGGCGTGGAGTCGTGCTGGGCAAACCAGGGCGAACGCTCGGCAGCTATGTCCACCACACCGGTAAGGTTGGCGTGTTGATTGAGACTGAAGGCGACATCTCAGAACAGTTGCTCAAGGATCTGTGCATGCATGTTTCCGCACTAAACCCAGTGGGTATCAATGATGACGATGTGCCTCCCGAGACCCTTGAACGAGAACGACAGATCGCGAAGGCCCAAGCCATCGAACAGGACAAGCCAGAGAACATTGCCGAAAAGATGGTTGAAGGTAAGATCCGCAAGTATCTTGACGAAGTCGTCTTACTGCGCCAGCCATTCGTCAAAGACGATAAAATGCAGATTAAGCAGCTACTGCCTGCAGAGTCGAAGATCCATCGTTTCGTCCGATATCAAGTTGGTGGATAAGAGGCTTTGGTTCCACTAATCGGCTTGATTTGACTCGTGCATCAGTCGATACACAGGAGGTCGAGTCCACCAAATCCGTGTAATAATCGGAAATTACACCTCTTGAGGAATAAGAATCCCGGTGCGAACCGACCCGCAGCCGATCACGCAGCCCAAGCCTGATCCACCCGAGGGCAGGCGGGTGTGGCTCAATGGCAAATTAATCCCCGCTGCAAAGGCTGCTGTAAGCGTATTTGATCACGGCGTGCTCTATGGGGACGGTGTCTTTGAAGGCATCCGGGCATACAACGGGCGCATCCTCAAGCTCCGAAGTCATCTGCGGCGGCTGTACGATTCGGCCAAAGCCATCCGACTACAGATCCCGTTGACTCCAGACCAGTTGGAGACCGCTACCCGCGAAACGCTTGCCGCTAATGGCCGCCCCGATGCCTACATCCGCCTTTGCGTGACCCGTGGAAGTGGTACGCTCGGAATCAACCCATTCCTGTGTCCCGAACCAACAGTGTTCATCATCGCTGATCGCATTCAGCTGTATCCGCCCAATTTGTACGAGCATGGATTGGAGGTAATCACCTCCTCAGTGATACGTAATCATCCGGCATCACTGTCACCTCGCATCAAGAGTTTAAATTATCTGAACAATATCCTGGCCAAGATTCAGGCCATTGACGCAGGGGTGATGGAAGCAGTAATGCTCAACCATCAGGGGCATGTTGCCGAATGCACCGGCGACAATATATTTATCGTCCGGTGTTTTGAGGCAGAACCGACACTTATAACACCGCCCTTGCATGCTGGCCTTCTTGAGGGCGTGACGATGCGTCTCGTAGAATCTTTGGCCACTGAGGCGGAAATTCCGCTAAAGAAAATGGACCTGACCCGACACGATCTCTACACCGCCGATGAAATACTGCTGACAGGCACCGCGGCAGAGATGATTGCCGTGACCCAGGTCGACGGCCGTGTGATTGGTACGGGAGTACCGGGGCCGATTACGCGCCACCTTACCGAGGCGTTCCAAAACTTGGTGCATCGCCACGCCCCCGAAGACTAACGAGTATCTCAAGACCCACGCATTGGCCCGCAATTCATGCGGTAGGCAGCCGAAAGGCTTCCATCGCAATTCGGGGGCAAGCCCCCTCCCTGACAACAGCCAGACGCTACACTTCATCTGTGACTGCACCCAATGATCCGGTAATCGAGGCTGGTTAATCGTACATGGGGAAGCATACAACCCAATCCCCCCACCGCAGGAATCAAGTCTCTCAGCCCGGAAAAGTCTCAAACCAAGCCGATTCACCCATGCCCTCTCTGACCGCCAACCTAGCCTACCTGACTGAAGACATTCCGGGAATCGGCGGTTTGATCCGGCAACGACCGCTAGACTTTCTCGTTGAGGAACAACCACTCTACGAACCTGCTGGCGTAGGTGAACATGTCTATCTATATGTCGAGAAGACGCACATGACCACGCTGGATGTGGTGCGTCGGATTGCCAAGGCCTATGGGGTCAAGCGCCAAGATGTCGGCTATGCAGGATTGAAGGACAAACGTGCAGTGACTTGGCAGCACTTCTCAGTGTATCAGCCAAATACTAGCCGAGATGATCGTGCCGTCAAGCATATCAGCTACCACCCCAATCTCCGTGTCCACTGGACCAGCCGCCATCACAATAAACTGCGGCGAGGCCACCATGGCGGGAATCGTTTTGTCATCCGCATACGTGACGTACGCCCCAATCAAGTGCTCACTGCACACCGAGTGTTGAAACAACTCGAATCTAGCGGCATGCCCAACTTTATTGGTGAGCAGCGATTTGGATATCGTCAGAATGGACACCTGCTGGGCCGACTGTTGCTGCTCGGGCACTATGAAGTGTTCATCGATCATCTTCTCGGACAGCCCGGCAACAATGATATAGAACCGTTGATCGAGGGACGCGCGGCCTTCCTTCGGAAAGATTTTGGTACTGCTCTCCAGCATTGGCCTCGGAAACTTCGCTTTGATCGTCAGGCACTCGATGCACTGCGGCAAGGAAAAACCCCCGAGCAAGCCGCCTGTGCCATCGACCGCACCCAATGGCAATTGCTGCTGAGCGCATGGCAGAGTGCGGTATTCAATACAGTGCTCAACCGGCGCATGGAGCAGGGCACCCTGAGCCAACTCATGCCAGGTGATCTGGCTTGGAAGCATGACAGCCGTGCCGTCTTCGCAGTGGATGAGCAGACGGCAGCGATCGAAAATGCCGCCAGTGGCCGCGTCCGGACTCTTGGGGTATCACCATCTGGACCGATGTGGGGACCACAAATGCCCCGATGCTCAGGCGACGTAGATCAGCAAGAATTGGCAGCGCTGGCCGAGCAGGCGGTGGATCTGGAACAAGTCAATGGCACTGACGTAGCATCGCCTTCGGGCAGCCGCCGCCCACTGCGGGTACCGATACGAAATGTCGATCTGGAAGCTGGTGTAGATGAGCACGGGGAATATGTCCGCGTCGCATTCGAACTTCCACGGGGAGCATTCGCCACAACCGCACTGCGCGAAATCATGAAAAACGATAGGAGGCCGACTCCTGAACCCCAGTGATAGCTCTGGCGACCCTTGGCGGTTTATCACTGCAAGCATCGGAAGGTCTGGGTCGGTGTCACCACCAGGTCCATGGCACGATCATGAGATTCGGTGGGCAGGCTATCGAGGATCTGATTGTCGAATGCAAGGACCACCGGTCGGACCGCTGGATGCCTGGCCAGATAGCGGTCGTAGTAACCGCCGCCGCGCCCAAGGCGCGACCCGGCCATGGTGACCGCTAGACACGGAAGCAGGCAGAGGTCTGGAGCTGGTTCCAACCAATCGTCCGGCGGCTCGAGAATTCCAAATCGGCCCGGCACCAGTTGCTCGAATCGTTCAATGCGGTGAGCCTCCAAACGACCAGGGCTAACGATCCGCGGCACGGATACACGCTGGCCCCGGTGCAGCAACAGACGGATCAGAGCATGGGTCGAAACTTCGCTGCCAGTTGATACATAAATGAACCAAGATTCAGCGTTTAGTTCCAGAACGCGAAGGTGCAATCGTGCTGACTGCTGCTCGATCTGGCGTGGTGTCAAGGCATCTCGACCTGCTGCGATCGTTCTACGTAAACGGCTCTTGGACGGACCATTGAACAGCATCATTATGCCACTACAATACACGCTAAAGCCCAGGCCCGAGTTACACCGGCCT
>CAUZOD010000016.1:0-22305 GCA_963581115.1 Phycisphaerae bacterium | reverse complement strand
CCCATTATTCCCCAAAAGCAAGGCCCGCATCGGACCTCGGTTCAACCACTTTCACGGCATCCTTGTCGACATCTTCTATGACCACGTGCTGGCCCGCCATTGGAAACACTATCACGCAGTGCCCCTGAACGAGTATGTCCAATATGTGCATGACTGCTTTCTGACGCACGAACAACTGATGCCTGAAACCATGCGAGCCATTTTGCCGCGCATGATCCAGCAGAACTGGCTTGCCGCTTACGCCACTGTCGAGGGTATCAAACTAACCTTGGAACGAATGTCGCAACGGATTACCCAACGGTTTGATCACACCATTAACCTGGCACCGGCCAGTGAGGTCTTGAAGCAGCACCGCGACGGTTTTACGGATGATTTTCATGCATTCTTTGCACAGACAATTGAGTGCGTCCATTGGGCACAGAAGACGGCTCCGCTGAAAGTCTAGCCCGACTGTTTCACTATCTACCGGCTGCTGGCCCCGTAATGAGGTGATGACTCCGGCCTAGCGCACGATCCGTGCTCCGCCACCGCCAACCACGTGCTCAAGTTCTTTGAGGGTGATCTGGGAACAATCCCCACGTGTCGTCTGGAGCAGCGCACCATGGGCAGTCCCCAGACTCACCGCATCCTGTGGGCTCCTACCCGCAAGAAATGCATAGGCCAGACCCGAAGCAAACCCATCGCCGCCACCGACACGGTCTTCGATCGGCAACCGCTCAAACCTCGGACCCTCGAAAAACTTGTCCTCCTGTGCCCAATAAAGGATGGCAGACCAGTTATTCTCGTTGGCGCTGACCACCTCACGCAGCGTTGTACCAATGACCTTTAGATTCGGATGGTCCTTGGCCACTCGGCGCACCATCCGCTTGTACGACTCAATGGGCAGTTGCTTGAGGTCATCGTCTGCACCTTGCACCTCGTAACCAAGCACCTTCTGAAAGTCTTCTTCGTTGCCAATCAAGCAGTCAATATACGGAACCAAGGGCCCGGTAGTTTCGATCGCTTCCTGACTTGACCACAGCTTACCGCGAAAATTCAGATCATAGCTGATGATGGTTCCCGCATCATGGGCCGCCTGCAAGGCCTCGGCCGCAACCTGACGAGTCGTCTGGCTCAGACACGTAAAGATGCCACCGGTGTGCAACCAACGCACGCCCCGCTGAACAAATATTTCGTTCCAATCAACATCACCGGACTTCATCTGCGTGGTGGCTGAGTGGCCACGATCATATAGTGTGACACTTGGCCGTGGACCGTGGCCAACTTCCGTGAAATTTAATCCAATCCTCGCTTGGCGCCCCACACCGTCGTAAGGTAGCATCACCGCATGCGATGTATCCACACCCGCTGAACGTGCATGGTTGGCGATAATCGCACCCACTTCATTGTCGACCAACCCGCCAATCCAGCCGGTGCACAGGCCAAGCCGGGCCAGCGCATAGGCAACGTTGTATTCACCGCCACCAACCCAGACCTCCAGGTTTGAAGCAAACTCGATGCGTCCATGTCCCGGAGGGGACAAGCGAACCATGCATTCGCCTAACGACATCAAGTCATACTGACACTGTGACTTCGCACGAATCTTGAATGTCATCTCTCACTCACCTCAGTGATGCTGATGTGGGGCCATCCCCAACTCAAGCGGGGTGTCGGGATCCAGCGGTCTGAGTTCTGTTAATTCATACCCAGGGTCAGGCGCCCACCAGACTTCAAACATGATCTGTACTTTTTGTGACAGTTTGACCCCTTCCAAAGATACGCCTGCAGCGAGCGGAAACTCCATCTGGTGGGCCGGCATCGATTCGATTCGCCCATCGGCCCCAATAAAATCCGGGATCGCTTCATGATGAATCGCCACCATGTCTTCTTCCGGCGAAATTTGCGTAACCACCCCCCGAACACTGTAGGTGGTACGGGTCGCCCTAGACTCCACCTCAGGGGCACAGCCCACTAATATCATCACTAGAATAGATCCACCAGTTGAGCGAGTCATTTTCAGCGTCCGGTTGAATTTACCGATACTACGATCATAAGGAATCTGACGTATCCTGCGAACCGAACCTACCTTCGGAGTTGATAAGATGGACCGGCTCCGCATTCAAGAAGAACCCCACCTCCATGACGCAACTCTTGTGCTGGCACTATCAGGTTGGATGGATGGGGGAGACGTATCGACCGGCACCGTAGCACGCCTCGTGCACCTGGCCCAAGCCCGACCCATTGCCGAAATCGATCCTGAGCCGTTCTACATCTATAACTTCCCCGGTTCCATGGAAGTCGCGGCGCTGTTCCGCCCCCATATCGAGATCGAGGATGGCCTGATCAAGGCCGTGAAAATGCCCGCGAACACGTTTTTCTGCCACGATTCTGCCAATTTATTGCTTTTCATTGGGAAGGAACCGAATCTGCACTGGCCGACCTATGGTGATTGCCTCCTGAAGATGGCCCAGATCGTAGGTGTCAAGCAAATCCTGTTTGTCGGCTCATTCGGTGGCGCGGTACCACACACCCGTGAGCCGCACCTCTATGTCACGGCCTCAGACTCCAAACTGCTGCCGGATTTGGAGAACCATGGATTTCGGCCGAGCAACTACGAAGGGCCCGGCTCCTTTACGACCTATCTGATGACCCGGGCCAAGTCGGAGGGACTTGACATGACCTCGCTCGTGGCTGAGATCCCTGGGTACCTTCAAGGCACCAATCCGCTGAGCATCGAGGCCGTTACCCGGCATCTGGCAAAGATTTTGAGCCTGCCACTCGATCTGACGGAGCTTCGAACTGCCAGCAACGAGTGGGAAATCCAGGTCAGCGAAGCCGTGGCCCAGGACGACGAACTGGCCACCAAAGTCCGCCAGCTCGAAGAACACTATGACAATGACCTTATCGGAAAGCCTGAGGATGATCCAGACGACAAAGAGGAGGATTCTACCGACATATAAGCTGCGTTCAGGGCTTGCGGCGCCGCCCCAAACTATATTGATTTCTGATGTCCTGGCCGCTTGACGGCCGGGCCTGCCCATGACAAAATCGGTGTGTTCAACTGGTGGGTAGATCCCGCTGGCTTGGATTGGTAGTACTTTCGGTAGCTGCCAATTCGCTTGCGGGAGCGTGGGTTGGCCTTGACAACCGGATGTGTATCCCTATGATACGCCGCCTTGGTCCAAGTGGCCTCGAGATAGTGGCGTTTGCTTGGCTGTAACCAACCAGTCATGGCTACGCAAGCGACTAGTTAATCCAGAGGTGGGGGAAATGTAGCTCTTTGACAAGTGAACAGTTGGGTATGGGTCCCATCGTGATAGCAGGCGATTGGGGCCCCGCTCGAGCATCGATCAAACAGGCTCCAGCCTGACTGAAAAATGCTCGAGGTGCCGCGAGGATGTGCCTGCGGACTCGGATTCACCTCCGAGCCCAAGGGTTAAACCGTCGGCGGGATTTTTCACAGCATCCCGCCGGCTCACCATCCTGGTGGCGACCGACCGCCGAACCGCGACGGTCGGTCTGATAGGAATGTGAGCACCTTCGTTGACAAAGCCTGTCAACGAAGCGCCATCCTCGTGATGGCGTGACCGGTCCGCCTTAGGGCGGATTAACCGGGTCGAAAACTTCTTTCCAAAGACAAGGTCGGCTCGCGAAAGCGTGTCGGCTGGTCAAAGGATTTCAATCGAAGAGTTTGATCCTGGCTCAGATTGAACGCTGGCGGCATGGTTAAAACATGCAAGTCGAACGCGAACGTCACTTCGGTGACTATTAGAGTGGCGTAAGGGTGAGTAATGCATTTCTAACGTACCCCGAGGTCGGGAATAGCACTGGGAAACCGGTGGTAATACCCGATGACCCCGACTTTTCGTATGAAATATCGGGCAAAGGCTTGCTGCCTCGGGATCGGGAAACGTGCTATCAGCTTGTTGGTGAGGTAAAGGCTCACCAAGGCTTAGACGGCTAGCGGGTGTGAGAGCACGACCCGCCACATCGGGACTGAGACACTGCCCGGACTCCTACGGGAGGCTGCAGTAACGAATATTCCGCAATGCGCGAAAGCGTGACGGAGCAATGCCGCGTGCAGGATGAAGCCCCTAGGGGTGTAAACTGCTGTCAGGGGCTAGGAATTCTGACCAACCCCAGAGGAAGAGCCGGCTAACTCTGTGCCAGCAGCCGCGGTAATACAGAGGGCTCGAGCGTTAATCGGAATCACTGGGCTTAAAGGGTGCGTAGGCGGATTGGAAAGTGTCTTGTGAAATCCCACGGCTCAACCGTGGAATTGCTTGGCATACTTCCAATCTTGAGCTCGGCAGGGGCCGTCGGAACTCTAGGTGGAGCGGTGAAATGCGTAGATATCTAGAGGAACGCCAAAAGTGAAGACAGACGGCTGGGCCGACGCTGACGCTGAGGCACGAAAGCGTGGGTATCGAACGGGATTAGATACCCCGGTAGTCCACGCCCTAAACGATGTGCACTAGGTCGAGGAGGTTTTGACGCCTTCTCGGCCGAAGTTAAAACATTAAGTGCACCGCCTGGGAAGTACGGTCGCAAGGCTAAAACTCAAAGGAATTGACGGGAGCTCACACAAGCGGTGGAGCATGTGGCTTAATTCGAAGCAACGCGAAGAACCTTATCCAGGGTTTGACATGCACGGATTACTGATCTGAAAGGTGATGGACGCTCGAAAGAGTGGAACGTGCACAGGTGCTGCATGGCTGTCGTCAGCTCGTGCTGTGAAGTGTCGGGTTAAGTCCCTTAACGAGCGAAACCCCTGTCGCTAGTTGCTAACACGTAATGGTGAGGACTCTAGCGAGACTGCCGGTGTCAAACCGGAGGAAGGTGGGGACGACGTCAAGTCCTCATGGCCTTTATGCCCTGGGCTGCACACGTGCTACAATGCTGACTACAAAGCGACGCAAGGCCGCAAGGCGGAGCAAATCGCAAAAAGGTTGGCCCAGTTCGGATTGCGGTCTGCAACTCGACCGCATGAAGTTGGAATCGCTAGTAATCGCGTATCAGCTACGACGCGGTGAATACGTTCCTGAGCTTTGTACACACCGCCCGTCAAGTCATGGGAGCCGGGAGCACCCAAAGTCGCCACACTTCAGTGGTGCCTACGGTGAATTCGGTGACTGGGACTAAGTCGTAACAAGGTAGCCGTAGGGGAACCTGCGGCTGGATCACCTCCTTTCTAAGGGATTTCCTTAGATGCGGATTGGGCAGTGGTTACCACGGTGACCAATGCCCTTGCGGAGCGATTCGCACCGCAAAAAGTCAACGCAACCTCGTCCGTACGGGCCGTACGCGGCCCAGCGGATAGCCGTGCGGCAACGCACGATGAAGGCATCAGGGCCCCCAATCGCCCGCCGTCTCGATCAGACCCATACCCAACTATTCACTCTGAAACACTTGTAGCGAAAGCCAACCTGCCAATAGGCAGGTTTATTTTTGCGCACGAGCAGGCAGATGACAACAGGATTGGTCCGGGCAAAGCCGTGCCATATGACAATTGCGGCTACCTGGAACCCCGGTTGATAAGTGGAAATACTCGGCACAGCACATTGATTAGTCCTTAAGACATGTGTTTCATAATACACCAACAGACGGGCCTCATGACCCTCCTATCCAAATTCAGCCCTTCGAAACCCCGGCCATGATGATTTTGCGAACCGCAGCAATAACGCCCGACCACCCACGTTATACCTGCCGGTACCGTCCGGCCACGTGGGGGAACTTCGGGTCGGACCGCACGGGCAATGGTTCATACCAAAAGCGTAAGTAACCAACAACCGGACCAATCACACCAAGGAGTCAACCATGAAAACAACCACCACGCTATCGTGCGCCCTGTTCGGGCTCTTGACCATCGCACTCGCCCCAGCCACATGGGCGAACACCCCTCTGCCTGATGCCGTACCTGGCCCAAAAGCGATCAACAAGCGATGCCACCCGACGCCTGTGGATCCAAAAGCGATTGCCAAGCGATGCCTCCGCCAGATGACTACGACTGCTGAGAATTCTGTCCAGGGGAACCGCTATACCGCCGCCCGCTGCGTTGCAGCGATCAACAAGCTGCAGGCCAACGGCCAGCACCGTGCCGCCAAACGACATGCCCGATCATGCATCCGTCGCATCCATCAGCGATCTGAGGCCAGCGTCAAGCAGATCAGCAAGCTGTGCCGAAAATGTGTCGAAGCGCTGCGCCGCCTCCACGCCTCCGGGCTGGCCCGCCGGGTTGCCGCCGAGTCCCGGAAACTCCGTCAGAAGGTCAGCGATTCTGAGGCCCGCGCCATCAAGGCGATCTGCAAGGCCGTGAGGGATCTGACCACAGAAAAATCAGTTCCAGTACCGAAGACTCGCTAACAGTACTTCCTCCACCCCCGGGTTCGGCCCTATGGGCCACCCCGGGGTTTTTTTGCGCCCTGAATGTGCTCTGGAAATCTTTGGGCAGCAACCGATGAATAATCCCATTCTCCGTGAAATATCATTTCTTTCTCACCATAAACCACATCATGGTCCTTGGTGGGACTCTACCGGATATCTCTCTGTTTTCAATAGACAGGCTTAGGGTTGCCAGGCCAATCGCAATGATATGGAACCGTAGGCCATCCTCTGGTACCTGATGCGGTGGAAACACTGGATGCTGCTCATTGCTGTTGATCAATGATCTCGGTACGATGCCAAACAAACCGGGGCAATGCAAGGGAATGCAACCAGTGGTACCAGTGGCAAAGGAAGGCCCCACGCCGCAGGCCGGAGCGGCTCATCTGCCGGTTCCATATCGCAACGGCCCATCGCAAGCCCCCACCTCGGAAACAAACACCGACACAATCCCTCCTTGGCTGAATCGGTACGGCTCGCGCATGCGAGGTCGCTGGGGTGCGGTCGTCGTGATGGGCCTTGCAGGTATCACCTTGGGTGGTGTGTGGGGACACTTCGGCTTGCCCCTTTACTACCGCAGCACTGCCCTGATCGAACTGCAGCCAATGCTGGCCCGTTCCGAACCTGCTGCTGCAGTTGCCCTGGTCAATCGCCACCTGATGCTGTTGCAAAATCTGGACATGGCCGGCTTCGGCAAAATCAAGATCACGGCACCATCCACCACGGGAGCCCCAATCCAGATCACAGTCACAAGTACTGACCCCACGGCCGCCATTACATCCCTCAGCACACTGCTTGGCGCCTATCAACAACAGCCCGAAATCGTGGCCCTGTTCGACCAGGCCCAACTGCTGGCGGACACCCTACAGAAACAGGTTGAACTGGAACAGCAATTGGCCGAATTAGAACCGAAGATCGTTGCCACCAGCTACCCACTTGATTCTACGCCGCTTGAGCAATCGCTTATCGCTGCCCAGGGCCGCCTAGCTGATTCACAATCGAAGCTTAAAGCGACCCGCACCGCCCTGGAACACCTCGCAATGCTGGAGGCCAGGAAAGCCAAATTGAAAGACGCCCTCCAAATGCTGCGCATGCAGAAGGCCACTGCAAAGCGCCCGGATAAAGAGCATCTGGAACGTGAACTGGAACAGCTTTACCAACACATAGGCACCCGCACCCCCGCCATGACCAAGCAGCAGGGTGAGTCGCAGGCAATGCAGAATGCACATACTCCGAATCAGGGGCTGATGCTCACCGTCCCGCTTATCGGCAACGATGGCCAGCCAGCAGTATTCAGTGGCGAGCAGCTACGCCAGCGTCAGATAGCACTGACCGGCCTAGCGATGCAGGCGAAGAACGAACTGGATGCCCTGTTACGACAGAAGACTCACCTGCGACAACTGGAGGCTGCGGCGGCCGCAACTCATCATGATCTGAATGCGGCACAAACTATGGCCAAGAAGATCCAGGCCGGAATGAATGGTATTGTCCGACCACGGATCGACCTGCAACCACGAGCCATGTTTCTCGGCCAACAGCGGCGTAATCGAACTATTCTGAGCGCCCTGACTGGTGGGGTTATCGGATCCGGTCTGATCATGCTCCTTGGCGGCATTGACCAACGGATTCGCCGGCCGGATCGCTGCTTGCTTGAACAACCGACCGCACCGCTGTTTGGAACCGTTCCGACCATCTCTGCCAACAGCCATGATCCTGCTGACACCGATCGCACGGCGTTATCTATCCACGAAATCCGGGGCCTGCTGGAACTGCGAGCACAACGTGACGCCGCCCAAGCATTCGCCATTACTAGCCCCAGCCACGGCTCAGGCAAGACTAGCCTAACTGTGGGTCTGGCCTCCTCCCTAGCGCTCAGTGGTACCCGCACGTTGCTGGTGGACTGTGAACTGGCTGGCCGTATCCATGAATCCGACCCGACTGGCGGACCTGACAACAATGCCGTCTCCAGCGGGGCGCAGAGCCTTGACCGCGTGATGATCGATATGGGCTATCTCTCGGCAGTCGATACTGACCAGTTCCTATTGACTGACAGCGAAGGCACCGGCCTCGTTGGAGCGCTCAACGGCGCGGCACTGGACCAATGCGTCGTACCCACCAAGATCGCAAATCTATTCATGGTCCCCGCATTGTCAGCTAAGGCCGAGCACATCGGCAAGCTTTCATCGCGATTCATCCGGCGCCTCGTGGACGAAGCCCGCAACGAATACGACATCATCCTCTTCGATACCGGACCGATCCCAGGTAGCGTTGAGGCGATGTTCGTCGCTACTGCAGCTGACGGGGTGGTCCTAGTGGTAGCCCGCGGCGAATTGCAGAATCAGCTTGAACGGACGTTGGCGCACCTACGAGTAATCGGTGCCAACTTGATTGGCACCGTTTTTAATCGCACCGAGCATCGTGACCTGACTGTCCAACTGCCTGATTACCCTGTAACACCTACGGATCCGGTCACGCCTCCGCGCCGGCTGCCTGACACTTCGCGTTTGGCGGGCTCAGGCATCTTTGCAGCAGTAATCGAAACTCAAGCGGGCCCCATGGTGACCGCCGAAAAATCCGGGGTACCAATCTCGGCAGCCGACGCCGGTGACGGACTCAGTGAATTGCTGCGCAACCCGGACAATCTCACACCTCCACCCGCATCGACCATACCCCAACGCCCCACACTCCAGGACGTGCTTGATCAATACGTCGAAGCAACGATCAAATCGGCCGAGAGCACTCGCACGCCAACGGCCATGCTTCATCATGACAGACCCGTGAACCAGCTTACAGATCAGCCCGATGACCAGACCAAGCCGGCGCCTGATGCGTTGGGCTGAAGCAGTCCTGTGGAATCGCAATGGATTCTGATCCCGCAACCGGCACCCGAGTTCACCCGATACAGCCGTCCAGTGCACATCGGCCGCGATGCGACTTGCGGTTGGACGTTTGACAGCGGATCCATTGGGTCGTCGGCGTTACGAGTTGAGTGTTCGGCAATTCACCCAGTCTCAGCTGACCGATTATTTTCTTGCCGACTCGACCCATCGCGGTGACCCCGACCGGATGTTTGATGGACTTCGCTGGGGTGGCCAGCTGGTATTTGTCTCCCCCCGGCCCCGAGAGGTCGAACGCCTCTTCCATCGCCACCTTGCACGGCCCGAGTACCGAATTGATCAGCCACCACAGGTAGTCGAACCCTCGCGATTCTCGACGCCACACGATCCTTGCCCCGACCCAGATCAGACCCAAATCAGCACACGAACAAACCGATTCAACCTGTTTCGCCGACGTCACATGTGTTTTATTGCGCAAAAAATCCTCCTCGATCGACCAGACACACTGACTGACCGACATTCCTACCACGTCTGCCTGAACCCGCGCAACGGCGGCCATGTCGTCTTAAAGCAAGTGCCAACCCTGGAGCAGGCGACCCGGTGATTGGAGCGTCTCATGCCCACAGCTTCATCGCAAGTGATCGCGAACAACGTGCGCAAGCTCGTGGAAAAAGTCTTTCCTATCCTGCTCACGCGTGAAGCTGCATTGCTTCGAATGCTCAAGCGTCACCTGCCTTCTGCATTGCAGAACCGGGTGCCAAAGCTTCTGAAAATTGAGAGGGACAACCACGGCTTGGTACGAAGTATGCAGATGAGTTAGCTGCAGCTCGGCGGCCCACCGCTTGGATTGCTGGAGTTTGCACAACAGAGCGTTGAGCTGCTGCGGGCACTACACGAAAAGATCGGCCTATTGCACTTGGACCTGCGGCTGGAAAACTTCGTAATCACCGAACAAGGTGTCGGATTCGTTGACTTCGGCTCGGCGGTTCGTGTTGATGAAGACTTCTCACAGAACACTATCTTGCGAATACTAATCGCAGAGATGCTTGCTGCATCTCAGATCCACAAAAATATGAAACGACTACAAGCCCAGAGCCGTGTGACCTCAAGCCTGTTTTGGAACTGCTACCAGAAAATCAGCATTGCAATCGATCTCTTCTATCTGGCTGTTTAAATGACCTACCCGGACAATAATCTCAAACTGCGAGGCCTAGTCGACTGTGAACGACGGGGCATGGTCTATCAACAGCTGGAATCCCTCCGCCGTGAAGTGCTTCGTCCCTCGGGCCCACTACGGCCTCGCTACACCTCAGTCCGAGACATCCATCTGGCGATCATGGAGATTGTGAACTAGCCCTAGCTGTCCAGATGCAGGTCCAACTGCAACTGCTCAGCAATCTGCTCGAGTGTATCGTGCAGCTCCGATAAGGGCAGTGACGCCGGCGCGGTCAGATCGGCCACTACTTTAAAGAGAGGTTCTCCAGTCATTGGAGCACTGACGCATTCGGTGTGCAACCCAACGACATTAACAGCCCGTTGCGCCAAGGCCGCCGCAACCTCATGGACGATACCGGGCCGATCGTGACCGAGCAGTTCCAAGTGCATAGCATGGTCATCACTCGATTTATCTGCAACCACAGCCCGATGCGAGTGGACATGCAAACCCTCGGATCCCAACCCCCCCAATGCCTCAATCAACGCGTCGGTTTGTTCGGGCTGCACGTCGACGTGCAGCAAGCCGGCAAACTGCCCCTCCAGACGGGCGAATTGGCTTTCCAGCCAATTACCCTTGTGACTAGCAACAATGGCCGAGATAGCTTCAATCAGACCCGGCCGATCAGCACCCAGAACGGCAAGCACTAGGCTGGTACGCATGGGATGAGTATATCTTGGCAACCCTCACACGTCCCTGGCACATGCTGCTAACGCCGGCACGACTCAAGCCCTGTACATCCCTTGCGCTGCAGAGCAAGGGGTATGACGGGGCCAGTTAATTTGCTATCAAACGCGAATATCACAGACCACTTCGGAATACAACCAGGCTCGCGGTGTGTCCGTGTAAGTAACTGGCTGAACCTATCGGGCCAATCTCGCCCGCAGCAAAGAATCCAGCCAGAGGCACCTCGCCCAAGGCCTCGTGAATCATGCATGCATCCGCACTGGCCTGGTCAAACAGGTTGGCGCCACGACCATTGCAAGTAAACAACAATGCCCCTTCGGCTTCACCGTGAACACGTTGCGCCTGGAGGAGCATCGTAAAATCCTCGGTTGCACTCGACTGGTCCCGCACATGAAATTGGATGGTCTGCCCCATTCGCACCTGCGGATCCCCGATAGCCAGATACCCCTGATCCGGATCGACGCCAATCAGTCCACGCACCAGGAAATCACCTGGTCCAAAGCGGCTCTTGTACTCGTTAATCACTCGTCCCACGAAGAGGCCGCCACTCTGGACCAGTTGCTGATCGGCCGAATCAAGTTGTGCAATCGTCTGCTGCAGGGCGGCCAGAGCATTGCCCCCTCCCAGTTCCTGCACCACATGCCGCTTGGCCTTGGTGATGACCAAAGGCCGACCCACGGAACGGCAGCCCTGGCTGACTGTGGTGTGAACGCTGACGGCACCACTGATGATCAGGCCAATAGCCCCTTGCGTAAGCACCTGGCCGTCAATAATGAGCCGATTGCGGCCCGACTCCCGTGCCGCGCTGGCCATCCCTCCGATGACCGGAACGTGAGGGAACGCCTGGCCAAGAGCAGGCAATAACTTGACCATCGGCGTACTGAAAGGATCTGCCAACAACAGGACTGCTTGGACATCAGACTGCTCGGTAAGCGATTGCCGCAATCGTGCTGGATCATTGCAGATCTCAGGCCAATCCAGGCGATCGGAACTGAATGGTTCAATGACCGCACCGGGCATGGTACCGGCCAAAACACTCAATCCTGCACCACCCTCAAGTTCGCGGCGAACACCAATCACGCCCCCACAAGTACAACCCACAATTGTCCGCATACCCAGAACGCTGTAAAGGCGCCTATAGATCGTTTCGAATCCGCCAGCATGTTCCATGGTGGCAAAGATGAAGCCCAGATCGGCGCCATTGCCTAATTGTACAGATAGCTCTCCTAGAACCTGCTCCAGAGCCTGGTCGGTCGTCACCGCATTGCTGATCGCAGATGCAAATTGCATGTACCTAAATTCTAGCGAACTCTAACTTCAGTTCGATGAAATTTCCCCTAGAAAAATACAGGGCCCTAACAGGCCAACCGTGGTAGGCTGGCGTCCATGAATGACAGACAACTCCTAGACCTGACCCGGATCATTCGCAATCGCCGGGCCACGCGGCACTTTAAGGCCGATTCACCTCCCACCGCGATGTTGGATAAACTGCTGGACACCGCCCGGTGGGCACCAAGCGGATACAACCTTCAGCCGACACATTTCGTCATGGTCACCGACCACACGACCAAGCAGTCCCTACGTGAAGCCTGCATGGGCCAAGCCCAGATCACTGAAGCGCCCGTGGTAATCGTGTTCGCCGGTGACACCGTGGCATGGCGGCATCATCTCGAGCCGGCCCTGCAATGCGACCTTGAGGCCGGTGGCATCAACGAAATATATGCGGCCATGCTTCGCCGAATGGTACCCCTGGCATTCAGCACCCAACCACTGGGCCTTGGCTGGCTGGTCAAGGCCATCTTGGGACCACGGTTGAGCTTCGTCCGGCCCATGCCGAGCCTGCCCGCGGTACACCGTCGCTACTGGCTGGCCAAACAGGTGGCCCTAGTGGCGATGAACTTCATGATCATCGCCGAAGCTGCCGGCCTGGCCACCTGCCCCATGGAAGGATTTGATCCTCGCCGTGTACGCGGCGTGCTGGGTATCCCTCGCTCGGTTCTGCCGGTATTGGTTATTCCCGTCGGGTACGCGGCCACCTCATCCCCGGCAACCAAGACCCGTCTACCGCTGCAGCAGTTACTGCACCACGAACGCTGGTAAACCAGGCCTGAACGTCTTGTCGACCCCTGAACTTTGAGCCTCCGGCGCCAAACGTTCAGCCAGCCTCACCGCTCCGTCAAGACACAACAAAAAGCTAGGTCTGCAATTTTCGCAAGAACCGGCCCAACACGATCCGGCCAGCGGTTGCTCTGATGTCCTGAAGTATCACCGCTTACACAGCTTGGATCGGCATCATCATCTATTTCGAAAAACTACAAGGATTTACAGGCGGTGGCCAGTGACTTGGCGATCTGATCGGCAGCAGAACACACGATTGGCTAGATCAGAAATCGCATCGATGAAATCGGAACCTGGTTACATTGGTTTTCCTTCAATCGTTGCGTCATAAACAGCCAGTAATTTTTCCTTGTCGAAGATCATCTCCTGGCGGGTCAACCCAACCACATCATAAGTCTGGGTCAGTTCGATGGCGTCGACCGGACAGGCTTCTTCACACATGCCGCAATAGATACAGCGTAACTCGTCGATGTCGAACTTGATCGGATATTTCTCACGGTCGTCCCAGGGTGCTTCGGCACCTTCAATGTGGATGCAGCGAGCGGGACAAGCCGTCGAGCACATGAAACAAGCCACACAACGCACGCGGCCTTCTTCATCTCGGTTGAGCCGATGCACACCCCGGAAGTTCCCCACATGCAATCCGCCGTCTTCAACATCGATATCCTCACGCCGCTGCTCAGGATACTCCAAGGCACGATTGCGATTTCGCCGCGACCCACCGACCGAGCCCATGAGATGCCGAAACGTGGTGCCAAGTCCCTTGAAGACCGCGGGAAGATAAAAAGACGCTGCGGCACTGAGAGGTTCAGGACGCAGTTGCACGATTTCTTGGTCCGCAATGGGCATCGAGGTATCTCGGGGTTCTGGATTCGGGCTAAAAATCCTATATCACAATTCGTATACTGTGGTATCGTAGCTTCGACTCCACTAATTTGCACGGAGTCTACCAGCCCACGTTCCAGTGGGTTCGGAAAGAGGGTCAGATACGCCACGGACGAATGTGATCTGCGTAAGGTCGCCAACCGATCTTGCACGGGGCTTAGCAACATCGGGTTGCAGATGCCACATGCCTTGGGCACCGAGATCATCGGGAAACCGGGCCGCCATTTCAATCATCTGGAATGCGGATCAATGCGGTCCCATAGGCAAGAAGTTCCACCTGAATCGCGCCCTGGTTACCGCGCATCATACCGATATTCGAGAATTCAAAACGGACATTACATACCTCGCTTGCACCACGTCGACGTGCCTGTTCAATCAGACGCAACAAGGCCTCACGCCGGGCCCGGATCATCAGCATTTGAGCATATTTCATCTCGCCTCCAACCAAGCTGCGCAGCTTGGTGGCAGTACTCTTCCAATAATCGGTGGCGATCACAACATGTCCCATGACCAGATCGCTCGATTGCACGCTCTTAGGACAATAAATTTCTTTGAGGTTGGATACCCTTACATCGGTGCTGTTTCGCTCCCGTTCTTCGAGGCTGCGGATGTGGCGGCGCTCTGTAGCCCACCCGATCAAGAATGCAGTCGGCAAAGCAACGAGTTGCCACAAAAATCCAATAATGGTATCCATCATGCTTGTCACAAGTCGCGGTTGAGCCGCAGAGTTTGTGGTTTGTCCGTTCGGTCGCGTCCTTCAATCTGGCTGGAGTGGTTCAGAATGGTTCGGTTCCGTCAGCCGCCTCTATGACGATCCCATCCAGCTTCACGGCGGTCCCGTAGGCATACAATTCCGCAGCTCCACTGGCTACGGCACTGGTGGTAAAACGAACATTAAGGACCGCATCGGCACCCAGATCATCCGCCTGGGCCACCATCCGCTCCATCGCCTCTCGCCGGGCTTCGGTCAGTAACTCGGTATATCCCTTCAACTCGCCACCAACGAGATTCTTGAAGCTGGCGATGATGTCACGACCCAGGTGCTTGGCCCGGATCGTATTGCCCTGCACCAAGCCCAATACCTCAACAACATTTTGCCCGGGAACCGTTTCCGTATTGACAACAATCATTCATCGTGCTCCAAGACGGCGACCATTCCTTGCGCAACTTCTCTAGAACTATAATATCACTTGGCCCCAATGTCGATCAACCACTGCTACCGGGCGGACCGGATCCCAACCCTCGAGGGAAATTCAGGCTGCGCAACCTGATTACTTGCAACAGGTCAAACCGTGTCACGCCTGGTACCAGAACCGAGGCAGGAACAACACAAAAATCGCGTACAATTCCAGACGGCCCAGGCACATCAATATGCTCAATATGCATTTGCTGCTGCCAGTGAACCAAGCATAGTTCTTTGTCGCTCCAACCTCGTGCAATCCGGGGCCAACGTTGGACAACGTCGAAATAGTAGCGCTCATAGCCGTCTGAAAGTCACATCGCCCCCCGGAGGGCTCCGTGACCATTATCGCAAACGTTCCCAATCCAAACAGGAGCAGAATGGTAAGAAAATAAACCACTGAAGCCAGGCGATGATCGGCGTCAATGACGCTATTTCCAACCCGCAGTGTGCGAACGACATTTGGGCGAAAAGTTTTTTCAATGGAGGCCACAAGCACCTTCAAAACAATCCAAATCCGAATGACTTTGATCCCCCCAGCCGTGGATCCGGCACAGCCACCAACGAACATCAGACTAATTATCATTGCCCGACAAAAGAATGGCCAGTTCTCATAGTCAGCGCTACAAAACCCCGTACCGGTGTGCAATGAAATGGTCTGAAAGGCGCCATAGCGCAGAGCCTGCCACACCGAAGACTCGACATGGCCCCCCCCCGTCGTCACGATAGGTGTCGCTGCCAGCAACAACGAAGCGGTAACAGCAATAATGACTCCTACCTTTAGCGCAATGTAGACCCTTAATTCAGTGTCCTGCCCGATGCTTCGGATCCGCCCCTGCACCAGGCGAAAATACAGTGCAAAATTCACTCCGGCCGCCAGCATGAAGAACATGCAAACCACTTCGACCGCCACCGAGTCATACGCCCCCACGCTGGCATCTCTCGTGCTCAGCCCACCGGTGGAAACCATGGAAAAGCTGTGGCACACACTGTCGAACCAGCCTAAACCACATAGCCGCAAGGCAATGATCGCCGCTGCCGTCATGGCCAGATAGATGAGCCAAAGGATCCTCGCTGTCTCGGTGATCCGCGGGCGCA
Organism: Phycisphaerae bacterium; assembly: GCA_963581115.1. GTDB lineage: Bacteria > Planctomycetota > Phycisphaerae > Phycisphaerales > Phycisphaeraceae > CAUZOD01. The sequence continues at coordinate 5,927 of CAUZOD010000016.1, read as the reverse complement.
TGCCCATACTCTTGGGCCCTGGCGATTCCACTTGAAATATCCGTTTCCCGCCCACCCCCAACGTCGGCAATACGGCCACAAACAGCACCACGATACCCACACCACCCAGCCAGTGGGTCAGACTGCGCCAGAGCAGCAAGCCCCGTGGCAGGTCCATGATGCGATGGCCCGCTTCACCTCCCAACACAGTTGCTCCGGTTGTTGTCAGCCCGCTCATGGCCTCAAAGTAACAACTGGCAAATGACAAAAACTCGTGCGAAGTAATGATGTCAGTGTTCAGTTGCGTCCACACCCAATAGGGCAAGCCGGCCAGCGCCGCGCCCAAGAGCCAACTGAGCGCAACCAGCAGTAACGCCTCCCGTCGGCCCAGGTACTCCAAGCCCGGGCGCCGGGCGCCGAGCAGAAGCCCCGCGGCCGCCACGACCCCCACTCCCAGTGAAATCCCCAGTGCCGCTAGTGCTGCCCATTCCTCCGCGGCACCGCCCCACCACTGCCAACCCGCCCACAAAGCCACTGCGGCCATGCACAAGCTCAGAACGAGAAGCAGCGAGCCAAGTTGGCAAATGACAAAACGGAAGTTCATAGGCCAGGATCTCTGCCGAGCAAGATTCGGGCATTGAGGCTTGGTCTAGACATGCAACACGACACACGCATGGTTTACTTGCTACCTGTTACCTTCCCAGCTGCCGAGCCGCCGAAGATATGATTCAACTCCCTTTGCCTGTCTGCGGGACCAACAACGATGACCGTGTCCCCCGACTCGAGCGTGTCATTGGCACCAGGCACGCGTACGTCGTCGCCGCGTTGAATCGCGGCAATGATGCAATGCTCGGGGAATCTGACATTGCACAAAGGTTCTCCCAGAATTTTCTGAGCCCCATCGGTCACGCGTGCCTCATATACACCAGCAATGTCCCGGGCCAGAGTGGCCAGTTGGCGTACGGGCCTACTGTCCATTCGGCGCATGATCTCGGTAACAGCAGTTGCTCGTGGACTAAAAGCTCCGTCAATGCCCACGTGCTCAAGCAGATGCATGAACGTCGGCCGCTGCAATACGGCAATCGCAGATCTGACCCCCATGCTCTTGGCCCGGGCCGCCGCCAAGATGTTGTGCTCATCCTCATTGGTCATCGCAATCAGTACATCCGCCAAGTCCACTCGCTCATCCTGCAACGCATCGGAATTCATCACATCGGCTTTGAGCAGTGTCACCCAATTCAGCTTTTCACTGAGCTTTAATGCTCGATCCTCGTCCGCCTCGAACAGGCGAATCGAAAACATTCGATGCCGCAATGCGCGACACAGCCAAACGCTCATGGTGGTCCCACCGATAATCATCACGCGACGACGACGTTCGGTGCCAGCGCAAAATAAATTGACGATCTTCTCAAATCCCTTGGCATCACCAATAAGCGTGACCACATCACCGCCATGAATCACGGTATTGGCATCAGGAATAAAGGCCTCGCCGACACGATCAATGGCGGCCAGCAGGGCTGGACCTGGCAACCGCAATTGTTTCAGTGGTATCCCGATAGCCTTCGAATCATCACTGACTGGCAACTGCTGCATCTCGATCTTGCCCCGGGCAAACTGCTCGACCGCGATGGCACCCGGACTGCGCAAGGTTGAGGCAATGGCCATGGCCGTTGATGCTTCAGGGCAAACCAGGTGATCAATCCCGAAATGGCGTGTGTACTGTAGCCCCCGCTGCTCATAGAACGCCGAGTGATGAACCCGGGCAATGCACTTGGAAGCACCAACACCCTTGGCGACGGATGCCGCGAGCAGGTTGATTTCATCCACGTTCGTGGCGGCGATAAACAGGTCGGCGTTCGCGCAGCCTGCCTCGAGCAGAACATCGGCCTGCGTCCCGTTTCCGATCAGGCTACGTACGTCCAGCACGTCGTCTAGCTCATCGAGCTTGTGCTGATCCTGGTCGATAACGGTGACGTTGTGCCGCGCTTCGGCGAGGACCTCTGCCGAATGACGGCCTACCTCGCCGCTGCCACAGATGACGATATTCATAAGGTATTGGAATCGGGAATTGGGTTGCGATTAATCAGTGTTCAGCGTCCATGCTTGAGGGGCGGGCCCTGATCGAGACACCCAAGATCTTACCTGCTGGAGACATCGCTTACATCCTGCGGCAGCTGCCCACTGGTGAACCGGCAAATCCGGACCAGATAGATCAGCGGCAGCAGCCGCCCCGATAACATCGCTGCCAGAATTACGATCTTCCCAAAAACTGTCAGGTCTGAGGTAATCCCCAGCGATAAACCCGTCGCGGACACCGCGCTGATCGTCTCGAAAATGATCGTACCAAGCGGGTACGGCTCGCTGAGCGACAGAGCAAAGGAGGCTACAATGACAAGACCCGCAAAGCATAGAGCCAGATCTGAGGCATGACCCGCCAGCACGTCGAACCGATCACTCCTCGTGCGCCCACGCCATCGGGCCATGGCGCCCACGACAATCAGCACCAAGGCACAGATAGTCACACCCCCGGCCATGGAGCCAGTAGCACCGCCGATCGACATCAGCACCATCATCGCTACCCGAGCACCGGGTTCGACTTGGTCCATAGCCAGAGTATGAAAGCCTGCGCTGCGGCAACTGATCGACAGGAAACTTGCATCGGCCAGAATCCCTCCCATCTGCTGGACAGTCAGTGGACCCGGACGCTGGGCGTGTGCAGTGATGCCCTGCTGCAACTCATCGTGGAAATACGGTAGTGCCTGAGAGGTGGCCACTGCCGCAACACCACAGAGGTATAGGCACGCTAGGGAACCGAGCACCCAGTGCACGTGCGTACTAAGGCACCTTCGACGCCGCAGCAATCTTCCGGCAAGTTCATAGAGCGCTGGGCCGCCCAAGCCACCAAGCACGGCCAATGAACCGATCACACCGTGAACCGCTACGTGATATCGCAGCCCGACAAGGTCCTGGCCCGTTAGATCAAAACCGCCTTGGCAGAAGGCATGGATGCAGTAGTAAAGACTCCGGCCAATACGCCGACCCATACCGCCGTCCCATAGTGGAAGCAGAAATAGGGTGCCCGCGGCCTCCGCCACCACGGTCAAAAGCAGGAGGAAGCCGATCAGGCGAGCTGGATCCGGACCCCGCCGCCCATAGAACCATGCTAGGATACGTAGTACCAGCAATGAGCCAATTGCCATGGTCAACATCGCCCCAACCTGGACCAACCCCGTGATCACCGTATGGCCGGGCACAGAAAATCCTGCCGGATCACGTAGCGTCAAACCCACCATGCAGACTGCTGAGACACTGGTAAACAAAGCCTCGAACCAGCTGAGGGATCGGCCCGGTGCCACCATTATCGGCAGCTTCAAGGTCGCGGCACCCGCTGCAATCAACCCCAACCAGATCATCGCAGCTGCAATGGTCGTCCGATCCGACTTCCACATAACCGCCGATGGTACCTGCTACAAGCCCGAGGCCGCAGTTGCCCGGTTGCAGGTGCAATCAGGTACCGTGGCTGAGACATAAAACTTTTAGTTTGTTATAGCTACGGGCATTCCCCAGCATCCCAAATCATTCTTGGGAATGGTCCGAGCGTACAAGGTCGGATTGTGGGCCAAAACAGCTTGAGTGGACGCATGGAGCCTAGTACCACGCCAGGGAACCACGAACCTCGGTCCCCTTGTCACCGAAGGCTGGCAACCGAACGATTGGCTTCACTGACTGGCCGGTGGGACCCAAGAGACTGTAAATAATTCTGGCTTAGGCGGGACCAGACTCTGAGCCGGCCCGGGAACCTCGCCCAGTTCACGAAGCCGATGGGAGACCTCTGGGTTGGTTGGGTCGACATAATACGCGTATCGCAAAGCCAAAACCACATTGGGGATATCGCTCAAGGAGGCATAGAAGTCACAGATCGCCAGATAAGGACCCGCATCACCCTCCGGCGAAAAATAGGCTGCTTTGCGATACGCCAGTTTCGCGGCATCCATGTCACTGAGCCTGAACAGGTACCGGGCTTGGCGCAGGTAGTCGCGACTCTGGCCATAGGTTTCCGCTGTCTGGCTGAGAAACGTGCGCAAGGTTTCTACCCGGTCCTGGCGGTAGATCGCCTCAGCCAACCGATCCAGAATCCGTGGCGTGAGTTCTGAGTCATCCCGGCGCACGGCCAGGGCCTCTTCAAAGGCAAACTGGGCCTCTACCGGCCTGCCAATCATTAATTCGCATTGGCCCAGGAAATACTGGGCCTGGTAATCAATGGGACTTTGCTCAGCGGCTTGGGCAAACCTGTTACGGGCGGTCTGCCAATCGCCGATGTTCAGAGCCTCGATACCCTTGCTCCGCAGTGTCGAATTGCTCATTTTGACCGCCGAGTCCTCCTCCCGACTGGAGTCACTGCGACAGCCGCTAGGCAGGGCGAGAACCGCGGTAAGCAAACAAACCACAATGGCGTGAAAATAATACATGGTTATGGACCCCTGTTCGGGTTCAGCGGATAGAAGTACTGTTCCACTGGAGAATATGATCCCCAAGGGAAACTGACAACCCGCCACCTGCTTTTCATGGCTCACCTACCCACCACCCTGCTTGAACACCGCCTACCCGGCCAACCCCACTTCGACTGGCTATTGGCCTCAAACCCCACAGGCCCGCTCTGGACGGTTCGCGTGCCATGGCCCAGCCAACGGTGGCTGGCACGCGGCCGGTTAGACCTAACCGTACTACCACTGCACCGCCGCCACTATCTCGATTACGAAGGACCGGTCGGTGGTAATCGCGGTGATGTCAGGCGCATCGATAGTGGCTGGCATCATCCACGCCTTTGGACACATGAACGAATCGTGACACTCGTGAAGATGAACCACTGCTTCGCTGTGGTGGATATGCATGAATTGCATCACGAAAAGTGGATCGCCCAAGTCACACCACCTGATGAATCTTGCTGCTCATTTCTGAATTCGCTACAATTATAAACGAGTGAAGGTCGATATCTTGTATGGAGCGGTTGCTTGCAACAGTCACTTGCCGCGAGGAAAAACAACGATGGCCGACCATAAAGAAAATGAGCCACAGACCGACGATGAGCAGTTGTTGGCCGACGCGATCCCCATCGATCAGATCAAATCTGAAGAATCCGACACCAATGCCATGCAGGGCAAGGAAGATGAAGACGAGCTGGCCCCAATCGACCTGGTTGAGATCGACCCGTCCGATCAGAGCAGCCACAAGATCACCAGTTTTGACCGGACGGGAGAACGACAACAGAAACAATGGGCTCGACAGCCCAACAAGACAGGCACTGGAGCCACCCACGTCAAGACGTTCGTCGCCAAGCTACGCCTAGACGCTATCGACCATCTTGATGAACAGATCAATGATTGGCTCGATGCCCACCCCGAAACCGAGGTGAAGTTCGTAACCACCACGGTCGGGAAACTGGTGGGCAAGATCACCGAGGAAGCGGTATTTGTGAACCTCTGGATTTAGCGACCGTTAAAACCCAGTTTCAACTTGACTGGTCGCCAGACCGGACACGGTCATTTCGAATCCCACACGCCTCGCAGACTTCAAGCAACTGCTGCAATCTCATAGCTCAGGGCTACTCAGCGTGCGGTCCCGGTGCGTTTTTCACGGGAAATGCCATGCCAGACGCAAACGGCACGGCCAACCACTAGCACGGATTAGAGCTGTCTTTCCCAGGGATTCATAAACCGCTCCTGAGCGGCTAGGTACTTGGCTACGCGAAACCCACTCCACGCCTGCCAACCGATGAAAATCGCAACGAGTACACCCATAAAATTTTTGGCCACAAACATGAAAATCAGGCCCAGTGGCACAGCACATATCATGCCGAGGACGGAGACCACACGCAGGCTTTGTGCCCGCCCGATGAAAAACCAAAGGATCGCTTGAAGCATCTGCCCGCCATCGAGAGGATAGATGGG
>CAUZOD010000015.1:0-22877 GCA_963581115.1 Phycisphaerae bacterium | reverse complement strand
AGCTACTGGCCCGCTCGACCTATGAGCCCCCGACGGAGCCGACCCAAATGACTTGGATACTTAGCGCCTTTGCCGACGAGGCAGGATCCAGTATGGACGAGCAGGTTGCCGCGTGTACCACGGCCGGTCTTAAATATCTAGATTTGCGTGTGGTCGACGGGATCAACATCAGCGAACTGCCACTGGACACGGCGCAGCAGGTACGAGGCAAACTTAATAACGCCGGACTGCGTGTAAATATGCTTGGTTCGCCCATTGGCAAGATCGACATCGCCGAAAAGTTTCAGGGTGATCTGGAGTTGCTGCAGCACTTGGCCGAGCTGTCCGAGGTGTTTGATTGCAAGCAGGTGCGAGTTTTCAGCTATTACAACCGGGCAGGGGCGGATGAAGAGAAGTGGGCCGAGGGTTCCATCGACCGCCTGCGCCAACTCACCGAGCAGGCCAGCGAATTGGGGCTAGTGCTCTTCATCGAGAATGAGCTGGGGCTCTATGGTCAGACATTGCAGCAAGTGGCGCGTCTGGCCGAAACCTGCCGAGATGGTCAAACCTGTCGGATGATCTTTGACTTTGACAATTACAATCAGGCAGGGGAAGACCTCTGGGAGGTGTGGATACAACTGCGGAACTGTACAGATGCCTTTCATCTAAAGGATTCGACAGCTCCACCCGAACCGATGCATGTGCCCATCGGCCAGGGCAACAGTCGGGCCCGGGACATCCTGCACGATGCGCAGCGATCTGGATGGAGCGGTTGTTTGTCGGTTGAACCGCACCTGACCCACAGTGCCGCAGTGGCATCGATCGGTCGGGCCGGCCAGACAAACCAGGCAATGAAAGACTTAGGTCCGGCCGAGTGCTTCCAAGTGGCAACTGCCGCTGCCGGGCAGTTGCTCCACGAAATTGGTGCAACGTTCGAGTAAGATCCGCACGAAGGAGAGCTCTGATGTCCCCGATCGATTGGCGAAGTATTTTCGTTGCGGTGTTGTGCGTCACCGGCCTGTTCCTGCCGCTAAGAGCCCAGGACCAAAAAACCACCACTCTTGGGGCGATGCAGCCGGCCGATGCGACGCAGGAACCGGCTGCAGCCACACAGCCGTCGGCCGACGACGTGATGCGCCAACTGTTGCTGGATCGCCGCGAGCCCTTGTTGGTTCGGCCTGCTGCATCGGGCCCGGACTCGGGCTCGAACTCGATTCCTTCCGCAGCGGAAACTCCGGTGAAGCGGCCACCGGCCTACGAGATACCCGAGCTGCCTGTGATCGGGGTCACGATTGATCCAGCAGTGCTCGGGCCGGCGCCGGGTGCCCAGCAACCACCCTTGCGCCGCGAGGGCGAGTTCATCTTCAGCCGCCATGGTCGGATCGTGTATACCGATACTGGCCAGCAGATCTTTGTTTTCGAGGCTGACTCCCAAGAAGTACCCGAACCACCGATGATTCTGCAGCCGTGCCGGCTCCTGCAGTCAATGGAGGACATCATTCAGCGTCGTGGCGATACCGTCGTGTTTGTACTCTCCGGTCAGGTCCACGTCTATCGGGGTGCCAACTATTTGCTGCCCACTATGATGCGAATCACACTCAATCGCAGCAATCTGGAGTAGCCCCCCAGGAGATGGAAGGCCCAGTGCACCCATCCAAGCGAACTTGTAACCCAGGTTAGGGGTTTTGGGGCGGCCAGAAGCCAGTTGCGGGGGAATTTTCATCCGGTTACTGATTGATTGGACTGCTGAATTCCCAAATACCACCTCCAGCTACTTTGTCAGCGTTGCATCGCAGCGAGCCAGATCTGCCAGGGCAGCGCGGCCCTCAAGGGCACTGAGTGTTAAATCATAATTGACTGTCTGACCAGGTCGCAGCGTACGTTTGGCCAGTGGACTTTTGTCATCATCGCGCAGGGCACCATTGAATGGTTCCAGTCCACAGACATACGAACCTCGTGGGCCGAAATGTTGCCAGTTGGCCAATCGTGGCAGCTGTGAGCGCAGGAAGGAAAGTTCAAAGCCGATACCGCGTTTGGCATTGATCAGGCCTACGCGTACCTTGCCGTTGCGCGTAGAGGCAGGTCGAATAATCAGTCCACGTTCGCCGGAGCCCGCATGGCTTGCTAGTGCGTCCGGTACCCGCTTGTAACTGGGAAACCGAATTGAACTGGGTTTGTACGGTGGTGTGGGCAAGTCCCAACTGGCATCAAAGTGGCCCCCGTAAATCAGCCGGACCCCGCGGTCCAGAAGCGGATGACCAAGATTTACATGGTACAGATATTGGTGTGGCATTACGCGGTCACCGATGTTGCTCACGCGGTCGTGAATCTCAATAACCGATTCGCCCAGTCGACAAGCGATGCGGCGTCGTACCTCCACGTTGGGGCCGAAGAACCTTGTATCGCGTACGGTCAGGTCGATGGACATCTGCGGTTTGCGTTGCCACGGATCGGGATTGATGATCGCATTCACTGCAGCGGGCGTATTCGAAAAGTGTCCGTGGAGACTGCTGTGGCGATCCCCGGGCGTGGGCAATCCAATATTCAGCGGGCCGCAGGTTGTCACCAGGCCGCCCGGCCAGCCGCTGAGCCATTCCAGATCGGCATGGTGCGCATGGCTGGGTGGAGTGGGCCCATTGGGTGTGAGATAGGCCAGTGCACAGCCCTTGTACGAGGCGTCTAGGATATCACCGCCGCGATCCAGGGCCACGGTAAATCGCAATCCAGACCCGGTGTCAACCATCGCTACGCGGCAGGACCCACCACCGTTGGGTTGTGGCCAGTCGATCGTTCCGGTTGTGATGCCACCGACCTGAAAGATGTTCTCAAATTTTTCTGGATCAAACGGTGTCTTGGCTTTGGCCATGGGGCGTCTCCAATGCTATGCTTTGGTCAAGCTGCGAGTGTAATCATGCCGGTATATGAATACGAGTGCTCCGATTGTGGCCAAGTCACCGAAGTAATCCGCTCGATGTCCCAGGCCGATGCGCCTTTAGCGTGTGAGTCGTGTGGGGCCAGCAAGACTAAGCGCAAGCACAGCATTTTTGCAGCTCACAGCGGTCATGGGGGGGGCTTGGGCACTTCGGCTGACGTGCCACCCTGCCAACGCTGCGGGGGGCCGCCGGGTTCGTGCGCGATGTAAACCTACTTCTTGGGTCAAGTCAGGCGGTGTCACAGTGTTGCACACACGGCGCCGGGTGGCCGGATCAGCAAGGCCAAACGACTGGGTTGCCGATCCACTGAAAAATGACAAGAAATTTATTGTGCTGCACAGGGCCACGGCTTGCATTTACACGGCAGATCGGTGGTGAAAAACACGGGTCAGATACCCCCCAACTCCGTGGTCAATTCAGCAACCACTTTCTTTGCGTCCCCAAATACCATGCCGCAGTTGTCTGTGAAGTACAGCTCATTCTGGATGCCGGCAAAGCCAGGATTCATCGATCGTTTGATCACGAACACTTGGCGCGCCTTATCCACGTCCAGGATGGGCATGCCATAGATCGGTGATGCCTGGTCGTGGCGCGCGGCGGGGTTAGTCACATCATTGGCACCGATCACTATTGCAACATCAGTTTGTTCAAACTCGGGGTTGGACTGATCCAGGTCCAGTAGCTGATCATAGGGCACTCCAGCTTCGGCCAGCAGCACATTCATGTGGCCAGGCATGCGTCCAGCAACAGGATGGATCGCATATCGCACCGTAACGCCTCGCCGGTCGAGTTCTTCAGCCAGTTCCTTGACCACATGTTGGGCCTGGGCGACAGCCATACCGTAACCAGGCACGATTATTACCTGCTGGGCCGCTTCCATAACGATCGCGGCATCTTCAATACTGGACTCGCGGTGTTTGCCCTGAACAGTTGTGCCACCGGAAACGGTACCTCCTACACCGCCAAACAGGACATTCATGAGCGATCGGTTCATCGCCTTGCACATACTGCTGGTCAGAATCAGGCCCGAGGCCCCGACGAGAGATCCCGTGATGATTAGGACCGGGTTGTTCAGTACAAAGCCTGCCATGGCCGCAGCCAAGCCCGAGTAGCTGTTCAATAGCGCGATGACCACTGGCATGTCTGCACCACCGATGCCGATCACCAGAAGTACTCCGAGTACCAGCGATAGAGCTGTAACCACGAGGAGGGGCCAAGAATCTGGCGTGGCGATCAGGTAGAACGACAGGAGCAGCGAGCCCAGTAGCATCAGGCCAATGATTGCTTTCTGCCCGGTGAATTGCACGGGTTGGTCTGGTGCCCACTTGACCCCTTGAAGCTTTCCAAAGGCGACAATGGACCCGGTGAAGGTGACTCCACCGATCAAAGTGGCCAGGCCGATGGCGAGTAGTTCGTGCCAGTCCCGGGGCACAAGACCTTCTGTCGGATGAACATAACCGCCGCGAATCAGATAATCACCGCATGCCACGAGCAATGATGCGATGCCGCCGAACCCGTTGAGCAATGCCACCATCTGGGGCATGCCGGTCATGGGTACGGTCAGTGCCAGCCATAGCCCCACCACGACGCCTATTGCAATCGCTACGGAAATCCAGATCAGGCTGACGATGGAGCTCTGCTCGCCTTGATTGATCAGAAAGAAGGTGGTCGTCACTGCGATCAGCATGCCTAGGGCCGAGATCAGGTTGCCATGGGCGGCCGTCTTGATCTGGCTGAGCATCTTCAGTCCAAAGATGAACAGAACCGCCGCGAATAGGTACACGATGTTCAGAGCGTTAGTTTTATCGAGGGCGAGGGCGAGGCTGAGCATGATGGTCATTTCAGGAAGGCGAGGCAGTGTAGGATGAGGGTGCCGACGCTGTGGTGTGGAGGCTTACTTCTTTTTGAACATTCTTAGCATCCGGTTGGTCACGACGTAGCCGCCCACCACGTTGATGGTGGCAACGATTACGGCAAAGAAACCCAAGATCACGCCGGTCTGGAAGAATGATTCATTGAACGAGCACAATAGGGCCCCGACGATGGTGATCCCACTGATCGCATTGGATCCCGACATTAGCGGCGTGTGCAGTGTGGAAGGCACCTTGGTGATGACCTCGAAGCCGATGAAGATCGCCAGGACGAAAATAATCAGGCTGGTAACGAATGGATCCATAGGAAACTCCGGTTTCGATAGTCTCGCTGTACGGGGCGCCGGTGCGGTCAGCTTCCGATCGCCTCTCGAACCATGTCATTGACAATTTGGCCATCATGGGTGATGGCTGCTGTGTTCTGGATCTCATCGTCCAGATTCAACTTTAGATGACCATCTTCGATGATCTCTGAGCAGAATGCATACATATTGTTGGCATAGACCTGGCTTGCGCTTAGCGGTAGTAGCGTGGGGAGGTTCGTCTCGCCGATGATGACCACCCCGTTATCGGTGGTGTATGTTTGGCCTGGTTTGGTGCATTCACAGTTGCCGTGGCCGTACTCGATATTGGCGGCCAGGTCCACGATAACGGAACCGGGCTTCATCTGGCCAACGGTATCGGCCGGAATTAGAATGGGGGGCGCTTTGCCAAATACCGCGGCCGTACTGATGACGGCGTCGGCGCCAATGACGTGTCGGCTCATCAGCGCTGACTGCTTCTGACGCTCTTCGTCAGTTTGCTCCTTGGCGTAACCACCGGTGGCTTGGTCATCCTGGCCTGTGGTGGGCAACTCCACGGAGCGGGCTCCGAGCGACTGGATCTGTTCCTTGGTGACCGAGCGGACATCGAAGGCTTCAACTACGGCGCCCAGTCGTTTTCCAGTGGCGATTGCTTGCAGACCAGCGACTCCGGCCCCGATCACGAAGATACGGCCTGGAGCGAGGGTTCCTGCCGCGGTGATCATCATTGGCATCATTTTGGGGCAGTGCTCCGCGGCCAGAAGCGCAGCTTTATATCCACCAATGCTGGCTTGACTTGAGAGTACGTCCATAGATTGGGCGCGGCTGATTCGCGGCAGGAATTCCATGGCGAACGAGGTCACCTTATTCTCGCACAGCACGCCGATCAACTCGGCTTGTGCCAGTGGTGCAAGCAGGCCGATGAGCACGGAGTCCGGCTTGATTTTCTTGGCTTGCTCGAGACCAGGTGGTTCCAGCGTGATGACGAGATTGGCATTGGACCACAGGGATCCATCGGTGGAGAGCGTGGCACCAGCATCGAGGTAAGCCTGATCGTTGGCGGCAGAGGCAAGCCCAGCGCCAGGATCGATTTGGACTTGCACGCCCATATCCACGAATTTCTTGACAACTGCCGGGGTCAGCGGCACCCGAGTCTCTCCGGGCTGGATTTGCTTAGGTACAGCAATGTTCATGGGGTGTACTGTACTGAATTTTCTGCAGGAGGGGCATTTTGCAAAACAGGAGGGAAATCCTGCCAATCGGAGAACGGGTCAGCGGTTATGATTTAGGTCATGCCTCGTGATTGTTTCGATGTTCCTACCCGCAACCGAAGCCAGATGATCGATGTCACTGAGCAGGTGCGAGGGGTGGTCTTGAGTCGTGGCGTACAGCGGGGTCGAGTGATTGTGTATGTGCCACATACCACTGCGGGAATTACCATCAATGAAAATGCAGATCCTGATGTGACCCATGATATGCTTGAGCAGCTTGAGCAAATGGTGCCTTGGTCGCAGCCGTTCTATCGACATGCGGAGGGCAACAGTGCCTCCCACGTGAAGGCGTCGATGATGGGCTCAAGCGTGACGGTGCTGATCGAAAACGGACAATTGCAACTGGGAACTTGGCAGGGGATCTGGTTCTGCGAATTCGATGGTCCCCGGACGCGCAAAGTAATTGTTCAGGTCGATGATATTCGCTGAAGGTGCAAGGCTTCGGTTCTAAAGGTATCTTGACCGGCTGAATCGACAGTATTGATCCACATAGATCGTGATCTTGAGATTAGATAGCCCTTCAACCAGGAAACCATCATGACGGATTACCCGGAGGTCAGCATTGAAACCAGTGACGGGGAGCTGATTGTCGAACTTTGGGATGATGTGGCGCCCAAGCATGCTGCCAATTTCCTCCGGCTGGTCAGCGATGGGTTCTATGACGGCTTATCGTTTCATCGCATTTTGCCCGGATTTATGATTCAGGGTGGGTGCCCTCGCGGCGACGGCACGGGGGATCCCGGTTGGACGGTTGATGCCGAATTCAACGACCGCCAGCATATGCCCGGGGTATTGTCGATGGCACGGTCGTCCGATCCAAACTCGGCCGGCTCGCAGTTTTTCATCTGCTTGACTCGTGACAATTGCCAGCATCTGGACGGGCAGTACACCGCGTTCGGGAAAGTGACCACGGGCATGCAGATTGTGGAAAAGCTTGCAACAACCCCTCTATCAGATGCTAGTGCCGGCAAACCCGCCCAAGTCCCAACGATTATTCGGGCAGCGGTCCACAAAGGCGCCAACTAGCGAGCGAAGATCTTGGGTGGGGGGAACCTTTATTGCCATAGTAGCTTGTTGGGCAGTTGAATTTGCAATTTTCCTTCTGGGGACATGTATAAATAGGAACAAAATAATATTTTATAATTTTTCAGCATGGAGAAGGGTGGGTGATACAAGAAAACCCCGCTGTCGCCGAAGCGACAACGGGGCGGAGGGGAGAAAGCGAATATGTACATTGAAAATCGACAGCTACGACTCACCTACTCCAATTTTTAATACAGCGCGATTCCAAGATCAAGGCTCAAGTTGGGTAGGTTAGCACATTTCCCAGACGCATCCAGTCACGGGGTTTACCCTAAGTGGCGGGCGTGTTCCGCTCCCGATTTTCCCATTCGTGATCCGTGGTCATTGGCCCGGACATGCTTGGTCCAGGTGCTGCTGCGCCAACAGGGCGGCGCCAATAACCCCAGCATCATCTTTGAGACAACTGGCAACGACCTTGCAATGCTTTAATTCGGAAGGAAAGACATGTTCTTTGAAGGACTGGCGGATCTGCTGCATCCAATCCGTAGACAGGGCGTCCGTCACACCACCACCGACAACGACGCAGGACAGACTCAGCAGTGTGACTGCGTTTGCAATCGCAATTCCTATGTGGTTTGCAGCAGCGCCGATGACCTGCTGCGTTAAGGGATCGTTCTGCTGCATGGCGGCGCTGAGCACTTTGGAGCGGATACGCGTTAGATCTCTACCAGTGAGTTTTTCGATGATACTCGGGTGGTTTGATTGAATCAGTTGCCCGAGCAGATTGGCCATGGAGTTACGGCTTGCCAGATGTTCGAGACGATTGCGTCCGGTGACAGCTCCGGCTTCTATGATGGTGTGACCGATCTCACCGGCAGTCATATGGTGGCCGTAATAAAGATGCCCATTGATGATTAGGCCACCACCAATCCCGGTGCCGATGAAGATACCGAGCATGTGGTCATGGCCCGTACCCGCGCCGGCTTGGTATTCGCCCCAGGTACCGGCGTTCACGTCATTATCGACAACAACGGGCAAGGACAGTTCCTTACCGAGTGCTTCAGCCAGTGGGAAGTTATTCCATCTCAGGTTCACTGCATTAATCACCACGCCGGTTTTCGCGTTGACAACTCCCGGTGCCCCGATGCCCACACCACCAATCTCGATGCCATCATTCTCAGCCTGAGCGATCACCTTCTGGGTTATGTGACCAATGCGTTTGATCACAGCGTCGGCACCGCTTTCCGCCTTGGTCTTGGTCTTGTCTCGGGCGATCACCTTGTGGCCGACCAGCACTGCTGCCACGATGTTTGTCCCACCCAGATCGATACCGATGTAGGATTTATTTGTCGTGCTCACCACTTAATTCCTTCGGGTGCCGGGCGCATTCGGTGGTGTTCGGTCTGGCGTTCATACAGACGGGCGAATCGTAGCAGTCTGACTTCATCGAATGCTCGGGATAGCAATTGCAGGCCAATCGGTAGCCGACATCCTTCAACCTCAGCAGTGCCGGCGGGCAGGCTGATGCCGGCGATTCCTGCGAGGTTGGCATTGACCGTGTATACGTCATTGAGATACATTTCGAGGGGGTTGTCAATCTTCGCGCCCAGACGGAAAGCGGGCCCGGTGGTAGTGGGACCAAGGATCACATCGCAGCGTTTGAAGGCGGCATCGAAGTCATTTCGGATCAGCCTGCGCACCTTCATCGCGGAGCGATAGTAGGCGTCGTAGTATCCACTTGACAGTGCGTAGGTTCCTAGCATGATGCGCCGTTGGACCTCGTCGCCGAACCCTTCTGCACGACTGCGGCAGTAAAGATCGATCAGGTTGTCAGTATCAGTTGCGCGGCGACCATAGTGCACGCCGTCGTAGCGAGCCAGGTTGCTCGATGCTTCTGCAGTGGCCACTATGTAATACACCGGAATGCCGTATTCGGTATGTGGGAGATCGACGTCAACGATGGTGGCGCCTGATCCGCGGTACACGGAGATTGCTTCTTCAATCGCCGCTGTGATTGCGGGATCATTGGCATCGGTCAGGTACTGCTTGGCCACCCCTACTCGTGGGGGATCCACCGGCAGGTCAACTTGGTCTAGATCATCGGGTACCGGCTCCGGTGCCGATGTTGAGTCCAGCGGATCGTGGCCACTGATCACCTTCAGTAGCAGGGCGACATCAGCTACGGTGTGAGCAAAGGGACCGATCTGGTCAAGACTCGATGCAAAGGCCACCAGTCCCCATCGTGATACGCGGCCATAGGTGGGTTTCATGCCGACAACGCCACACAGGGCTGCGGGCTGGCGGATCGAGCCGCCGGTGTCGGAACCCAAGGCCCCGGCACATAGGTCTGCGGCCATGGCGGCTGCCGACCCACCGCTGGAACCGCCAGGGACCCGGTCCATGTCCCATGGGTTGCACACGGGGCCGAAGGCGCATGTTTCGCTGGAAGAGCCCATCGCGAATTCGTCCATGTTTGTTTTGCCGAGGATGATTGCTCCAGCCTCTTCCAAGCGGCGTACTGCGGTACTCGTGTACGGAGCCCGAAATTGTTCGAGCATGCGCGATGAACAGGTGGTATAGCCGTAGTCAGTGCACAATAAATCCTTGACCGCTAGGGGAACGCCCGCCAGTGCACCTTTGAGTCGGCCGTCATCGACCACGGCTGCTCGGTCTAGAGCACGCTCGGCATACACTTCGTGGTAGGCATTGATCTTGCCGTTGCAACGCTCGATGCGGTCGAGATACAGTCTGGTCACAATCTGGGATGAGATCTGCTTGGTCGCGATCGCGTCACGCAGTTCGACGAGGGTGGTTTGGGTCGGATCCATCGCGTGGGAAGTTGCGGTTCTCCAGGTGAATTCAAGGCCAGCGTACTGGGCTTGGCAACTAAGAATCTGGATCTCTTATCATTGCTACTGGTCAGCTGCTGGCCGTATCGCCTAGTACCTTGGGAACCTTGAAAAATGGCGGAGTCTTGTCAGGGGCATTGGCCAAGGCCGCATCCACCGTTATCCCGGGCTCTTCCCGGTCGGGGCGCAATGCGTTGGTCAGGTCCAGTGGATGGGCCAGCGGCTCAACTCCTTCGCAGTCCAGTTCGTTGATCTTGCCCACGTAGTCGAGGATCGTCGCCAACTGGCCGGCCAGGTGTGTGACCTGATCATCGGTCAGATGCAGACGGCTGAGCTTGGCCACGTGTCGGACCTGTTGCTCGGTGATTTGGGTAGGCATGCCGGTAAGGATATCAGAGTCATGATATCATTTGTCCATGGCTGATCCGTCACTCCTAGAGTGCTTTGAGAACCCCTGTCCGCAGCGTGAGTACGTGATCGAGCATCACGCCGATCCATTTACCATCGTGTGCCCCAAGACGGGTCATCCAGACTTCGGTTCGGTCTTGTTGCGATATGTGCCCCATCAGCTTTGTGTCGAGCTCAAGAGCCTCAAGCTTTATTTGCAGGCTTATCGTAACGAAGGGATCTTTTATGAAGCGGTCACCAACCGGATTGCGGAAGACTTGTATCGCGTGACCGAGTCCAGGTGGCTCATGATCGAGACTCGTTGGGCCGGACGTGGTGGGATCCAATCTACGATTCGCGTGGAGATGGGACATATGCCAGAACAGGTCACCGAAGAGTTCGATGATGATGCTCCCTTGGAGCGCCCCAGCGACGACGACCGCGTGCCGCCGGGATATTAGGCTTCATCTCAAAAGTTGTGATGGCGTCGATCAGTTGCGTCGCCTTGCATCGACGGGTGTGCTGCGGCATGCTGCCTCGGGCCTTTTGCATGCAAGAAATTCGCTCGATCTTGGAACCACGAGTAACCATTAAGTTCGAGTCTAGTTTGGATTGTATGTCCATCACGTTGATAGGCTTTGTGGCGGTGGTGTCCAGTCGCTATCCTACCCAATCATGAGCATCCTGGTCGACAAGAGCACCCGCTTGATTTGCCAGGGCATCACCGGCTCGGCAGGTGCTTTTCATACCAGGCAGTGCTTGGAATACGGCACGATGGTGGTCGGTGGTACTCGGCCTGGCAAGGGAGGACAGACCGATGACAACGGCCTGCCTATTTTTAACACGTGTCACGATGCGGTGGCCCAGACCGGGGCTAATGCATCGATGATCTTTGTCAATGCTGCTTTCGCCTCGGATGCGATCTTGGAGGCGGCAGATGCCGGTATCGAACTGATCGTGGCCATTACGGAGCATATCCCCGTGCTGGACATGATGAAGGTGCAGAGACTACTGGACCGTCCGTGTTTCAATGGCCTGCGACTGATCGGGCCCAACTGCCCGGGGATTATTACTCCAGGAGTGGCGAAGATCGGCATCATGCCAGGCTACATTCACAAGCCGGCGGACCATGCAGAGAGCGGTAAGAGTGTGGGTATCATTAGCCGTTCGGGTACCCTGACCTACGAGGCAGTCTGGCAGTGTTCTCAGCGCGGTATCGGTCAGACCACCTGTATTGGGATTGGAGGCGATCCTGTCCGCGGCACTGGATTTATCGAGTGCTTGGAACTATTTGCAGCCGATCCACAGACCGATGGCATTATGTTGATTGGCGAGATCGGTGGCAGCGACGAGGAGCAGGCGGCCGATTTCATCGCTACTTTCGTGCCCAAGCCGGTGGCAGCATTCGTGGCGGGGCGCACGGCGCCGACCGGGCGCCGGATGGGTCATGCGGGCGCTATTATCTCTGGTCGTGAAGGTGGCGCCGGAGCCAAGATTGCTGCATTGCGAAGTGTTGGATGTCAAGTGGCTGACTCACCGGCCGACCTCGGGGCCACGATGGCTGCGGCACTGGGGATCGAGGAACCTATCGCCTGAGACTGGGGCCATGTCACCCGTCATTTGAGCCGCCTTTATCAGCGACCGCGTCTGGGATTGCGCCCCTGACTGGCTCGGGTTGGTCGGCGGGTGGTTTCGGTGGCGATTGATTGGCTGGGCTCGACGAGATCGGTGGTATCGGGGTGGGGAATTGGCTCCGGAGCTTGTTCACTTGGTGGCTCGCTGTGGTCGTAGCGACCGAAGATCATTCGGCCCGCTGAGGTCTGGAGGGTGCTCGTGACGACGATGTCGCACGATTCTCCCAGGTGCATCTTGCCCCCTTCGACCACAATCATGGTCCCGTCTGTCAGGTAAGCAATTCCTTGTGTTGGACTTTCACCGCTTTTGACCAGCTTGACCTGCAGATGCTCACCGGGGAGTACCACCGGGCGAAGCGCTTTGGCCAGATCGTTGAGATTGATTACCTCAACGCCGTGGAGCGTGGCGATCTTATTCAGGTTGTAGTCATTGGTCATGACCCGCCCTTGGATGGCTTGGGCAAGACGGATCAGTTTCTGGTCGACGTTACCGCCCTCGACTTCGCGCTCATCAATCAGCACTTCAAGAAGATGGCCGGCCTGCAATTTTTGGAGCACCTCGAGCCCCCGCCGCCCACGGGCGCGACGTAACTTGTCACTGGAATCAGCAATAGTTTGCAACTCATCCAAGATAAACTTGGCAACCACGAGCACGCCCTGCATGCTTTTGGTTTCGATAATGTCCAGAATCCGCCCATCCACGATCACGGACGTGTCAAGGAGAGTCGGCCGATTGCCCCGGATTTCCTTGGCAAACTCGACGTAGGGAATGACAAATCGAAAATCGTCTTTGGTTTGGATCACCAGCGAGATGCCGATGTAGCAGGTGATCAGTCCAATCAGCACCTTGACGCCTTGGAGCAGATTGTGGAAGGATTCACGGGCTGGTCCGTTGACCGGCGAAAATAATACACCAACCAGATCCACTACGAAGCTCAGTGCGTATGCCGCCAGCAGGCCGGCAATCAGGCCAAGAAACACCCCCGAGACCGCGGCTAGCTTCTTGCGCTTTGCGAAAACATCAATCGCAATAATGGCACCCGTGACACCGAGGGTCAGCCCCAGCATCAACACCACGGTGAGAAAGTCGACCTGCCGGTTCTGCTCAGCCAGTTCTGTTTGCCAGGAGATTACGTAGAGCGTCGTTACCGACGTTGCGAGCAGGATGGATGCGCCTCTAAGAATGTAGAGAATCATGAATAAAACCTCAGAATAAATGATGTACAAGGCAGATGTATCTAGCGAAGGATATACGCAACGGCGAGCAAAACCAAGAGATTTGCTCCGACCAATCCGGGCAGGTAAAATTGGGGTTAGGGTGCTGCATCAGTGGGCGCATGAACCAGTATTTGGCGGTTGGGACGGGTCCAGTCCCCTTGCCGGTGCCCGCGGATCGAATTCCGGCTTCGCAGTCGGTACCCGCCCCGAGGGCAGGCGGCTGGGCCCGGTGCAAGGGTCGGCTCGTGAACCGGGTCAGGCCTTGACCGGAGCAGCCCTAAGTGTCGTCGGCCCTGTGCCGCCGGTGTCCTGGCCGTCTGTCCTCGGGGCGATGGGTAAGTAGCAGCTTATTCCCATTGCGATGGCGCGGGCCCGACGTCAAAAATGATCTCTCCCCGCCCCCTTGCCAGAAGATCTTCAACGCCCAAGCGCCCGGTGTCCGCTTCCGGCGGTGGTAGACGCCCCTCGTTTTACACCTTACGCTCTGCGGTTGATGGCTTACACCGTTCTGGCTCGACGCTACCGATCGCAGTCGTTTGACCAGTTGGTCGGGCAGGAACCAATTGTGCAGACACTCCGCAACGCTATCACGACCAATCGTGTGGCCCACGCGTATCTGTTCTGCGGCACTCGCGGTGTGGGCAAGACCTCCATGGCTCGCCTCTTCGCTCGGGCTCTCAATGCCCCCCAGTCGCTGGACGACGGATTGATCCCTGCCGGTGAGGACACCTCGCTGTGGCCCCCGCCTGACGTGCAGCGGAGGATGGCCGAGGCGATCATGGTAGGGGAGGACCTCAATGTTGTTGAGATTGATGGGGCATCCAACAACAGCGTCGATCAGGCTCGCCAGTTGATCGCCAATGCCGGGCTTAGCCCGACGGGGCAGGCACGGTACAAGATCTACATTATTGACGAGGTGCACATGCTGTCCGGTGCCGCGTTCAATGCGTTGCTCAAGACCATGGAGGAGCCCCCATCGCACATTAAATTCATCCTTTGCACAACCGAGTCGCATAAGGTGCCGGCAACCATCCAGTCCCGGTGTCAGCGGTTCGATTTCCGCAACATTGCCACCACGAAGATCGCGGCGCATCTGGCCCAAGTGGTACAGCAAGAGGATATCACCGCTGATGAGCAGGTTCTCTGGCGGTTGGCCGGGCTGGGCAACGGTTCCATGCGCGACGCCCTGACACTGCTGGACCGTTTGCTCGCCACGGGGCAGTCGGCGCTGACGGTTCAAAATTTCGAGCAGATGTTCGGCCTGCCTGATCAGCAGTTGGTGGTTCAACTTGTTGATGCCGTTGCTGACGCTGACGTTGCCGAAGTGCTTCGGCGTGGTGCGGCGATACTGGATTGTGGGATCAGCCAAGACCAGTTGGTAGAGGTCCTGGTTGAGCATTTTCGTCACCTGATGCTGATCTGCGCCTGTGGAGACGAGTGTGAATTGGTAGAGCTGTCCGATGAGGCTCGGCGCCAGGCAGCGGAACAGGCGCAGCACTTCGATGCGTCAGCTCTGAGCTATATGATTGCATTGTGCGAGAATTCGCAGCGGCTGAGCCGGTCCAGTTCCAATCCGCGGGCCTTGCTCGACGCGACCTTGGTTCGCCTGTCATTGGCGGAGAAAACAGCCGATGTCAGTGCCCTGCTTGCTGGTGGCGATGCCCCGGGTCCGGCGGTTATGTCGCGCAAAAAAAAAATCTCAGAAGCAAAAGATAAATCGCGACCGCAGGTAGCCATTGGTTCCTTGGGAAGTCGGCGTGATCCGGTCTCGGACCCGAGGGTGATGCAGCAGTCACCGTTATCGTCGACTGCAGTCGCCAAGGCACCGGATCACGGCCCTGGCAGCCAAGTCGCGGATGCTTCGGTCATGTCGTCATCGGATCCTGATGAAATCTGGACCGGCTTGCAGCATCGCCTTGACGATCGGCCCGGTCTGGCGTGGGTTAATCATCTAAGGCTGGCATATTTGGATCAGGGAGTCGGCACCGTAGTGCCGATTCCAGGGCATCGTGAAGTTGCTGGTTTTGCCACTGCGCAGCGCCTGGAGCAGATCGCTGTTGAATTGCAGCCATTGCTGGGGAGGCCGATTCGTCTGGTCTTGCGAGCGAGCATGGCAGCTGAGTCGCCGAGCTCGCCGATCCAGACCGACGCCCGTCGTGAAGCGATGGGGCTTCCCTTGGTGCAGGCGGTTCTGGAGGCCTTTCCCGATGCGGTACTCACCGATGTACGAAAACCGAAGGAGTCTTGAAGGTACGTTCCGAGCCCTCGGGTAGTGTACCGTCTGTTTCCCAAGACTCTTGGGGTGCCGCTGACTGACCACAACACCGGGGTTCGATTCCCCCAGTTCCAAATCTCAGGCTTGCGTACCGGAGTGCCAAACACCCTTGCGTTGTGCTCAGTCGACATCTGCTGCCCAGATCCGAGATTTTGTTTATAATATAGTCATGTTTGACCAGATGAAAAACATTAAGGCTCTGACATCGCTGTTGGGCAATACGGATGAGATCCGAAAGCGATTTGATCGTGTCCAGTCCGAACTGGAACAGATGCGAGCCACTGCCGAGGCGGGGGCTGGCGCGGTGCGGGTGACCGTCAACGGTAAGTATCGGGTCATCCGAGTGGAGTTGGATCCCGTCATGCTGGGATCGCTGGCCGGCCAGGGCGCTGACACGGATATCGAGATGATTGAAGAGTTGGTTGCCGCGGCAACTAATGCGGCGCAGGACAAGGCCAAGCAGGAGATGGGCCAGCACATGTCCGAGCTGACTGGCGGGCTGAATCTCAATGTGCCGGGGCTGGACCAGATGCTTAATCCTGAAGGAGCATGACCCAGATCACCCCACTTGTAATCAAGAACTTAGGCCGGCGATGTGCGACCACGTCGACCACAACCGAACAGGAGCAAATCTCATGAGGTCGATAGCGTTTGTTTTATTAGTACTAATGTTTGTGGTGGCCGGTTGCAATTCAGATTCAAAGCAATCAGTGGCCGCTAGCGATACGGCATCCACTCCAGCCTGTGCCTCTTGCGCAACCGGCAAGTCGGGGGGGACTGCTTGGTGCAAGTCATGCAATATGGGATTCGTCAAGGGCAAGAAGGTCATGTGCCGAGCGTGCTATGTTGCCAAGACCGGCGGAGCTGCGTGTGCCGTCTGTGCCAAGAAGAACTAGCGGCCGAGAGCGAGATTTTCAGCGTATGATCCATGGGTTTTTGGTCAGGCCCACTGTGTTGCCCGACAAGTGCTACGCGACGCTGCTGAAGCATCAGACCAACGGCGTGCTCGCCCTCGTCTCGAACTTGCGGCGGGACGCGCAAACCGTGACCGTTTAGTTCGACAAGCTCGGCCTGCGTGATTAGAAGCTCGACGTGTTCGATCCGTTGACCGATGAGCCGGTGGCCATGTCTGCGGACGGCAGGCTCTCCGTGTCTCTCGGGTCAGAAGAATGGGTCTACGTCTGGCTGCGGCCAATGTCCGCAATAGGAGAATGACGACATGTTGGACATCGAACTACAGGCCATACACAGTGGTTATGATCGGAAGACCTGCTGGGTGCATGCCCGACCGGGGATCATTCCGGGCGATCTGCTGACCGCCGTCGTTACCATGCCGAAGATGAGTCTGAGCGGAAGCGACGTGTACTACTCGATCCACGAGATGCGCAGCGGAGTGATCCTTTGACCGCAATTACGGTTCATGCAGCCCGGCGATGGGACACCGAAAGCGGGAGTGCGCCCAAGGTGTATGGTGCCTGATCGCCGACCGGTTCGGGATGGATCTTCTGGCGGGCCGGCAGCATTTGGTTGAGGAAGTCCAGTAGTTGTAAAGCTGCGCCAGATGGACTGCGGTGATCGATAACCCAGTTTCGAGCGGCACCACCAAGCTGCGATCGTACTCCCGGGTCGTGCCACAGACGCCAGACCGCTTCCACCCAGTCTTCAGGAGAGTTGCAACCGTAGATCGGAACCTGGTTTGCAGGAATTTTCAATCCACTATGGACACGATCAGAGGTGATGATGGGTTTGCCCATGGCGGCGGCTTCAAGAATCCGAATGTCACCTTCACGTCGGCCGCGCATGGGCACCACCGCCAACTGGGCGCGATGAGCAAAGGGACGGATGTCTTCGATTTGCTCATGGACGATGATTCCGGTGACGGTGCGCAGGTGGGTGATCTCGGGCGCCCGATTGTGTGCTACCACATGGAACTGTGCGTCGGGCGCACGCCAGGTCAGACGGGGCCAGACCTTGGCGGCAAACCACTGCACGGGTTCGATGTAGGTTCGTTCATTCATGGGGCCCCAGAATACGATCGATCGAGGCTGTTGTGCAGACGGTTTTGGATGGAAGGAGTCGGTATCCACCCGAACCGAGATGGTCGTGTGGTGTGTGGCGCCGGCTAGCCAGATCAGGCTGCGCGTGTCGGTTGGACTGGCGCCGATCGCTCCATCGATGCTATTTGCGAACAGCCGCTCAATACCGAGGGACTGGCGTACCAGGCGCAGGCGAGCCGACCAGAGTGCGGCCGGGTCACGTTGTAGGTGTCTTAGCTGATAAATTACCGGTTCTTCCATGGCATACCAAACCGTCTTGACCAGGGGACAGACGGCGGCAACGGTGCGTAGGAAAAATGGTGCATGCTGGCCCAGACCGATGACGACTTTTGGCTGTTGTTGGTGAATCAGGGGAGTGATTCCGGCCAGTTGTGCCGGGTTCAAAGCCTGGTTGCGACTGAGCCGGAGACGTGTCGCTGCAAAGAGCCCACGCCAACTCTGGTGAAGGTCCTGGACATCTTCTTGTGAGGCAGTCGGCCAGGGAATCGTCACTGAATCCAGCCACGCGGGTAATGCCGATTGCGGATCGGGGCACATGCAGGCGTGTCCGACCCGCAGGCCTAGCTCGTGGCAAGCGCAGGCCAGGTGATATCCCTGGACTTGGATGGGGTGGTGATGGGGCCAGATCTCCCGTTCACTGACAAACAGAACGTCGAGTTTGAAATCGTTTGATTTCATGGCATGTTTTTTATCCGGGGTTGTCGTCACGCTGCCACCCGGTCGCTCCGAGCTAAGTTCACCGTGGACTCAAGTGTCTGGGCAAATGTCTCGGCAATCTGTGCCCAATCAAATGCCTCTGCGTATCTGCGCCCTCGCTGTACACAGCGTTTGCGCAGCATGTTGTCGGTCAGAAGTCGTTGAATGGCGCCAGCCATTGCCGCCAGATTCTCGGGGTGGATTAGAATCGCAGCATTGGCCGCGAGTTCTGATGTAGCGGTGCGATCACTGGTTATAACAGGCGTACCCGCGGCGAATGCCTTCAGGATCGGCAGTCCAGAGCCCGCCGACGGGTTAGGATAGATCAGGATTTCAGCCAGAGAAAAAATCAGTGCCAAATCTCGTTTCGAGGCGTGGCGGTGCAGGCGGATACTGGACAAAATGCCTAACGTAGTGGCTGTTCGAGTAAACCGTTCCTGAGTCTGATCGTCCATTCCCAGGATCAGCAACTGCCGGTTCTGCCGCAGCGCCGACGGTATGACCGACCACGCTTCAAGCACGTGGGCCGCGTGCTTGTATGCAGCAGGCCTACTGAAGTACACGACGAATCTTGCCTCGAGGCCATACTGTTGATGCAATGCGTTTGCGATGCGTGCATCCGGTGCCGTTGCGGGTGTCTCGGTGCCCCAGGGGACCACGGTGATCCGGGTACTGGGGGCCCGCTCGGCAATCAATCGATCACGGAGGTGCTTTGAGGGGCAGATGATGGCCGCAGCTCGATGGCAGGCACAGTGCAGTGATCGGGAGAAATCCTGGACTTGATTGGGTGGGTATTGACCGGATTGATCCAGAAGGTGTAGGTCATGGATGGTCACTACGGTGGGCACAGGCATCCAAGTCGGGCAGTGGCCGTCGGGGCAGTGCATCAGATTAGCACCGTCGGTCCATACGGCCAGTGGTAGTCGGGATCGGGTCCAAGAGTCGAATAAGGTGCCTGGGGTGTCGATGCAGCACAACTTCGAGAAGGGTTCGGGCAAAAGATTATTGTCCAGGGAACCGCGTTTTCGGACGTATGCATTGACTCGCCAGTTTGGTCGCCGCTGGGCTAGGTGGCAGTATAGATGGGCTAGGTAGCGTCCCGGGCCGGTTTGCTGGCATCCACAGAGACTTCGAGCATCCAATGCGATGTGCATGGCAATTTTCCCACCCCTCCAATCGGTTACTTGCAAGGTTTAGTTGACCGCATAATCGTTGCAGGCATCAAGTATTCACGACCCAGTCAACCGCAACCTAGGGGCACGGATCCCGGCGGCGGCTTTCGAGGGTCGTGAGGCCTTCCGGCCCCAAGACGACGGGGAACCAGTGGCCTGTGTATCATTTTTCAGATGTCGTCCGCATTCCTCAGTGATCTGAAGCAGTTTGGCCCGCAGCGCTGCGAGCAACTGTCCTATGAGCAGGCGACCGATTACGCGTGCCGATTGGCCCACTACCGCTACGAGAACTTCACGCTCTGTTCCTGGTTTCTGCCGCGGAGATTGCGCAATGATTTAAGCCATGTGTACGCGTTTTACCGGTGGACCGGCGATCTGGGCGATGAGGTAGGTGACGGTTCTCATTCGATCGCACTGCTGGGGTGGTGGCGTCGCGAGTTGGAGCGTTGTTATGACGGTAACCCCCAGCATCCGGTATTTATCGCTCTTGAGTCGACTATCCGCAGGTACGAGATCCCGATCGATCCATTTGGAAATCTGATCGAAGCAGTTGAACGGAATCAGTACATCACTCGTTATGCCACGTGGGATCAGTTGTTGGACTACTGCATTGGTATTGCCAATCCGATGGGAAGGCTGTTACTTTATTTGTGCGGGCACTGTGACGCCAAGCGACAGGAGCTGGCCAAGCAGGTGTGTACGGCGCTGCAGCTAGTCTATTTTTGGCAGAACATGCACCGCGATATCGTCAAACGGGACCGCGTATACCTGCCTTCCGACGTTGCGGTCGAACACGGACTGAGCATTGAGCAGATGGCGAGTGCTGTTCGGATCAATGCTGCGGCACCATTGGCTGTTCATTGTGCCGCCTGTCCCGCCCCGGTGGCTCTTACCGCCTTGCGGCCGGTGTTGGTCGGGGCCTGTCGTAGTCTGGTCGACCGCACTTGGCCGTTGTTCCGAGCCGGACGCAGGCTTTGGCCCCTTCTCGAGTCAGATGTACGCCTAGGTTTAAAGCTGTTTACACTCGGCGGCGAATCCACACTGAGAAGGATTAAGAGGCAGGGATACAACACTCTGGCCTGTCGTCCGCGACTGAGCCATTCGACCAAGCTCATACTGATGTTCCGGGGATTCGCGGGTAAAGTGACAGGGTGAGGTAGGCAATATTCTTTGCTCGAAGCCACCAACCGGAATCCTTCGAGGCTCTTGTCTTCACCGTGACAGGATTGCAACCGGCTGGCTTTCATGCATGGAAGGCGCCGCCCGCAACCGGTACCAGGATGCGGCGATATCGCATCTGCATCGGAGTACGCCCAAGTTTCCCCGTGCTGGATCTGGAGTCCCTGCTACATGCTGCGACGTTGGGCGTCCATTTTGGCTAATAGTTAGAATTGTCAGTGATGCCCGTCATCGTTGCGGAATCGCTGAGCAAGACATATCAGGTGGCCAACAAGGCCCCCGGATTTCGGGGGACGGTGCGGCACTTCTTCAAGCGGCAATACCGCAACATCGAGGCGGTCAAGCAGATCTCGTTTCGCATCGCCGGAGGCGAGATTGTCGGATTTCTTGGCCCCAATGGTGCGGGGAAAACGACAGCGTTGAAAATGCTGACGGGGCTGATTCACCCGACCGCTGGCCGGGCTGAAGTGGTTGGACATACGCCGGCCCGAAGGGAGTCAAACTTTTTGCAGCAGATCACCCTGGTAATGGGCCAGAAACAACAGCTGATCTGGGATCTGCCAGCAATGGACTCACTGCGGATCAATGCCGCAGTCTACAATTTGCCGGACAAGGAAGCATGCCAACGCATTGACGAACTGGCGGGTCTACTGGAACTCGATGAAAAACTTACGCAGCCGGTGCGCAAGTTGTCGCTGGGTGAACGGATGAAGTGCGAGTTGGTGGCGGCACTGCTGCATCATCCGAAGGTGTTATTTCTTGACGAACCAACGCTGGGCCTAGACATCAACGCCCAGACGGCGGTGCGCCAGTTCCTGCGTCGGTACAATGCTGAGCATGGCGCCACGATTCTGCTGACCAGCCATTACATGGCCGATATCACTGCGTTGTGTGAGCGGGTGGTGTTGATTCATGAAGGGGGGCTGATCTATGACGGGTCTCTTGACGGTATCGTGGAACGATTTGCCCCATTTCGTGAGGTGAAGATTGAACTGGCTGAGGACCTTGATGGAGTCGATCTGAAATCCTTTGGTGAGGTCGAATCACAGGATGGTCGGGTTGTCCGATTGCTGGTCCGCCGTGACCGGTTGACCGGTACCATCGAGAGTCTGCTTGGGCAACTTCCGCTGCGTGATCTGACAGTGACAGATCCACCAATCGAGCAGGTGATCGGTCGGTTGTTCGAGCAGGGCAGATTTGATGAGATCGATTGATCCAGCGAGGTTGGCATTGGGTGCGGACTTTGGCGAGGTCCCAACGGTACCACCGGACGGGATGGATCGAGAGATTCACCCTAAACGAACTGTTTTGCCATGACATTGACACCGGGAGTCATTCTTCGGCGAGTTCGCGTCCTGGTCAGCGTTTATTACTCGCTGATGGTTGAGTATCGCGGCGAGATTTTTTTCTGGGCGATCGCCACCAGCCTTCCGCTGATCATGATGGGGGTCTGGGTTCAGGCCGGCCGGAGCGGACAGTTCGTATTCAATGACGTGCAGATGGCAAGATATTTCATTGCAGTGTTCGTGATCCGGCAGCTGACCGTGGTGTGGGTGGTTCACGACTTCGAGTATCAAGTGATCAGCGGTCGGCTTTCGCCGCTGTTACTGCAGCCGATGGATCCAGGATGGCGATTCTTCCTGATGCATGTGGGCGAGCAGTTGTCGCGCCTGCCCATTGTCCTCGGCATGGTCCTTATGTGCTTTGTGCTGTACCCAGCGGCGCTTTGGGGACATGGGGAAGAAGCAGACTTCTGGCTCCCACCGTGGTGGCGGGTTTTACTGTTTGTGGCGGCGGTGTACATCGCGTTTGTATTGCGCTATGTCATGCAATATACCTTTGCAATGGGAGCGTTTTGGTTCGAGCGCGTGGCCGCTGCGCATCAGTTGCTATATCTGATGTACCTGTTCTTTTCTGGGATGGTATATCCGCTGGTCGAGTTGCGTGACAACTTCAACGGTCTGTATCAGGCGCTGATGCTGACACCGTTTCCATATATGGTCTGGTTTCCGGCCTCCCTGCTGATTGAGT
>CAUZOD010000014.1:0-23318 GCA_963581115.1 Phycisphaerae bacterium | reverse complement strand
CTCCATGTGGCGTGCCGACAAACCCGCCATCACCTATGCGCTACGGGGGGTGGTCTACTTTGATGTACAGCTACACGGACCCAAGCGAGATCTACACTCCGGCATATACGGTGGAACTTTGGCCAATCCCGCCACCATGCTGACCCGGGTGCTCGGAGATCTGTTCGACGCCCAGCACCGCATCAATATCCCCGACTTCTATGACGACGTATCGCCGCTGAACAAATCCGAGCGAGACCGGTGGCAGGAACTGGGCTTCCATGACGAAGATTTGCTCGGGCCAGTTGATGCGACTGCCTATGGCGAATGCGGATTCTCCACCCTCGAGCGGCGATGGAGCCGCCCGTCGTGCGATGTCAACGGCCTGTATGGCGGGTACATGGGCCAAGGAGCCAAGACTGTCATCCCGAGCTTCGCCGGGGCCAAGGTCTCGTTTCGCATCCCCACTGCAATGAACCCGCACAAGGTAGCCGAGCAGTTTGAGACCTGGCTGCGGCAACACGAGGTCGATGACTTGCAGTGGAAGATTACTCGCCACGGTGAAGCCTGGCCGGTTTCCGTGGCCTTGGACTCGCCCTTCATGGTCGCAGCGGCGAGGGCCATTGAATCCGCCTTTGGCACTTCACCAGCCTACATCAGAGAAGGCGCTACCATCCCCGTGATCACCGACTTCAAGAGTCAACTCAACCTAGACACGCTGCTGATTGGGTTTGGTTTGGAATCTGATGCGATCCACAGTCCCAACGAGTGTTTTGGTCTCGACCGCTTCCTGCTCGGATGCAACACTCACGCCCAGCTACTGGCTGAAATCGCCCAGGTTCAATCTAGCTAACACGGGCATCTCCCGCCGCGGTTATTTGTACGTCACGTACAACAAAGCCGACATGGCGATCTGGACTAATGCCCGAAGAGATTAGTCTGCTCAAACATCCCCACCGCATCGAAGTGGCCCAGTGCCTCGCCAGTTGATTCGAAGAGTCGCGTTGCCGTCTCCGTAATGAACGGTGAGGGTGTTCGCCGTGACTTCCAGACCACGTACACATCACGGCCGTGCTCAAATGCATGATGCAGTTCTCGCTCCACCCCGCTGGAAAGGCCGGGCATACCGTCGGGCAGTTCCGGAACTAGTGAAATAATCATATCACTCTGCCGAACCATCTTGAAGTCGCGAGAATAGATCTGCCCATCTATATCACCGGCGATATCAAGTACTTGCTTGACCGAGATCCGCAGCTTCTGATGGCCTTGGCCAAGCCCGCCAGCCGCAACCTCGACAAAGTCCTGACCCTCCTTGGCCGCAGCGATGGCGGCGTCCAGCAGAAATTTCTCATCCACGTCACCGGGATCAAATGCAATGAAACGCTTGGCCAACTCAGCGCGGAATGCATTGATCTCAGCGAGGGTGTCGGGCAGACCCACCACATGGGTCATGGGAAAAGACGGGTAGACCTTGTGCATATGGGACCGACAGAGCAGACGAAAGCAGGGCTCGATGGTATCCCCATGCCGCCCGCGCGAAAGCACATAGAAACGATTGCCCAGCCCGAGTGCCTGGGCAAGCAACTCGGTAGCCATGATCTCCTCTTCTCGCCAGACCATCAGATCCTTGAGCGTCGCGTCGACAGTGTGGTCGCGGTGGAGCCGGGCGTGGACGACCTCGATGTTGTCCAAAAGGCAGATCAGCAGATCCGGCTCTAGAGCCTTAATCTGGTCAAAATCGAATGCGCTGAACAATCCATGCCGCCAGCGAAATGTTGCGTGGGTATTAACTAGTACATGGGGTGCATCCACAGACCTGCCGATGATGTCCTTGAAAACTGCGCGCCGCAGGGCATTAAGCCGCGACAACTGCAGGTCAAGGATGCGTCCCGGGCGAACGTCTGGCGCTTCGTCGTACATCATGTCGCCGACGTTGTAGAGTTGGACTGTTTCCCCCCGCTCACCGGCCAAGAGCACGACCTGCTCAAGATAGTTCTTCTTGTCCATCCCGACTTGGCCGGTGACGATCGCACGCATCGATAGTGATTATAGCCCCGTGAAGGTGTTGGATCGGTCCCTGCGGCTCTTTACAAGCTGGGTCCTGCATGCGATGATGCCTCCGGTTCTCTCGATAAAAGAAAGAGGTTGACCTTATGGCACCGTGGAACCCACTCGTAACTCTTGCCGCCACCAATGCAGCCCAGACGATCATCGTGATCCTCCTGATCATCGGCGCCCTAGGGGTCTTGATCTTTCTGGCCTTCGTGGCCCGGTTCTTCGGGCTCTGGATTCAGGCGATGGTGTCCGGAGCCCGGGTTGGCTTCGGATCATTGATCGGGATGTGGCTACGAAAAGTAAATCCCCGCACGATCGTGATCTCACGTATCCAGGCAGTAAAGGCAGGCTTGGCCGTCAGTTCCGACCAGTTGGAGACCCACTACCTGTCCGGCGGCAATGTGCCGCGGGTCGTCAATGCGCTGATTGCCGCTAATCGGGCGAAGATCAAGCTGGAATGGGACACGGCATGCGCAATCGACTTGGCCGGACGTGATATTCTTGATGCCGTACAGACCTCCGTGAACCCAAAGGTGATCGACTGCCCAAGTCCGGAACAGGGTCGCGCGACAATTGACGCGGTAGCCCAAGACGGAATCCAGCTCAGGGCCAAAGCGAGAGTCACGGTACGTGCCAATCTGGCCCGACTGATCGGTGGTGCCACCGAGGAGACCATCATTGCCCGCGTGGGTGAAGGCATCGTGACCACTATTGGTTCGGCTTCCAGCCACAAGGCGGTTCTACAGGATCCCGATAAAATTTCCAAAATGGTGCTCGAAAAGGGCCTAGACGCGGGCACCGCATTCGAGATTCTATCGATCGACATCGCCGACATTGATGTGGGCGAGAACATCGGCGCCAAGCTCCAGGCCGACCAGGCTGAAGCTGACAAGCGCCGCTTCCAGGCTGAAGCCGAGAAACGCCGGGCAATGGCAGTGGCCTACGAGCAGGAGAATGAAGCCGATGTCGCCAAGAATCGTGCCTTGGTCGTGCTTGCCGAAGCCGAGGTTCCCAAGGCAATGGCAGATGCTTTTCGCCAGGGCAACATGGGCGTCATGGACTACTACCGAATGAAAAACATCGTCTCCGATACCTCCATGCGCGACAGTATCGCCGGTGATGATCCCGGGCCACAGCAGCCGAATTAGTCCTTGCCCAAGTAATGCTGCAAATGCTGCAGGTCGACACTTGGATTAGATATAGCCTTTCGGAGAGTTGGCGAGAACGCCCACAAAACCGGCCTGTGCAGATCGACCAGCCCCAGCAGTTCCAAGATGTGACGCACCAAGATATCGATACCAATGCCTTGGTGGGCACTGATTGCCAGGACATCGTCGGGAACCTCAGGGCACAAGTCGGCCTTGTTGAACACATGGATATCAGGGCGGCGTCCGAGATCTTCTGGATCGGGCCAATCCTGTTCAGAGTCGCGCATGGCGATCAGCACTTGGGCCTGCTTGGCTAGCGGACTGGACAATAAGATGGCTTGACGCTCAGGTGCATCGGCGGTATCACGGAGACCGGGGGTATCAAGCCATCGCACCGCTACCGTCGTTGGACCCGAACCCAATTCAGCCAGTCCACCCACCCAGTCACGGGTCGTGCCCGGCAGATCCGCGACCAGCGAAGCCGCCCGCCCGAGCACATAGTTGCTCAAAGTGCTCTTGCCCACGTTGGGCTGACCGACCACCACGACCATTGGTGGGTCCAGCAATCGGTCCAGAACCTCACTGCAGGCAAGCACGTCGGCCCAGAGGCCCCGGCCTCGAACCCTTATCGCACGGCGCCACAGATCGGGCTGGGCAGCCAGCAGGTCAATCGCTGCGGGACTGGCGGCACGGGCAATGGTTGCCAGGACATCCGCTTCCACAGCACTGTCAGCCTCGGGGTATAACGATTGACTGTCGGGCTGTGATTGATAGGTAGCACCCCGCTCACAGATCGCATCGATTAGTTCCCGAACCACCCGTGGACCACCGTGGGGCATCAGCTGGACCCAATCTTCATTGCGAAGATACGCCAAGCCGCTATCGATGCCCGAAAAATCGCACCGGCGTAAGAGGTGGGCCGGCCAGTCCGCGACTCCGGCCAATTCGCGCAACAGTTGCCCGGCCCCGTCACCATGCAGTTGAAGCAATGCGATCGCCCCAGGCGCCATCGCCGTAGTAAGGGTCACCGTCGTCCTCATTGAGCCTCGCGAATCCATGGCGAAGCTGGCTCCATGGGCCGACCAGTAGGAAAGTTCAACGCACCAACCATGATCGCCACAGCCACGATCAGAAGCGGCCGCCACATATCACCGGTGATCATTGCTCCGATTAACGTCACGACCGAGACCGCTTCAATCGCTGCCAGAAGAGCCAGATTCCCATTGCGGTATCCACGAGGCGTAATTGTGCATCGGACCCAGTGCTGCTTGTAACATTGCGATCGCAGGAAATATCCCACGCCGACGCCCATTGATAGCAAGCCAATCGCCATGTAGAAAAACCTCTGAGCTCGCTCCTGATCCGGTTCCTCTGGGCCAACGATCGCAACTACAAGGGCAGAAAAAAAAATCTGGCCCACAATGGATGCAGCCCAGAACCATCGCAGCATGCGAATCGCGCCAGCAGCTGTGAGGGGATCTTCGAACATTGCCAGCGACTGTGATATCGACGTCAGACCGCGTAGTCCGGAGCCAAACCAGATCAGTCGCTGCCTCCTTCCATGGCAACTCGCAACGTCACAGCCAATCCCATTAAGGTCAGATCAGATACCACTCGATCGACCAAGTCATAATCACGAAACAGAAGTGCCGCATCCCCACCGGTGGCAATCACTGTCGGAAACGTGCCTGATTTTTCCGCATAATGCTCAACCAACTCGCGGACCATACCCCTCAATCCGTGAAACACGCCGGCTCGCATGGCCTCGGTCGTGTTATGGCCAATGCACTCGACAGGCCGGTCGAACTCCACCTCTGGCAGCAACCAAGCCTCGCGATGCAGCGAGTCCAGCATAAGCTGGGCACCGGCCGCTATAGCGCCGCCATGGAACGTACCGGCCCCGTCCACGAAATCGACCGTGATGGCAGTCCCGGCATCGATCACCACACACGCCTGCCGCAACACGTCATAGGCAGCGGCCGCGTTAAGAAGCCGGTCTTCACCAACAATTGCTTCGGGGTCCAGTTGGCGACCAATGGGAATAGTTAGATCACGTTCAGCGTGCTTGATCACGTGCCCAAACTGCTGGCTAAGCTGGTTTTCGATAGCATCGGCATCATGGCCATTGACCGAAGACATCAAAACAACCATGTCTTCACAGTTGTGTAAAAGTTGAAACGCCTGCTCCATGGCATGACCAAGCTTGCCGCCTCGCTGATTCAGGTACGTTGTGGACTCGATGAGTTTGCCGTCCACGAAGGCTCCCATCCGCGTCCGGCTGTTCCCAACACTGACCGCCAGCATATTGACATCAACCATCCGCCAGTCTCTTCCTGAACCTGCGCCCCGCAAACGACGCCGTACTGCGGAGGGGCTAAAGCTCGAATACTGTTATTTATACCAAATATCCGTGATTCAACCGCATTGCCACGCGCGGCACCGAAGTGATCTACGTTTATTATCCGCTGTCTACGGCAAGATTGGGAGTCACGAGTGGAATAACGCCAGTCCAAGACACAAGCGTTGCCCAGAATACTTGCGATTCAACATGCCCCGATACGCCTGCAGGCGTATCGCTTAGCTTGATCCGGTTCGGTCGGGCAATGGGGCCTTGCCCAGACCTGGCTTGCGATTGCTCGCAACCAAGTCTCGCCCAAACACTTCGCTCAGCCCACCGATCCCTTTTATCCAAGCTTGTATTTTGGCACCACGTAAAGTTCACTCGGACATGACCGCCCGCTCACAACGTTGCCAGCAAGTCTCCAGCAACGGTCCGACACCTTGCCCGGTTGCAGCACTCACTGAAAAAACCTGCTGGGCCAATGCCTCCTGCAACAACTGCACTATGCTGAGGATCTCCTGCTCGTTAGTGCATAAGTCCACCTTGCTTAACACCACCAACTGGGGTTTGGCCGCCAATTTATCTGAATACGCCGCCAATTCCCGGCGCACGGACCGGTAGTTGTCCACTGGATCGGTCCCATCAATCGGATCTGGTTCCACCAGATGAACCAGGACCCGGGTCCGCTCGATATGCCGCAGGAATCGGATACCCAGTCCAGCCCCGGCATGGGCATTATCAATCAGGCCGGGAATGTCGGCTACCACCAAACGTCGACCACCGCCTAGACTTCGCCGCCGTGGATCCAAATCAGCAATGCCAAGTTGAGGTGCAAGCGTGGTGAACGGGTATTCAGCAATCTTGGGGGTTGCATCACTAATGCGTGACAGCAGCGTGCTCTTGCCGGCATTGGGCTTGCCCACTAGGCCGATGTCGGCAATCAGCTTCAGTTCCAAACGCAGTTTCTTCTCAATCGCAGGGCCACCCGCCGTGGCTTGCCGGGGACTTTGACGGGTTGGCCCTTTGAAATGTTCATTGCCGAATCCACCGCGGCCTCCGGCAGCGATGACCACACGCTGCCCGGCACGGTTCAGATCGACTAGTAACTGGCCCGAATCATCGTCGTAAGCCATGGTTCCCAGCGCCAATGGAACCGGCAAATCTTCACCACTGCGCCCATGGCGCTGGCGGCCAGAGCCGGGTTGGCCATTGCTGGCCCGCCAATGATGGCGTCCAGCAAAGTCGAGCAGGGTAGCCACCGCAGGATCAGCCAGAAGAATCACATCCCCACCGTTGCCACCATCACCACCATCGGGACCGCCCTTGGGGACGTACTTCTCGCGTCGAAATGACACGCAACCATCGCCCCCGCGACCAGACTGCACAAAAATAGTGGCCGAATCGATGAACATGATCAATTGCTACACAAACAGCCACATGAAGCTGATCCGGTGAACCCATGAGTTAACCAAACGCTGTCAATGCCCTTGAGTCGGCCAAAGTGGGCTCATTGCTGTTGGATAACGCCGCTCCACCTTCTATTGGCATCGCCGCAATTGAGCCAGACAAAACAAGCAGAAATAGCGGCACAGAAATCAACCGGCCGCCGAACGGATATGTACTTTGCGCCCTTGGAACTGTACGACACCATCAGCGGTGGCGAAAAGCGTATCGTCCCGACCACGCCCGACATTGAATCCAGGCTTAAACTTGGTCCCGCACTGACGTACAATAATAGACCCGGCCCGGGCACTCTGGCCACCATAAAGCTTGACCCCCCGAAACTGAGGATTGGAATCGCGACCGTTCTTGCTGGACCCTTGCCCCTTCTTGTGAGCCATGGTACACCTCAAAAAATTGCAGCAGGGCAGTCTAGCGGACCACTGAACAACCAGCAAGCCCTGCGCCCAGCCATCTGGCCCGATAATCCCGTTCCAGCCCCTGACAGTCTCTCTTGGCACCCCCTTTCTCGGCAAAGGTTCCG
The DNA here is from genome assembly GCA_963581115.1 of Phycisphaerae bacterium. Lineage (GTDB taxonomy): Bacteria > Planctomycetota > Phycisphaerae > Phycisphaerales > Phycisphaeraceae > CAUZOD01. The sequence goes on along the minus strand of CAUZOD010000014.1, from coordinate 15,811 downwards.
ATCCACACCCCCAACCGCTGTGGAGCCTGGCGGCTACCAATTCATAACAGCTGGCCTGGACCTCTACCGCCCCCATGGCCAGCAAGGTCTTGCGGGACCAAGCCCCGACTGCCCGATAACAATCAGACGGCCAACAGTGGTAAAGGGCAATACTTGCAGGCGGTTGAGGCAGCGCGTAGACTGCGCAGGGTGGGTAGCCCCCAGATGGCTACAATGGCTATATATGACGTGAGCAGCACCGTGCGCTACATAACCCCAGCGACCGCGTCGTCTGCCATCCGGCGCGTCAAGCTTACGAACTGATCAGGAGACCCTGTTGTGTTCAGCCGACTACATGTAGCCGTGTTGGTGATCTGCCTCAGCCTGATCACCAGTACCAGCCTTCTGCTAAACGCAGATGAGCCGGTATCAAGCAACCCACCTAATGCTGCCCAGTTATACCAACAAGCAATCGCCGCCTACACAGAAGGTGATCTGGTACAAACCCGCGCTCTGCTGCGCAAAGTTGACCCCATGGAGTTGCCAACTAAATCGCGGCTACGGATGTACGAAATCCTTACTGAATTGGACGTCGGCAGCACCGATCTAGATGCACCGACCGCTGAAACAACCGACAGCGAAGATCCGACCGACACTGATTTTTCGCAGCCTAGTGAGAACGCAACGGAAACAACAATCGAGCCCGCCACTGCTCCAACACCTGCTGAATTGCTTGTTGAGGCCGATGCTACGGTTGGCCCCAGCCCATTGCAGGCTAAAGTGCTGTATGCCCAACTGCGTGATCATCCAGACGCGGACGCCACCACCCGTGCAACAGCCGAAGCCCGACTGGCGCAAATCCAACGCCGGGCTAATGCGGAAACGACTGCAGCCCGACGCCTGATCGACCTAGCACAGGCCGAACTAGCCGCAGGCAACCTGGAACCAGCCCAAACCAAGCTCCAGAGCGTACGTGACAGTAACGTTGTGTTGGGTTGGTTTGACTCCCATCGCCTCAACAAGCAGTTGACCGAAGTCCAAGCTGCGTTGGCAGCAATCGTGACTGAAACACTGGCAGCAGACCAGGAAAATGCCGAGCCAGCGATGGCCGCGGCTGATGCCAGCGAACCAGCTCCCGAACCCGAACCGGTGGTGGAAACAGCTGCTGCCGACGAGCCGGCCCCTGACCAGCAGTTGGCCGCGGCTGATGCCAGCGAACCAGCTCCCGAACAACCAATCGCCCAAGGCGCACTACCGGGCCAAGAGTCTGACCTCATGATCCAGGTGCGCCGGGCTGAGGCCCAGAAGTTGGCGGTCGAAGGCCAACAGGCAGCAACTGCTGGCCAGCATGCTCTGGCCGACAAACGGTACCGCCAAGCCTTGAACCTAGACCCGGAGAATCCTGACATCGAAGCTGCTGCCAACCTGGCACAGGCCCAAGCTGCAGAACTGCAGGAACCAAAGGGCCTACTTGAAACGACCATCGGCACCAATCAACTGCTGGTGCAAAAAATGTACGCTGAGTACTTGAAGTACATGAATGAGGCCCGCAGCCAAAAGGGCAATCGCCGGTACGCGACAGCGCGCGACGCCGTTTCAAACGCGAAGACTGCACTCGATCGCGATCAACTGTTGATCTCCACTGATCGCTACAACGAGTTGCGATCTGCGGCAACGCAGTTGGCATCGGAAATCGACACTGAAGCCCGCCTGTGGGATGCCGCTGAACATGCGAGCACCGAGCACCGAAGAGAAGTAGAGTCACGGATCGCACGAGAAGAAGCGGAAGCGGCCAAGGGACAAGAAATTGAGAATCTATTGCGCCGTGCCAGTGAACTGCAGCATGATCAGAAGTACGATGAAGCGCTGAAGCTGATTGAACAGGCGCTGTTCTTGGACCCAACCAATCCCGGTGCCCAGGGCATGCGGGACATTATCCAGGACGTGCGCCTACTGGTCCAGCAGAAAGAGTTATGGCGGCTGCAGGACCTGATGACGGCAGAACAGGCGGTACTGAACGCCGAAGCGACCGTCATGTACGACGACCTTATCACCTATCCCAAGGACTGGCCCCAATTGACTTACAGGCGTCTGTCTGATCCGGATGACCGCGGCGGTGATTCCGAGGCCAATCGCCGTGTAAGCTTGAAGCTAAGAGATCCGGTGCCCATCAGCTTTGAAGCAAACAAGCTGGTCAACGTAATCGACTACCTCCGCAATACCACCGGCGTGAATGTCTTCGTCAACTGGGCGGCGATAGAGGCTGCTGGAGTTGAACCCGACGCCCCGATCACCCTCCAGCTGTCAAACGTCCCAGCCGAACAGGCCCTGCGCCTGGTACTGGCCCAAGTCGGTAGTGAGTTTGATCCAGTGACCTACTCCATCATCGACGGCATCGTCACGGTATCCACCGAGCGTGACCTACAAAAGACCACTGATCGGCGCACCTATGACATCCGCGACCTGCTGGTTCAGGTGCCCAACTTTACTGACGCCCCACAGTTCGATCTGAATGAGGCCCTGTCCAATACCAGTTCCGGTGGCAGTGGTGGTGGTGGTGGTGGTGGTGGTGGTGACATATTCGGCGACGACGGCGGTGAAACGAACGAAGAACAGCCCTCACGTGGCGAATTGATCGAGCAGATTGTCAATCTGATTCAGGATTCGATCGGGCGCCAGGAACAGTGGGCGGCCTATGGCGGCGATGTATCGAGCGTCAGCGAACTCAATGGGCAACTGATCGTCAAGTCTACTCCTGAAAACCACCGCCAGATCGATGAACTGCTCGCGCAGCTTCGCGAGACACGGGCGACACAAATCTCGGTTGAATCGCGATTTCTAGTAGTCCAGGAAAGCTTTATGGAAGAAATTGGCCTCGACTTTGACTTCCAGATCAACGAAATCGGCAGCAACTTTGGTCCAATCAGCGTTGCACAGGATTCGTACAGCGTGGCTCAACGGCCCAATACGATCCTGACGCCTTCCCGCCTCCAACTGGAAGGCGGTGGAGGCACTATTCCCGGGCCCGGCGCGTTCCTTCCGGTTGAAGGCTTCCTGCCACGGACAGACCGTGCGATGAACCTCGGTGTCGCCTACATCGATGATCTAGAGGTCAACCTGCTCATCCAGGCCACGCAAGCCAACCAGCGATCAGTAGTCCTGACTGCTCCTCGTGTGACCTTCTTCAACGGTCAGCGTGCCTACGTGCTGGTAACGGAGCAAGTGTCATTCATCTCTGACCTTGAGCCGGTCCCGGACGCAGCTGGCTTTGACGTTACCGTTTCCGTGGTAAATGCCGGCGTGGTGCTCGACGTCGAAGGCACGGTTAGCGCCGATCGCCGGTATGTCACTCTAACCATGCGGCCAAGCCTGGCTGACTTCCGCCAATTCCCCTTCCGCTCGGAGACGATCCTCGGAACAAATGACAACAACCAGGGCGGAGGTAATGACGATGACGACCAAGACAACCGGGTGATCTTTGAGGGTAAAGTTGAATTACCCGAAATTCGGCTGACCTCGGTACGGTCGACGGTCTCTATTCCTGATCGTGGCACACTGCTGATTGGCGGCCAGCGCCTGGTGGGTGAAAATGAAATCGAAGTTGGCGTACCCGTGCTGAGCAAATTACCGATCCTCAATCGGCTATTCACCAATACTTCAATGAACAAGGATGAACGCACGCTACTGATCCTGGTCAAACCCACGATCATCATCCAATCGGAAGAGGAAGAGAGCCTCTTCCCCGGCCTGCAGCAGAACCCTGGCGCTTACAACATCGGGCAAAGATTTTAAGATCGGGCTCTCCATCAATAGGGCGGTTTTGTGACTCCCAGGCAATGCCACTTATGGTGCAGAGATGTTACTTGCCTGCTTGTAGATGTCTGTTGCCAGTGGTTTAGCCGATCCGTTACACCTGCCCCAATGTCATGCGTGTGATGCGGCCCCCTTGGCACACTGACTGAAGATGTGGTCTACTAGCTGGAGTAGCCGCCAGTGAAATGGCCTGTTGCTGCACTTATGCACCCAAGTGCGAATTGATAGTGGCCACGTCACCGCCCATAGGCAAAGACCATGGGCAATCACGGTTTCTTGGCCTCACATCTCAGTGCCACACCATGGTTTCCACGGCGATCTACTTGCCACCCCCCCACAAATCGATGGATCGATGCCAATGACGACGACACCCACTGCCAGCAGCACGGTCAGCTCTTGGCAAGACCATCGCGATTCGCGGTGGGCCCCGCGGCCGCCCATTCCAACATAGCCAACATTGCCACAATCAGCAGCGTCTGAATGGCCGCAATGATTGCCTGCCAATAGGCCAATGTCCCCAACATCACACCCGACAAACCCGTAGCGGCAGTGCACAACCAGATTACGGCCACGGCACTTCGCTGGCTCAGCCCCAATTGGACCAACCGATGCGAAAAATGCTGCCGATCGGCCCACCAAGGTCGTCGGCCCTGGACCACTCGGAGTATGCTGACACTGATGAAGTCGTACAGCGGGATCGCCAACAACATTAATGGCATCAGGACTCCGTACCAATGCCCCGGTTTGTTTGCGATATCCGGGGCGAAGTAGGTGGTACGGATAGAGATCACCGCTACCAACATTCCCACCACCAGTGAGCCGCCATCACCCATGTACATGCGGGCCCGTGAAAGATTGAAGGGGGCAAATCCCAGCAACGCTCCCAGCAGCAGCGCGGCCATTGATGCCACGAACCATTGGCCAGTTAGAAGGGTCGCCGCCAGGTACAACGATGTGCAGATCGCTGCCACACCAGTAGTCAACCCATCCATATTATCCAGCATGTTAAAAGCATTGACGACGACCACAATCCAAACCACGCTCAGTGCCAGGCTAATCACAGTCCCGCCCATGCCAAATCGCTCGCCAAGAAAAACCAGTGCCCTCATATCACAAAGTACGACCAAAGCCAACGCCACTGCCAATTCAACCACCAGTTTCACCCAAGCCCGCAGTGGTCGCTGATCGTCGTACAGCCCCAGCAGGTGCATCGCTGCCATGGCCCCGAGCACACCGGCACCCAACACCCAGGTTCGGCGCAGTCCTTGAACGTGTAAAGCCACGTCATCGGACCAGTTCAACCACCAAGACGGTGGCAGCAACCATGCTCCGACCAATATTGCCAATACCGGACCCGTAACCGCCCAAAAGATGCCAATCCCTCCCGTATTGGGTACTGCGCGACCCGAACGCTTGTGGGGCTCGGTTCCGCCTCGATCCAATAGGCCCAAACGGGGGCTCCAACGCAGCAGAAATGCCGATAACCCCAGGCAGATTACCAATGCAACTGGTACCAGAGATAGGCAGTGCCAGACCATAGAAACAGACCTCAGTGCCCCATGGGGCATTCGCCACGGCAGGAACACGGTCATGGCAACAGGTCCAATTCCAAGGCATCCGCCAAGGATACGAGCGCCCAACTGCCGCAAGATGCGACCGCCGCGTGCAATTTTGATACTAGAAGCCTAGCACATCCGCCATTGAGTAGCGCCCAGGCGCTTTGCCCATGAGCCATGATGCCGCGTGCAGTGCACCGCGGGCATAGCTGTCACGACTTGTGCTGACATGCTTGAGTTCCAAACGTTCACCCAAAGCTGCAAAGTACGCCGTGTGCTCACCAACGTGATCACCGAGGCGCAGCGCCTGGACTGTAATCTGTTTCGCCCGCCGCCGGGCTTCGGTCCCATATCGCGAATACACGACATCCTCTTCAAATGATCGCCCCAGAGCATCGCAGAGAGTTCTGGCCAGGGTAATGGCCGTTCCCGAGGGTGCATCGACCTTGAATCGATGGTGGGCTTCCAAGATTTCAATGTCATACTCATCGCCCAACAACTTGGCTGCCTGGACAGCCAGCCGATTCAATACCGCAACCACCAGACTGAAGTTCGATGCTTGTACGATCGGAATCTTCGTGGCGGCTTGGTCGATCGTTCTCTCATGTTCATCCGTAAGCCCGGTCGTACCAATCACCATCGGCATGCCCCATGCCACGCACTGATGGACCAGTGCGCTGGTGGCCTCAGCGGTCGAAAAGTCCACTGCAATATCGGCATCACCGTCAAATTGATCGCCCAGGGGCACCCCTGAAATCGTCTCAGAGCCAATCCCGTCATGGCCAGGCTGCTCAACTGCAGCTGCAAGACCCCAACGGGCATCATCGGCCGCCATCGCCAGTAATCGCTGGCCCATCTGCCCTGCAGCCCCGTAAATCGCTATCCGAACCATTGGAACTTCCACCATACGGGCGACAATAATCAGTCACACAGCACACGGCAAGCCGGGCCGAGCTGGAAATCACAGGCGGAATGTGTGAAAATACAGCAACTTGGCAATACTTGGCAGAAATAAGGCTGGAGGTGGAGAGAGCAACGGCTTCAATCGCGATCCGCGCAAAGCAAGACGATTCTTTGAGCATGCGCAGACTACCGCCGACGCCGGGAACTACGACTACTCGATCGAGATGTACGTTAACGGTCTGCGATTCGACCCAGACAACATGGAGCAACACGAAGCGTTGTATGAAGTCGGCAAGCGTCGCAAGGTCAAGGGTGGCAAGGCCGCCGGGCTCGGGGAAAAGATGAAATCGGGAGGATCACACCCGCTGGACAAAATGCTCCACGCTGAAAAGTTGTGGGCAATGGATATTCTCAATATCAACCACATGGTTCAAGTCATGAAGTTTGCGGTTGAGGCCAGCGTCACACTGAGCGACGAGGCCAACTCGGATCATCCCGATGGTGGCGGCTCCACCGATATCCCGCACCTCGCAGAGGTGGCGTATTGGATCGGCTCGATTGCGATGGAGAGCCGCGTACAGTCAGGCAAGACCAAGAAGGGTGACAAGATCCTGCGGGAACTCCGTGACAATTTTGCCGCCATTAGTGCATTCGACAAGGCGGTCGAGTCCTGCCGCTACATGGTGCGCCTGGACCAGGACAATAACCAGTTGCTCATGGACCTTAAAAATCTGGAGGCTGAAAACACTATGCAACAGGGGGGATACTCCGAAGCCAAGGCTGAGGAAGGTGGGTTTCGCAATTTCATGCGCGATGCCGCTGGACAACAGGCCCTTGAGCAGGAAAGCTCCCTGCGCAAAACCGAATCCCAAGCCGACGGAATCATTGCTCGGCGCCGCGAGGAACTCGAGAAGGAACCTGATGATCTCGACCGGGCAACCAAGCTGGTGGACGCTTTAGTCGCTAAAGAGTCGGTTGAGTCCGAGCGTGAAGGAATGGAACTGTTGCAAAAGCTCTGGAAGGACACTGAAACCTACCGATTCAAACTTCGCATGGGCGATATTCAGATCAAGCAAATGAATCGAATCGCCCGCAAGCTGCGAACACAGATAGCACAAGCCCCCACCGACGACCAGCTAAGACAACAATTCTCCGAGGCGAAAAAAGAGCAGCTTGCCTTTGAACTGACTGAGTTTGATGAACGTGTCAAGAACTATCCAACCGACATGGGACTGCGATTCGAATGGGGCAAGCGCCTGCGAAGCGTAGGGAAGATCGACGATGCGATCGGCGCATTCCAACAGGCAAAGCAGGATCCTAAGGTGCAGGTCAAGGCACACTACCTGCTCGGCGACTGCTACCGACGCAAACAGTGGCTGGATGAAGCGATCGTAACGCTTCGAGAAGGTATCGCAACGTACAAGCTGGCGGATGACCGGCTGGCTCTGGACCTGCGTTACCTGCTCATGGAGGTGCTGGAACAGTCCGCCCAAGAATCTAAGAGCCTGGACCAAGCCCAGGAAGCCCGGAAACTGGCTTCGGAGATCCTCCGAACGGACATCAATTACCGGAACATCAAGCAACGGATCGATGCCCTGCGAATGCTGGTGGAGCAACTACAGCACTCCGGGGCAGATGGGTAGTCCCGGGATCCCCCAAGTACCCAGATAATACCCGATGCCCCGAACTGAGCCCACGCCTCACCGAACCATCTTTCTCAGTAAACCCGCCGCTACCACACCCATGGCCGAAGCCATCGCGTTCATCCCTGCCCGCTACGCATCAACACGCTTTCCTGGAAAGGTGTTGGCCGATCGCACCGGCTGCCCGATGATCCAGCACGTCGTTGAGCAAGTGCGCCAAGCTCGAACGATTGGCCGAATTATCGTGGCCACAGACGACCCACGCATCGCTGCTGCAGTTGCCCGCTTCAAGTGTGAATCAGTCTTGACCCACGACGATCACCCCAACGGCACATCGCGCATCGCGGAAGCAATCCGGCATCTCGAACGGGATGACACCTCCGGATTGCCCCCCATCATCGTCAACGTGCAAGGCGATGAACCTGAGATCGAACCTCCCGTGATCGATCTACTCGTCGACGGTATCCACTCAGACCTCGAGGCCTCCATGGCCACACTCGCGTCCGAATTCGCCCCCCACGAAGATCCGGCGGATCCTAACATCGTTAAGGTCGTGGTCAACCAGCACAACCGAGCTATGTATTTTTCACGATCCCTGATCCCATTCCGTAGGGAGCCTGCACCCCGCATTGCCCCACTCAAGCACGCCGGGATCTATGCCTACCGCCGCCAATTCCTCGCCAAATATGTCGCACTACCACCCACACCATTAGAACAATCCGAGGGGCTTGAGCAGTTGCGGGCGATTGAGCATGGCCATGCCATCGCAGTGATCAAAACCCAGATCCGGCATTACGGAATTGACACGCCGCAACAATACGAAGCCTTTGTACAGCGCCTGGCTACGACACAAACTCGTATTTCTAAGCCGCCTTCAGAAGCACAAGCATAGGATCGGCCCCGGCTTGACCCATGGTCATATCCCGACCAACTCGCCACAAGCATGCATTTACTCGGAGCCCTGTAACACGCGGTGGGCCCGATCCAAGTTGGTCCGAGCATTAATATGTTCGGGGTCGAGTTTGAGTGCCCGAGTAAACTGCTCGGCAGATTTCGCGATCCGTCCACTTGCAGCATAGATCACACCAAGATTGTTGTGGGCATCGGCGGATTCTGGTTGCAGCGTTACCAGGCGATTGGCCAGGTGCCCCGCTTCATCCAGCTTGCCTTGGTTCTGGAGAATGATCGACAAATCCGTCAAGGCTGCAATGTGGCCCGGTTCTCGCGCCAGCACTTGCCGGTAGAGCGATTCCGCTTGATCGACTCTACCGGCCTCGAGCAGCACAGACGCCAACCGGACATGCACATTCACATCATCCACACCCAGCGCGATTGCTTCTCCCAGGTGGATCTCGGCATCGTCAAAACGTCCCGCCTGCAGAAACAGAACGCCGAGATGGGCATGGGCCATGCCGTAGCGCGGATCCAACTCCAGCATCCGGTGGTAGGTCTCCACCGCCTTCTGCGTACGCCCGGTATGGTGATACAGTCGGCCAAGACTGTTGAGCAACGGCCTGTACCCTGGGTAACGATTCAGACCACGTTGAAACACACGTTCAGCCCCTTCGAAGTCACCGCTCTGCATCAGGGCGAGCCCAAGTCCCCCATAGCCGCCGGGATGTGCCGGATCCATCTCCACAGCGAGACTCAGCCAAGTGATTGCTTCCCCGGTCCGGCCAAGATTCAGAAACGTATTTCCCAAATTTCGGGTCGCAAGAATGCTATTCGGATTGATCTGGACTGCACGGTCAAAGTATTCACGAGCCCGCTCGAACTGCTGCACTTTGTAGTAGGTCGCACCTACCCCACACCATGCAACAGCACTCTTGGGATAGAGGTCAAGCACATCCTGCCAGATCGACCGGTCCGTGCGGTAATCCTCAACTCGCATCGCTGTCGCCAGACCTGCCACGGTGACCAATATTGCGGCCAGCACCGGGAGCATCGCATGAGGCAAGCAAAGTCGGCGAGATAGCCTACACCCACCCACCACAACCAATACCAACACCGCTGCCAACGGAAGATACATACGCCGTTCCGCGGCTATCTCGCTGACAATCGGCACCACACTCGAAGTTGGAGCCAGCAGCAAAAACACGACCGCACTCGCAAACCCGACACGCGGCCAGCGTACCAGTGATACGATGGTCAGTACCAAAAATCCGACCACCAATAGGCCCCCAGGTAGTGCTCCAGCCCAGGCTGACGCGATCGGCCAGTCGTGGTGGAAGGACAGCGGCCAGGGCACGAAACACAGACGCAGGTACCAGAAAATCACCCCCCCCTGGGTGTACAAGTACTGCCACGGGGTGATCGGCTGGTCGAAACCAATCACACCCGATCGCGGGGCACCAAGCAGAATCATCATCAATGGCAACCAACTGGCCAACAGGCCCATGTGCAGGGGCCAGCGATGACGCAGGGCCTCCCTGAAGCGGTCAGCAACAAATGCTCGGTCATAAAGCAGCACAATCAGCGGGATTGCATAGGCGAGCTCTTTGCTTCCAACACCCAACCAGCAGGCGAGAATCGCCCCGAGGTACCACGGCCAGGAGCAACGGGCCTCCACCCCCACCATGAATAGCCACAAGGAAAGCAGGCAGAATCCCGAAACGAGCAGCTCGGTCCGCTGAATGATGTACAATACAGCTTCACTATTTAGCGGATGCACCGCCCACAATAATGCCACCGCGAACGCAATGCGGCCGCGGCACTCCACAAGCCATGCTGCGATCCCCAGGCGTCCCAATGTCCGATACACGATTGCCATCAACAGAACAGCACTGCCCATGTGCAGCAACAGATTCAGCGCATGGTAACTCCAGACATTCATGCCGCTGACCTGGTAGTTGACTGCAAGCGTAACAGCAACGATCGGGCGGGCAGTCACACTGGTGCGAGGCGGTGTCCTGAACATTTCAGTCGGTGGCCACAGCGTGCGAATGTGCGGGTTCCTGACGATCGCAGATAGATCGTCATACACAAATGGTCCGTTGAAACTGTGGGCATAAACCAAAACCGTCACTGCGATAAGCACCGCGGCTCCGCCGCTGATTTTTGTGACCGACGTGTTGAACAACATCAAATGATCTTGCGTAAAGCATGGCAGGGTGTCAACAATCAGACCGTTCCGGCTGCTGTGCGGCGGCCGCCACAATGTGTCGAAAGCCACGATCAAACCCCCCAGTGGCACTTGATCTCCCACCGGGGGCGCGGTACGGTAAGATATGCTCCACTCTCCAGACCCCGCCCGCTCGACTACGCCCGATCTGCTCGCTGAGGCTGGCCACAAGCACCAGGAAACGGAGTTTTTCAACCCACTGCCTGCCGGCTACGACCGAGGCCGGCACAAGTATGTTGTCGTGTTCGGCACCGTCATGAGCGGGCTGGGCAAAGGTATCTTCGCTGCCAGCCTGGCCAAGTTGCTCAAGGACAAAGGCCTTCGCGTGGCCCCGATCAAGATGGAGGGGTACCTCAATATCGACTCCGGCACCCTCAACCCCTACCGCCACGGAGAGGTGTTCGTTCTCGACGACGGGCTGGAAACCGACATGGACCTGGGCACCTACGAGCGGATGCTCGACCAGGATCTGACCAGCGACAACTACACCACCAGCGGCCAGATCTTTCAATCGGTGCTGGAAAAGGAGCGACACGGCGGATACCTCGGGCGGGATGTCCAAATGATCCCCCACGTCACCGGGGAGGTTAAATTCCTGCTGCGAGACTTGGCGGTCAAGCAGCAAGCCGACGTCGTATTTGTAGAAGTCGGCGGCACCGTGGGAGATTATGAAAATGCGTTCTATATCGAGGCGCTGCGCCAACTTGCATTCGAGGAAGGGGAGCGATCGGTCGCATTCGTGGCTCTGACTTACGTAATCGAGCCGCCGGCGCTGGGAGAACAGAAGTCGAAGGCGGCTCAACTTGGGCTGCGCAAGTTGATGGAAGCGGGTATTCAGCCTCACGTGATCGCCATCCGCGCCCAGAAGCCGGTCCAGGAGTCAGTAAGTCAGAAAATCGCAATGTTCTCCAATGTTCCCTTGCATCGTGTGTTTTCCATGCACGATCGGAAGTCGATCTACACCGTCCCCGATGCAATGCGATCCGAGGGGCTGGATCGCGAGGTGTTGAGCCTGCTGGAACTGCATGACCGAGTGAACGCGATCGTTGAAGACGACGCCCGCCGCAACTGGACGCAATTTGTTGGTCGCCTTACCACGCAACACCGCTTCGTGGTATGCATCGGCATCACAGGAAAATACGCTGCCCTTCGCGATGCCTATGCATCAATCGACAAAGCGTTGGAACACTGTGGGGCCCATTTGGGAACCGATATCCGTATTGAATGGATCGACACAACACAGATTGGTGAAGAGCAGGTCCCGACGATGCTGCGCGAAGTTAATGCCGTCATCGTCCCGGGCGGGTTCGGGCACCGCGGCACCGAATCCAAAATTGCTTGTGTTCGGTACTGCCGTGAAACCTCATTGCCCTATCTGGGTATCTGCCTCGGATTTCAGATGGCAGTAATCGAGTTCGCACGCAACGTCTGCGGCCTGACTCGCGCCGCCTCAACTGAGTTCGATGCCCAGGCTGAACTGGCCGTGATCGATATCCTCCCCGAGCAGAAGCAGATTGAAGGCCTCGGTGGCAACATGCGACTGGGAGGCCATGACATACTGATCTCGCCACGCACGCTGGCGGAGTTTCTCTTCCACGACCAGTTGACCGGGAAAGATGCGCCCACTACGGATCCAACAGCATCGAAAATTCGAGGACGTTTTCGTCATCGGTACGAGGTGGACCCGCGCCACATCACCACACTTGAACAACATGGAATGATCTTTTCCGGTCATCACCCGCAGCAGCCAATCATGCAGATCCTGGAGTTACCACATCCGGCCTTGGCGGCGGACAGCCAGGCCAAACCAGATACCCCAGTCCAGCACCCATACTTCATCGGTGCCCAGTTCCATCCGGAACTGACCAGCCGTCCCCTGCGCCCCAGCCCCATGTTCATGGGACTGGTCGCTGCCGCCATTCGTCATGCATACCCCGACGTCGGGGCAGGCCAGATCAGCCATCGCTGGCTGGCGATCGCCCAAGCCAAAGCAACGGTCTAGCGAGTCCCGCTTACTCTTGCCGATCCACCACCATTGCCGCTTGGCGTGGCACCAGGCAGACCTGGTCACCAACTCCGAAAGCCGCTTCATGCTCAGTCTGAACCACAAATTCTCGGTGGGCCAAACGCACACGAAACGTGATGTCATGGCCCTTGAACTGCCGGGCGGTGACAGTACCGACTGGTATCGAGCCGGCCGAAGGTGCCGGTTGCATTGAAATCTGTTCCGGGCGTAGCGAAACGCAGACACGACCCTGGGCCGGTTGGTTCAGTTCCAACGAACCTAACTCACAGGTGCCAAAACGACCATTTGATTTGACATTGATCAGGTTCGTGTGCCCTAAAAAATGTGCAACAAATGCAGTCTCAGGCTCGTCGTAGACCGCTTGTGGTTTGCCGGTCTGGATGATCCTGCCCTCATTCATCACCGCCAATCGGTCAGCGGTTGAAAGGGCCTCTTGCTGATCATGCGTCACAAGGACAAGAGCCAGACCACCGCGATGAGCCAGCTGTTGAATCTCGTTGCATGTCGCGTAGCGCAGATCCGGATCAAGATTGGAAAATGGTTCGTCCAACAGGATTACCGAAGGCCCCGCCGCCACCGCGCGAGCCAAGGCTACGCGCTGCTGCTGCCCACCCGATAGATCGTGTGGCATGCGCTTCTCAAAATCCATCAAACCCACCATCCACAATGCCTCAACGGCCGCCTGACGTCGGTGGCGGCGAGGCAGGTGGCGGATACCAAACATCACGTTGCCAAGTGCTGAAAGGTGCGGGAACAGTGCATAGTCCTGAAAAACCAACCCAATCCCCCGCTTCTCCGGCCCCACGAAGCGGGTAGCATCTTGCAGCACTCGATCACCTAGACGTACTTCACCGCCGCAGTTGCGCTCGAAGCCGGCAATCGCCCTGAGGGTAGTTGTCTTGCCACAGCCACTAGGACCGACGAGTGCAAATACCTCGGCAGGCCGCACATCGAATGAAACGCCCTGAACCACCGGCTGGTCCATGCCCAGGAAACGGACCGAAAGTTCCTCGACCTGTAATAGCGGTTTCAGGGGGACCTCTCTATGCGCAGGAGCACGAACACGGACACACTGGCAACCACCAGAATCAATATTGCAAACGGTGCGGCCTCAGCGTAACGGATATCCTCGGTGTTTTTCCAGACCTGGGTCGAAAGGGTCTCGAAATCCGGTGGTGCCAGCACCAGCGTCAGGGGCAGTTCCTTGATACAGGAAAGCAGCACCAGGGACACCGCGGCGACCAAACCAGGACGAAGAAGTGGCAGCGTCACGCGCACCAGCGTTGAGAGTTGGCCATGGCCCAGGCTACGTGCCGCCTCCTCAACGCGTGGTGACGCCCGGAACAATGCTGCCCGCAACGGGGCCACCGCCTCCGCCAGAAAGTGCAGGCTATAGGCGTACACAAGAATGAAGACCGTCTGGTACAACGGCCGGGCAAAGGCCAATGTGGCCACAACCAATCCCAAGGCAAAGGCCAGAGGCGGCACTGCGTAACCAACAAACGCAAACCGCTCCAGAAACAATGATCGCTTCGAACTGTAGCGCCGCGCCAGGTACGCGATCGGTGCTGCCAACGCCACAGCTGCCACTGCGGCTGGCAGACCTACCCCTACCGAATGCATCAAGGCAGTCTGAAGCTGCAGCCACAATACCCCGTAATCGGCCTGAGTCGCCCAGTAACAGATCGTGGCTAAAGGAACAAATAATGAACCAACGAAAAGGAAGAGCAGAAACACCATGGCCGGCCACCGCCAGATTCCCAGCGCCACCACACCCGCCACGGCGGGTACCGCTGTCCCCACACGATACAGGCGTAGGCGGCGTAGAAGCCACCACTCAATCCCAATCAAGCTGCCCGCAGCCACCAACAATATTAGTGCCACCCATGATGCGCCAACACCGTCGAGCACCTCGAGCTTCTGGTAGAGGGCAAAGCTCAAGGTGGGATAACCCATCAGACTCACCACTCCAAAGTCATTGATCACATGGAGGGCCACGAGCAGCCAACCCGCATATAGGGCGGGCCGCAGTTGCGGCAATACGACGGTAAAAAAAGCATGCCATGGGCGATGTCCCAGCGACTGAGCAATCTCTTCAAGACCACAATCCAGATCGAGTAGCGTGGCACGAAGGTTCAACAGCAGGTACGGCAACTGGTAGAGGCTCAAGGCAACCATCGCCCCCAAGAACCCATCAATACGCGGCAGGGGCACGCCCGTCAGTACAAACGCAGCACCGTATTGGCCACTGATCGATAGCAAGGTATAGGCGATCAGGTAACCGGGCACCGCCAGCGGCAAAATCAGTGCTACCGTGAATAGCCGCTTGAATGGCAGATCGCTGCGAGTCGTCAGCCACGCTACAGGAATTGCAATGAACGTCGTCATCCCCAATACCGCGACACCCAAGGCCAACGTGTTCCAGATCAGTTCGAGGTTACGCCAGCGCCAGACTGTCTGCCAGATCTGCCGCGGTTCGGCCTGAGCCGCATCTGCCACCAAGCAGACTACCGGCGCCAGCACTCCGACACCGCAAATAACGGCCGGAACCCACAAGTACCAAGGAGGTTTGTGACCAATAGAGATGCCAGAAAGTGGGGTGGCTATATCAGTCCCACCTCGCGCAAGAGTTCGAGTGTTCCCGGCAAATCCTCAAGATCATCGAGCTGCAGTTCGGGTGCAATAGCACTCTGATCAACCAGATCTGTCACCGGATACTCAAATGTTTGATTGGAAAAGTAACGCTGAGCCTGCTCGCAGAGGAGGAATT
>CAUZOD010000013.1:0-24573 GCA_963581115.1 Phycisphaerae bacterium | reverse complement strand
ACCACGGTGACTTCCTGGGAGAACGCACATGCAACCGCTGTCCGGTGTCGCCGATGACAGCGCCAGCCAGGCGGTGATCAGGTCATCGGTGTCCAGTCCCCAGTAGTTCAGGTCCTGGTGCCACGATACGAACGTTTCGGTTCCAAATTCCTTGACCTAGAAAAATGTGTTCCAGCAGAGAATGTCCGGACCGATCAGATCTTCCGCGGCATCAAGAATCATGGGGTGCGCATCAGTGCATCAACCCAGGTAAAGAGCAGATGTGATTTGTTTCGTTATGCTCCGCCAATCAGATGTCCCTGCCCGTTTTCGAAAGCCTCCAATTGACTTCGCGCGATGCGAGCTTCTTCCGTGGAAATTGCATTGGCCGGAAAGAAAAATCCATCGCCGTGGTATTACAAGATTGCTTTGTCGCTCAGTTGTTTGGGCATGTCAATCGGCGAAACCGCTTTGTTTCGGGTATTGATCGTCTTTTCATGGCACGGGTACGGACGGAATCGGTACGCGATTCGGTTCCATCCATTAGATAGGGGTTCTGCACCCACTGTTCAAGAAGCACGACAAGGTCCGGGTATTGATCCGGGATGACGGTGTCATTGTGCTTGGTGCGCTACATGAAACATATCCACTAGAACAATGTCACTTTAACAACATAGATGACCGCTTTAGTGATAATGATATCACAAATTCTATAGCGAGAGATGTCGCGCTACGTAGATGCAATTTCGATCGCCATTGGCAATTCAATATGGAACGCCGCACCGTGATTGGGGTGTGGCGCTGCAATCGATTCAACCGTAATACTGCCTCCTGCTGCACGGATCAAGTCTCGGCAAATGTAGAGGCCCAGCCCAGTACCTTTCTCCGTCATGGTTACCCCCGGTGGTTCTGACGCTTCAATTGATTCCGTGACAAACGGCTCAAACAAACGGCGCATCATCGCATCAGAAACTCCAGGCCCGTCATCCCGAACTTCGATATGAACTCGACCCGCCGCGTGATCGT
Organism: Phycisphaerae bacterium; assembly: GCA_963581115.1. GTDB lineage: Bacteria > Planctomycetota > Phycisphaerae > Phycisphaerales > Phycisphaeraceae > CAUZOD01. Next base: position 23,568 of record CAUZOD010000013.1, on the reverse strand, counting down.
CTTCCAAACGTAGAGCCCTGGCAACAACCGAGAGCCGGCCACCCGTTCGGCGCATGGCCTTGCGGGCATTGAGTAACAGGTTTAATAAAACCTGCTGCAAACTCACCGGCTCCATTGCCACGCGAATCCCCTCGGGAATATCCGTTGTCAGTTCGATTCCATCTTTTCGTGGATCGCGCCCAAGCGTGGTCGCCGCGTCATTAACGGTTTGGCAAAGATCTGCTTGGAGTGGTTCATTCGCAACACGTGCAAAACTCAAAACTGAACCAGACATCCGCGTTGCACGCTCCGCTGCCTCAAGCACCTTCTCGAGAGCCGTACGCATCTGCTTTACGTCATCGGGACTGGCCAGTGCCATCTGCGCATAAGAAACGACTGGAGTCAAAATGTTGTTGTATTCATGGGCTACGGTCGCAGCCAAAGTACCTAAAGTCGTCAGGCGATGAAAATGCGTCAGATGCTTGCGCACCTGGCTCAATTGCCCCTCTAAGGCTTCTAGATGGGCTAAAAGATGTTCGACCTCGCCGATACGGTGAAGCGGGATGTTAGGAAGTGAACTCATATTGGCTTGAACAAATATCGGATCAGGCGGGGAAAATCTTCATTCCTGCGATTGAACTGTAAATTTTGGATCTGGCGGTCGCCGAACTGCCTCTATCTATATTCATAACTATATTAATATACTATATTTAAAAACTATTGGCTGAAATATGCCGAAATGAACATCGTTCTGGTACCGTTAAAAGTACTTTTCCGGTCAGTTGTTCCACGTGGAACATACAACACCCATTCTGTGCTGGCGACTTGGGTTTAACTCGATAAACTGATTCTGGCCCAATGGAAATCCATTTGGGTTTTAGCCCTGACAAGGAGGTGCTGCATAGCTGCCACCAAAAAGAAGCCGGCCCGCCTAGGCCGCGGACTCAACAGTCTCATATCAAATGCTGTGCCGGTAACCCTCCCCCGCACCAATGAGAACCGCGAAGAAGCCATAGTTCCACGTGGAACCTTGGAGTCATTGTCATATCTGCCAATCGGCTCAATTACGCCAAACCGATTCCAGCCCAGAAAAAATGCCGACCCGACCTCACTCAAGCAATTAGCTAAGTCCATCAAGACTGACGGCGTCATGCAACCGATCGTCGTCCGACCACAGCCGGGCTCACCGGAAAATCAGTACGAGCTAGTGGCGGGGGAGCGGCGATGGCGAGCAGCAAGGATTGCAGGTCTATCAACACTCCCCGCAATCGTGCGACCGCTGGAAGACCAGCAGGTAGCAGAGTGGGCACTGATCGAAAACCTCCAGCGGGAAGATCTGAACCCTATTGACAAAGCCGAAGCGTTTTCCAAGCTCGCTGCCGAATTCTCCCTAAGCCATGAGGATATTGCACAACGAATCAATCTAGACAGGTCGACGGTCAGCAACCTGATACGCCTTCTTGAACTAGACCAAGAAGTTAAACAACTGATACGGGATGGCCTACTGAACATGGGTCAGGCACGGGCGATTGCTGGAAGTCCCGATAGCGATCAGCAACGTTTTCTAGCCGGACGTGCCGTGCGTGAAGGCTGGTCCGTACGCAAAGTTGAGGTAGCAGTCCGATCAGCAAATGTCGTTCACCCCGGGAGCAAAAATCCGACTCTAGCCAAAATACGACCAGCGCATCTGGCAGACCTCGAACAGCGAATCGGCCAGCATCTAGGGACCCACGTGAAAATTAGGCCTGGCCGAAAAAAGGGGTCGGGCGCAATGACTATTGAGTTTTATTCCTTGGACCAGTTCGATCAGTTGATGAAGCAGCTTGGTATTGACCCTAACGCGGGTTAACCAAAAAATTTCGCCAAATCCATTACCCATTAGTGCCCGACACTTTCAGCTCAGGCTCTATATGTGGTTCGGTAAAGACAAACAACCCAATTGGCTGCAAAAATACTGGTGTTAGTCGCGAGCTGAGTTATGCAGAAATTGCCCGCCCCAGTCTTGCACCTGATGGTAGATAAATACAAAACCACCACAAACCTGGATATGTATGGAAGATGACCGACAACTGGTTGGAGTCAGCCCGCTGCAGCAAGTCCGCGGCTCAAATTGCCTGTAGCCACCAGAACCAAGTCTGCAACAGTATGTTGGCTCAACTCATGTCGCACATGAACCGTAGCCCGCTCGCAGGCGGCTCGCAGCTTTGCCAATCGGCCATCTAACAACGGGCTGCCCGGCTGAAATGATACAGCGGCGACAATTGGCCCATCGATGGCCTCTACAATATTCAACAGGGTGACCTGCTCAGCTGGACCCGCGAGTTGATAGCCGCCTGCACGACCCAGTTGGGATTGCACAATGCGGCTGCGCACCAACGCCTGAAGGATCTTTAGAGCAGAATCTACTGGGATTCCTAGGTGTGCTGCCACCTGGCGGGCTTGAATTGGTCGGCCATCGTGACGCGCGCCCAAATATGCCATTGCCAAAGCTGCATGAGTTGATGTCTTACTGAGTTTCATTACGGATACCGCCTTTCCAAGTTTTTGGATCGGCAGGTCGCCTGCAAAACCTTGAGCCAATCCACAGAAAGTTGCCTCGATCAGAACATCTGACCCAAACTTGGGTGCCTTGCCCAATCCAGATAAACTCCATGCCCATGCGATGTCTTGTCTTTCTTCAGATGATGATCATGATCGGTTGTGCCACCGACCCGATCTGGATTTCTAGACCACAGCAAATCGATGCTGATGCCTATGCAGATGTCTACAGGGCCTCGCAACAGGTCCTGAAAGACTTTGGGTTCCAACTGGATCGTAAAGATTATCGCTTCGGCGTCATCTCCACGAAGCCTCTCAGATCGCCCTCCCTCATCGAGCCTTGGAAGCACGCCAATGTCACTTTTAACCACGCGGAACAATCCACCTGGAGCGAATTGCGACGCGTCGTTCGAGTAACAATTGAACCCTCCGACAGGAACGATGAACTGTTGGAATATGATGTAGACATTCGTGTCGATCTTGAACGGTTGTCTCTGCCGCTACGCCGTTTGGATGGAACCGCACGACGCAGGAACATATTCACGAGCCTTAGCTCCATACCCGAAGAATGGCGCCAAAGAGGCATCATTGCCAGATACTGGGAATTGATTGGGCGCGATAACAAGCTGGAACAAAAGCTGCTGGGGCAGATCATGAAGCGAGCGGGGCAGAAACTCGAGGATAAACCGGTTACACCAATGGAACAGAGCGCACGGAAAAAGACATGACCGCCTCCACACCTCCAATTTTCCCAATCGATCTCGGCGCATTTGTCCCCCTAGATCTCGACCCCACCCAGCGCGAACTGACCAAGACCCAATACGAACAACTGGCCAGTAACATCGCAATTTGTCGTGACGCGATCGTATTTATAACTGCGACTGCAGCACCCAAGGGACTCGGTGGCCACACGGGCGGGCCCTACGACATTGTTCCAGAGGTCCTGATTGCTGATAGCTTCATGCGCAGCAGCAACCGAGTGTTCCCCGCATACTTCGACGAAGCCGGCCACCGTGTCGCGATTCAGTACCTGATGGCGACCCTCAACGGCCATCTGCCAGCAACGCAACTGACACGATATCGTGAGGCATACTCATCGCTGCCGGGTCATCCAGAACTGGGCTTCACACCAGGTATCCGATTCTCATCCGGACGCCTGGGGCACATGTGGCCCTATGTCAACGGGGTGGCAATGGCACACCCGGACCAAGCGGTTTTCTGTTTCAGCTCCGATGGCTCGCAGATGGAGGGCAACGATGCCGAAGCTGCTCGCCTAGCGGTTGCGCGTAAATTGAATGTCAAAATTATCGTGGATGATAATGACGTAACCATTGCAGGGCACCCCTCGCAATACATACCGGGATTTGATGTTGCCCGCACACTAGCTGGACATGGAGTGGATGTCCGAGTCTGTGACGGTGAAAACTGGCGGCAGCTGTACACCCTCATGGCTGATGCCGTGAACACCGTTGGCCCGGTGGGAATTATCAACAAGCGTCCGATGGCTGTTGGCATTGACGGACTTGAAGGCAACCACAATGCGCATGACGTGATCAAAGTTGATCTTGCTATTAAGTACCTGGAACAGCGAGGACACACCGCAGCGGCCAAGCACCTTCAAACGATCCAGAAGCAGCCAAGCCACATTTCCTGCCGAGGCAGCTCAGAGGACGTTGACTCTAATCGCAACGTGTTTGGGCATACAGTTGTTGAGATTCTCCGTGACATGACCGCCACTGAGCGCCGCAGCAAGGTGCGAGTCATCGATTCTGACCTGGAGGGCTCATGCGGGCTATCACACATCCGTGAAGCGTTCGACGACATCTATGTCAAAAGTGGTGTGATGGAGCGAGGCAACTTCTCCGCTGCAGCCGGGTTCGGCATGGACGCCGGACGCCAAGGCATCTTTGGCACCTTCAGCGCCTTTCTCGAGATGATCATCAGCGAGATTACGATGGCAAGATTGAATGGTTCCAATGTGCTGGCGCACTTTAGCCACGCCGGAATCGATGACATGGCAGACAACACCTGCCATTTTGGTCTGAACAATCTATTCGCGGCCAACGGGCTCTCCCACGGCGACTCCACCCGTTTGTACTTTCCTGCAGATGGCCTTCAGATGCAGGCAGTGGTTCGAACTATCTTTCAAGATCCTGGCTTGCGATTCGTGTTCTCTACACGATCGAAGGTCCCTTTCATCCAGGACACCGACGGCTGTAACGTGTTTGGGGAAGGCTACTGTTTCGTCCCTGGACGAGATGAGATCGTGCGCGACACGTCGGCCGGCGGATGGATCGTCAGTTTTGGCGAATCTCTCTATCGTGCATTGGACGCGGTGGAGAAACTGCGAGACATGGGCATCGAAGTGGGATTGATTAACAAACCAACACTGAACCTGGTGGATGAATCCATGATCCGTCGTGTGGGGCACGGTCCATTTGTATTGGTCGTGGAAAGTTTAAATCGTGACACTGGCTTGGGCAGCCGGTTTGGCACTTGGCTAATTGAGCGAGGATACCATCCAAAATACACTCACCTTGGAACGACACAAGAGGGCTGTGGCGGTCTGGAAGAACAGTTCCCTCATCAGGGCCTTGATCCAGACAGTATTGTTGGACAGATCGAACAGATAATTAGCGATATGTGACGTGGTTTCAAAAGCCGCCTGATTGCAGTTGCCGCATTGAATAGCATACCTCCAGCCGCAACGAGACTCCATGAAGCGGCTACACTGGACCCATGGCGACATCAACCCAGCAGAAAATGCTGCGCATTGGGCACTCGCCCGATCCCGACGACGCGTTCATGTGGTATGCCCTTGCTGACTTCGTCGCTCCAGACGGAATGCGGCTGCGCCCGAAGGTAGATACGGGCGACTATCGCTTCGTGCATGTTCTGGAAGATATCCAGTCACTCAATGACCGCAGTGAATGCGCTGAACTAGAGATCACGGCCCTATCGATTCATCAATACCCGTTCGTGGCCCAGCAGTATGCCCTGACGTCCTGCGGCTCATCGATGGGCGACAACTACGGGCCCATGGTCGTGGCGCCACAATCGTTTGCAATGTCGCAGATCAAAGGGCGGCATATTGCCATCCCTGGCTTGCGCACTACTGCATGGCTGGCCATGCAGATTCTGCTGGCCGAACACGGGCTTAGCCAGGACGACGTGGCATGCTCTGTGGTCCCATTCGATCAGATCATCGACCGGGTTGCAGACGGTCAGTTTGATGCAGGCCTGATCATTCACGAGGGGCAGTTGACCTACGCCCGTGCCGGCCTGGAATGTGTGGTGGACCTAGGCCAATGGTGGACCCAATCGCGCGGCCTTCCTCTGCCGTTGGGTGGTAACGCCATTCGACGCGATCTTGCCGAACAGATGCCCGCCATCTGCGGTGTGCTGCTCGATTCGATTCGATTTGCGCTGGCCAATCGCGATGAGGCGGTTCGCTTCGCACTGCAGTATGCTCGGAACATCGGCCCAGATCTAGCCGACCGCTTCGTAGGTATGTACGTCAACAAGTGGACGCTCGATTATGGACTGCAGGGCAGGCAGGCGGTCCTACGCCTGGTGCAGGAGGGTATCGCCGCCAACATCCTGCCAGATTGCGGCGAGATTGACTTTGTTACACCGGGTTAGCTCAGAGCTTACACCCACCCTCTACAACACATCCGACAATCGTATTTCGACACGCCCCGGTTCCACAAGAAGTGGCGATTATGACCCCACAACTTTAACACCTGTGGCCGATTCACTTCTATCCCTTCCTAAAACAAACCCAGAGCTTCCTCGCGACTGAGTTGGACTGATCCCGTGTCTAGGAGTTGATCAGTCGCAGGACACGCAAGATTTCGCCGGCAGACCAAGCCTGTGCAAAACAACCCACCGGGCGGTGGGGGGCCATCGCCTCGTGAATCTCGCCCACATGGCCACATCCATGGCCTTCGAGCCGCTCGCACAACGGTCGGATCGCATCCAGTGCTTCAATCTTGGATTCATGAGAGAAACGCCCTACGCGCAATACGGCCTCAGCGTAAGGGCCAATCAGCCAAGGCCAGATCGTTCCTTGATGGTAGGCTGAATCGCGCTGGAACTGACCCCCCGTGTACCGACAATGATAATTTTCATCCTCTGGAGACAAAGTACGCAGCCCAAACGGCGTCAGCAGGTGCCGACGCACTGCATCAACCACCCGCACCAAACGAGTACGTGGCAACGGCGAATGCGGCAAAGCAGCCACTAGTATCTGATTAGGGCGAATAGCTACATCAGCATGGCTTTTGCCAGCGTCATCGACCCAGACATGATCATATAAGCCCATCTCGTCGCCGCGCCAGAAGATCCCAGCAAACGCACGGCGAATTCGTCCACAAAGCTTTTCAAAGTGGACCGCTTTGTCTCGGTACCTAGACGGCAGGGTCTTGGCCAAGCCTCCCAAGGCATGATGCCAGAGAGCATTGATCTCAACCGCCTTCCCAAAACGAGGCGTAAACGCTTCTTCACCGCATTTAGCATCCATCCATGTCAGCTGGGTCTGCGCTGAACCGGCTTCAATCAGACCATCTCCCGCCATCCGTATGCCGTAGTCCGTACCCCGAATGTAGGCATCACAGATTGTCACGCAGGCTTCTGCAAGCCAGTTGTTCCATGCATCGCTGTCACCACTGGTATCAACGTATGCTATGGCCGCACGGACAAACCAAAGGCTGGCATCCACAGTGTTGTAATGGGCCGCTAGGTCGTCGTAGTCATCAAAGCGATTGGGTACCAATCCTTGGCGCACCGCACTGGCAAAGACGCGCAGTACAGACGCAGCTTCCTGATATCGGCCTGTACACAACAGGATGCCGGGCAGGGCAATAAACGTATCCCGACCCCAATCGGCAAACCACGGATAGCCGGCAAGAACAGTAGATAATTTCCGCTCTCCAATGGTGCGATCGACCACGAAGTCATCGGTGGCGATCGCCAAAATCCTTGACTCTGGGCCTGAGTGCTTGGATTCCAGATGTGAAAGTATCGGCGTCAGATGCGCTGCGCGATGGGCATTATCCGGGTGAGGATCGGTGGGCTGATTGCCTAGGGCTACGCTTAAGGTCAGGGTGCCGCCTTCATCTGTGGGAAGAGGCACCTCAAAACTCCCGGGAACAAAGTAATCCTCGTGATCAGCTTGGCCCCGCTCAGCGTCCAACGGATAAAACACGCCATACCACCAGTCCGAGTTAGGTATGAAACGACTGCCTGGGCAATGGAAAGTTGCCGCCAGATCGCCAAGAGTCACAGTCAGGGTGTCCTGTTGCGCTCTGAAATCAAATGCGGGGTTGCCGGCGCGGTACATCAACCCATGAAAGTCCCGCATTGTGAGCATCGGAGCTAGTTTCAGACTGCCTGTACACCCGGCTTCAGCCAACCCACTAATGCCATATTGAAGCGTAATCGCTTGGCGCTTCCAATGCAGAAAGAGCTCTCGCGTAAAGCGGATCGACCCCCAGCCATAGGTCCAACGGATGCTTAAACCTCTCTCGAAATACTTCAACATTCGTTGGCCATTGGGCGCAAATAGCCGACCAGCGGCGTTATTGGCCCGGAACAAACATGTGGAAAACTCCAGCACCTGTGTCGCGGTAGACACCGACTGGCGGTCCGTAGAGGCACCAACCGCACCAACTGCCAGAGGCTGGCCATCAAGTACCAGTTGCTCCCACATCTGGTTCAAGAGCACGACCCGACCCACCGGAGGCCGCGTGGCTGCAATAAATAAGCCGTGGTATCGCCTTGTTGGGCAACCCGCTGCGGTACCTGCAGCATACGCACCGGTCCCATTGGTCACGAGCCATTCGTGATCAAGCATCGCCTGCGTGTCTGTAACCGATGCGTCAACGCGGTGAGTCGTCCAAGCCAAGTCAGACATTGGACCAAGGATAACAGCCCTCGCCACGCTTGCCAGAGTCCCCCCAGAGGAGACCCCGATTCGCCCTGCACGGTCACCGGCAGCCGGCCTCACGACAACACTGTGAATCACTCCGCTAGGAAAACTCAACTGTGTACACCTGAATTTAGAACTAGGCTATACAAAGAAGCAATGGCAGTTGGGAACCGATGGTTGATAGCGTACCCTGCCCACTGATGATGGCCCCTTCCACTTGGATCAACAAGCGTTATTGGAAATGGCTTCTGCCCAGCGTAGTGCTAGGAATAATTGGTTGCTGCGCCCTTGGCTCGCTGGCATCCTTACTGGATGTATTCAGAACGGTCCGTGGGTCGGCTGTTTACGACCAGGCATGGCAACAAGTACACAACCATGCTTCCATACAGATTGAACTGGGGACCCCGATCATGCCTGGCCGGCTGTTTTCCGGACAATTCAATGGAAATGAGGCGTCGATCGTATTCAATATGAATGGGCCCCATGGCAAGGGCACTGCCCAGTCCCGCGGCCGACGTGTCAACGGTATCTGGACACTCATTGGTCTGCGCGTATATGCCCGCGGAATCAACGGCGAACAACAGTTCATAATCATCAAACCGCTTGATCCCACAACCCCGCCATTGAACAATGACGCTAACGGACCTTGATCGTTGCCAGTGCCACCGCAACGCACATAGCACTGACCACCCAGAAACGCAGCACAACCTGCTGCTCAGTCCAACCGCACAAATGAAAGTGATGGTGGATTGGCGCGCATTTGAAAACACGCTTACCCCCAGTCAACTTAAAGTACGACACCTGAATGATCACACTCAAAACTTCCATCACAAAGACCCCTCCGATAACTACGAGTAGAAACTCCTGCCGGATCACAACCGCAATGTATCCAATTAATCCACCCAGCGGCAGCGAACCGGAATCGCCCATGAACACCTGTGCCGGCGAACAATTGAACCACAAAAACCCCAAACATGATCCTGTCATCGCACCCGCCACGACAGCCAACTCATCTCCAAATGGAATGTAAGGCACCAGAAGATGCTTGGCGAGCACGAAGCCTTGATGGTTATACCCTGCGATAATCGCCAGCACCATGAAAGCAAAAGCGACGATGACCATGATCCCCGACGCTAAACCATCCATTCCGTCTGTCAGATTGACTGCATTGGACAACCCCGCAATCACGAACATAGCCGCCAGCACGAACAGGCCTGCGGGCAAAATGATCAGGTTTGGCGATGGCACCCACTGGCCAGCTTCTCGCACCCATGTCTTTAGAAATGGGAGATTCAGGCTGTGGCTCATCCGTGAAGTCTGTTCTGGATCCATCGTGATCTTGTTCACACCCCAGTGATGAATGAACAAGCCAAGCACCACTGCCAGCCCTAGTTGCAATAGCAGTTTTTCCCACGTGCGCAAGCCTTCACGCGATCCTGGTCCGCGTCGGGCACTAGTTAGTTTCAGCCAATCATCCGTGAACCCGATCCCAAACATACAAACCAGGCACACCAGGGCCATGATCACATAGAAGCTGCTCAGGTCAGCCAGCAAAACCGTCGATGCCCCGATTGCGCCACTGATCAGGATGCCTCCCATCGTTGGCGTATTAATCTTCTGCTTCATCAGGAGGTTCAGGTCTTTATGGTAGAATTCTGGGTTGTCCCCAATCTTCTGCTTGATCAGCCACCGAATGGTGCGTCGGCCGAAACAAACCACCAGCACGAAGGACAAAATCATGGACAAGACCGCACGGAACTCGATCCACTGAAAAACATTCAACGGCCCCAGCACCGGGCTGCGATTGATCGAATCGTGGAATTGATCGTATATCAGTGGGATCATCTGTTCAGTGGTTGCAGATTCGACTTCGGTATTCAGTGGCCTCAATGTCTGCTGCTTCAGAAGTAAATCGTTTTCTGAAGGCGGGAATCAATCGTTCGAGGCCCATAGCGCGAGACGCTTTCAACAGGACAACATCTCCAGGATCAAGCAGTTCTGCGATCTGATCGGCCAGATCATCGCGCCAACCATCAAAACTGCGAACCTTGGCCTCTGGCACCACCCGAAGCAACTCGCTGGCGGCGAGTTCCGCGAGCGAACCGATTGTAATGGTCAGACCGAACAGTGGCTCACAATGGCCCGCGAAGCAACCAACGGCCCGATGATAGGGCGCTGCAGCATCGCCCAGTTCCGCCATATCTCCAAAAATGAGCACAAGGCGTCGACACGAATCGCCATATTCCTCTCGCAACGTAGCAATCGCTTCGCTCATTGATTCGAGATTCGCATTGTACGCATCATTCACCACTGTAAGTAGGCCTACCTGAACGGTCTGAAATCGACCCGGCAATGGCGTAACCATGGCTAAGGATTCGCGGATTGATGATCGACCGACGTTCATTGTCAGTGCCACCGCAGCCGCAGCCGATGCATTGCGTCTGTTGTGCTCACCCGGCAATGACAGTTCCGCCACGAGGCCGGCGTCGAGGTCAAACCGCTCCAACTCCACGTCACTCGGTGCAATGACCTCGAATCCCTCTGGCCACAACGAGCCCACAGGCACAAATGCTTTCCCACCGGGCACCACATGTTCGAGAATCGATGCTTCTTCTTTCGCAACATTTTCCACCGATCCAAAAAACTCCAAATGCTCGCCGCCGATGGCCGTGATGACGGCGACGTCGGGACAGACGAGCCCTGCCAACATCTCAATCTCACCAGGGTGATTCGTCCCAATCTCACACGCGACAAAATCGTGACTGGGCTGGGCCGCAAGCAAAGTCAGAGGTACACCCAAATGATTATTGAAGCTCTTGGGCGACTGAGTCCCCGTCAAACCGCCGCAAGTTAGCACCTGGTAGATCAGATGGCGGGTTGTCGTCTTGCCATTGGACCCAGCTACGGCAATCACTCGACAGCCACCAGCGCTTAGATGCCAGCGCCAAGCCTCCGCCAACCGCTGAATCGCTACTCTCGTGTCATCCACCTGCACGATCGACCCCTGATCTTTGGCCGCTGGATGTTGGGCCCATGACGATGCCTCAACAATGGCCATGGGAGCACCGTTCGTCAACGCCTGACCGACAAAATCATGGCCATCAAAATTCTCTCCCTGGATGGCAATAAACAACTGCCCTGGCTGAATCGTACGGCTGTCGATGCTGACACCTGATCCTAAGACAACCCGGTCCTGCAACGACCCAAGCCACTGCCCCCCAGTCACCCTAGTGACATGAGCCGGTGCCCAGAATACTTCGTTCACGTCGAGATTCGGCAAGACGGTATCCGCGCCTTCCTCCAGAACCCCAGCGCCCTTGCAGCATGTTCGCGGTCGTCGAATTGTCTGCGGGCCTGACCGACGATCTGGTAGTTTTCGTGACCCTTGCCCGCCAACAACACCGTGTCATCGGGCTCCGCGGACAAGACGCAGCGTCGAATCGCCTCAGCGCGATCCACGATCACCCGGATCTCCGGCCCATGACCGCAATCGTTTGTTCTGCAATGGGCCGAAGGCGAACCTGCAACACCAGGATCCACGCCAACGAGCATGTCAGCAATGATGGCCTGTGGATCTTCTGTGCGGGGATTGTCGCTGGTCAGATAGACCCAGTCGGCCTGCTGACACGCAACTCGAGCCATCTTTGCTCGTTTGGTTCTGTCTCGATCACCTCCACAGCCAATCAGAACCAACAGGCGACTACTGACCAGTGGCCTCAAAGTCTTCAGGACATGCTCCAGTGCATCGTGGGTATGGGCATAGTCCACAAATACATTGGGAGTCTGATGGCCGCCCGTCCCGACCACCCGCTCAAGCCGTCCTGGCACGCGCGGGCAAGATTCCAGCGCCTCCCGCAAAACCCGGTTGGGTGTTTCGGTCAGTGCGTAAACCGCGGTAACCGCCTGTAATGCGTTAACCAGATTGTGGTGTCCGACCAGCGGCAACGTGGCGGAAAAGCTGCCCCAAGGACCCACAAATGTCGCCCGGCTCTGTTCTAGCCCCAGTCGCACATCTGATATCCTCGAACTAGGACCGTGGAAGTCCTCGCCCGCACCGGTGTGAATAATTCGCCCCTTGGTATGGCGGATCATTTGTGGGGCGTAGGGATCTTGGGCATTGACGATCGCCCAGGCATTGTCGTGAAGACCATCGAAAAGCGTTGCCTTGGCAGCAGCATAAGCGACCATGGTGCCATGGTAGTCCAGGTGATCACCGCTAAGGTTGGTAAACAGCGCCGAATCGAACGACACCCCGGCTATGCGGTGCTGATGCAACGCGTGAGACGAAACCTCCATCACGACTGCTTCACAACCATTCGCCACCATACGGGCGAAAAACCGGTGCATCTGAATCGTACCCGGCGTGGTCAGTTCTGCGAGCTGGGGACCGGCGCCATCGTTAACGACAATGGTGCCGATCAATCCGGTCTTGCATCCAATCTGTTGGAGCAGATGGCGGGCAATCCAGGCTGTCGTAGTCTTGCCATTAGTACCGGTAACACCAATCACGCGAAGCTGGGTTGCAGGCCAGCCAAAAAACGCTCCAGCCAGTCGGCCAGCCAAGACCTGATCCACACTCACCGGCAAGGCGGGGCAAGCCAGAGCCACTTCTGACGATATCGCCGTAGCTCGGCCCGGCGATCCGATCACAGCAATCGCCCCCCGTGCGACGGCATCGGCTACATGGGCATCGGTCACGCTGCCGCATCGGGCCACAAAAACGCTGCCAGGCATCACACAACGGGAGTCGTCCACGAGATCGAGAACCTCGTGGTCGCCTGAACCACGGTATAGCCGCAAATCAGCGACATTGATCAGGTCACACAGCTTCATGCCCTTACATTTTATCGGCCACGGGAGTCTTGCCACGGCAAAGATTCCTCCCACCCGTTCAACCCTGCCTCAGTTTTAAGGTGAAGTTCCTCTACCGGAATGTTGAATAGCCCACCCAGTTGCCTCTGCGTGGCGACTATGGTATACTAAATTGCGACTAAACAGTCAGAAGTCTGCTACGTCTTAACACCACAATCAATAAAACAACAAGTCAATCTGCAGTACTGACTCCAATAGCGAAACAAATGGTCATCGTTAACTCCGCTTGGGATGTCTGTGTGCATATCACCAAACGGTACGCGCAAGGTCGGTAAATAATCACAATCAACTGTTGGCTCTCTGCCAAAAACTAAAACTGGCAGCGATATTTTCAGATTTGATCATATCACCGAGTCTGGCCAGAACACCATCAAACTAACTGCTCTTGCATAACAGACACCGACCCGAGCCACTACGCAGCCAATGCCATGATGAACCTCTTTCGCCACATCTAACTCGAACTAGACACTTCATACTGGTCCCTCAGCCGAACTCTCAATCCGATTCGCTACAACAATGATCCTGCAAGTGCAATGCAATAAAAAGGCCCCGGTGGATTCGCCACCCGAGGCCGCCCCACCGGCTATACCTGTCTTACCAGGACCAATTGATCCTGCGATGTTCAGATCGCTCGCGTTACAACGCTACGAAGGGTTGTACGGCGAATCCACGATGTCCCTGGACCTCGCCGTTGATGTAACCGGGTTAATCGAACCAGATATTGCTTGAGAGTGGATTCATCGAATCGATTGAGATACTGCTCGGTCACCGAAGGATTTTGCTGCTGAATCTCAGTGATCGTACGAAGTTTGCTCATAACCCTTGCCTTTCCTGTTTGTCAGTCATCACATCAACCGATCTTTCGAATCTCAACGCAGAATCGGACAACAATCCACCACCGCTTGAGGTGTAACCAACTTGGACCCGAACAGCAGGTTTTCGGACGTAACTGCATTGAAACGGTACAATGCATGATCCTCAGGCGACATTCGCATGCCCCTCATTGTCCACAGCCCGTTCTCCGGTCGACCGATCAAGGTCCGTAACCAAGATGTGGGTCGTGCCGTGCGTGACGACGAAGGGCGAATTTTCTATCCCATCGCCAGATCGGATGGCCAAGGGTATTACGGTGCCCGTACCCGACATGGCTCGGCACAGGACGAACGGCACTACTTTGAACTACTTGCAAACCACACGTCCGTCGCCGAATCGCAAACACGAAGCAACGTCGAAACTGTGCATGACGCCACAGGTCGACCGCAGCGGCGCCCGCGACGCTGGGTGATCGTACTCCTGTTAATCCTGATCGCGGCCACGGCAGGCTACGGCTATTGGGCCGTAATGCGCAGTAATCTGCTATCACGTTTTCGTCCGCAAGATGCCGCCGCACCACAACCCACAAGGTCCACCAAGGTTCAAACTCGCGAAGAGGCCCACATCTCCATCTCAACACCGGCATCAACCAATTCCCCGATCGCACATGGCCGCCCGCGTGCCCGCGTCTTCGGTCATCAGGGCGCCGCACCGGAACGCGAATCGGCACATGCAACGAACGCGCCACCAAACCGACCGCCCGTCGGAGCCGATCATGCTGTAGCGATATCACCGCCGACCACCGCGTTTACTGCCACAGGATCGGGACTTCTGTACCACGTAGACGAGCCCGGCTTTGGCATGACCGCGACGATGGGAAGTTTCGTGATCATCGACTATGTTGCAATGCTCGCCAACGGAACAATTATCGATACAACACAGCAGACCGGGCCAATTGGATTTGTGCTCTGGTCAGGCCAGGTGATCCGTGGTTGGGATGAGGGAGTGGCGGGGATGCGCGTTGGCGAGAAGAGAACCCTGATCCTCCCGCCAAACTTGGTGCATGGTGATGACGCAGCTAATCATCCCGGCGACGTCTTGCATACTGTCATCCGACTCCGGGACGTACGGCCCGGTCTTGCCATCAAGGTCGAACAACCGGGTGCGGGGCCACTGGCACGTCCTGGAGATACTGTTCGGCTGCACTACACCGCCTACGTAGCCGGGCAGGATCAGCCGTTTGACAGTTCACATCGCCGGGATCGACCGTTTGAATTCTGCATCGGGGCTGGCGCAGTCATT
The DNA here is from genome assembly GCA_963581115.1 of Phycisphaerae bacterium. Classification (GTDB taxonomy): domain Bacteria; phylum Planctomycetota; class Phycisphaerae; order Phycisphaerales; family Phycisphaeraceae; genus CAUZOD01. Next base: position 8,135 of record CAUZOD010000013.1, on the reverse strand, counting down.
GCGGGCTGGGAACTCGGGGTTACAGGTATGGCTGAAGGCGAGCGGCGCACTATCGAGATTCCTTCATACCTTGCCTATGGCAAGCGGGGATTCGGCACCCTTATCCCACCGCACGCGACGCTACGATACGAGATCGACCTCCTACGGGTGTACTGAGGCGACACAGCTCGGATCCCCATACACAAGCGAAAAAGTCGACCCAATAGCGAAGGGGCACAGGATGCCCGCCCCTTACAGTAGGCAGATAGTCGGCCAACCTCTATCATCTGCAGCATGAATCGGATTGTCGCAATCCTGTCCGTCATCGGGTTGGTGACTGCCTGTGGTGAAGGTGTCCCCGACGCTGATTTTATCTATGCCGCTGGTCAAGAACACAACCATCTTGATCCTGTCAAGATGAGTTGGTCCCACGATATCCGTCTGGCACATTGCCTTTACGACACGCTGGTGGTTTTCGATTTCAACGATTTTGTGATCCGCCCGGGGGCCGCCGAAAGGTGGGAACGTTCCGACGATGGCTTGATTTATACGTTTTACATCCGCGCCAATGCACGGTGGTCCAATGGCGATCCCGTAACTGCCCAAGACTACATCCACGCTTGGCGCCGAGCGATGCTTCCCGATTTCGCCGCTGACTACACGCAGTTAATGTTTTACATCCGCGGGGCTGAATCCTTCTTCAATTGGCGTACCGAGCAACTCAAGCAGTATGCCGAGTTGGCTAAGACCGGCTCGGGCGGCCATGCCGATGCCGCAGAGTCCTTATGGCAATTGACCGGCGATGAATTTCAGGATCGGGTGGGGCTATCAGCGCCGGATGACAAGACCCTAGTGGTCAGACTGACTCAATCTACGCCTTATTTCTTGGAACTGGTCGCGTTCAGCATCTATATGCCGGTTCATGCCCATTCAGTCGAAGCGGCGACATCAGTCAACCCAAGAACTGGGATGCGGCAGACACGATCAGATTACTGGTCGAGTTCCATCACCAATGGCCCGTACCAAATCGCCAAACGAGAATTCAAGCGATACATGCTGCTCACAGCGAACGATCACTATTGGGATCGTGCTGCGATGAAGAACTCCCGAATCCGTGAAGACATCATCACCAATGCGCCCACCGCCCTAACTGCTTACCACGCTGGCGAGGTGGACTTCCTGCCGGATATGCCCAGCGCAGGTCCGATCCCTTCCGACCTTTCCCGGGCTGATCGCCCGGACGTCCATCTACAGAAGATGGCGGGGACGTATTTCTACAATTTCAATTGTCAGCCTCGTCTGGCCGATGGACGTGAGAACCCGCTCGCGGATATGCGTGTGCGTCGTGCGCTTTCCATGGCCATCGACCGTAAAACCATCGTCAAGCGTGTCACGCAATTGAACCAACCCATCGCCCGCAGTTACGTGCCCGTAGGGGCCATCGGCGGTTACCGGCCACCCGTTGAAGATGGGATCGCCTTCGATCCTGTTCGAGCACGACAGTTGCTGGCCGATGCTGGCTACTCCGACGGTAGTAACCTGAAGGGGTTGTCAATCCTTTATAACACGAACGCCTATCATGAACTTAGCGCCCAGGCAATCAAGTCAATGTGGCAGGAATACCTCGGGGTCGTAGTCACGCTGGAAGGGGAGGAAGGCAAAGCCTTTTCAGTCAAACTTAAAAAACAGGACTATACCATTGCCCGTGCTGCATGGTTCGGTGATTATGCAGACGCTACCACATTCCTCGAAAAGATGACCACGAATGATGGTAATAACGATTGCAGATGGTCGAATGAGCAATTCGATCGACTGATTGAACAAGCCGCGTTTGAGCCCGACCCTAAACAGCGTAATCAGGTTCTGGCTTCAGCAGAATCAATCCTGCTCCGCGAGGCTCCAATGGCATTGATATTTCAGTACGTCAACCTATATCTGTACGATCCACAAAGGCTGCACGGCTTGCGGCCAAATGCCTGGAATCGTTGGAGATTCGAACAGGTAGAGGTCGGCGGCAAGCGGCAATGATCCAAAGGTAGAGCTGATATATGCTTCGCCTCATCGCATGGCGACTGATCCAATTGCCATTGATCCTGGCAATTATTTTCGTCGTGACCTTTACGCTCGTTTGGATGATCCCCGGAAATCCACTAGATCGTCCCGATGCCCAACGCCCGCCCCCGGAAATTGAGCAGGCGATGCTCCGGCAGTACAACCTGCACGACCCTTGGGTGTTCGCTGGATCCTATTTGCAAGGCATTTTCCTCGGAAGCGAGCATTATCCAGCCCCAGATTTTGGCCCATCATTGCAGTATCAGGATCAACGCGTCCTCCAGATCATTAGCGCTGGACTACCCGTCAGCGTACAACTGGGTGCTGCTGCGCTGATCGTGGCGCTATGCCTTGGCACCGCCGCCGGTGTAATCGGCGCCCTATGGCCCGGCTCATTCCTCGATCTGTCAAGCTTGGCCATGGCGTTAATCGGTATCAGCCTGCCTAGCTTTGTCACTGGATCAATCCTGTTGGTTGTCTTTGCCGGCCTACTGCAGTGGTTTTCCGTCGTAGGCTGGGGCTCACCGCAACATTACGTGCTACCCGCAATCACTCTCGGCGTCATGCCCGCGGCCTATGTCGCCCGATTTATTCGTCTGGGACTGGCCGACATCATGTCCAGCGACTACATCCGCACTGCCCGGGCCAAAGGTCTTAGCTACCACCATACCGTGTTCAAACATGCTTTGAAGGTTGCCTACCTACCCGTGATTAGTTTTCTTGGCCCAGCGGCCGCCGCAACAATGACCGGCTCATTCGTGGTCGAGGCGGTATTCCAAGTGCCGGGCATTGGCACACATTTCATACACGGTGTCCTCCACAAGGACCAGTTTCTCATTCTGGGAGTCGTACTCACCTACGCATCAATGCTGGTGGCGTTCAATCTAATCGTGGATATTGTATACGCTTGGTTTGACCCGCGAATCGAGTATGCCGCCGAAAGTCGCTAAGCGATCAGGAGGCAAAAGGGATATCTGAGGCTGTGGGAGTTGGCTGTCTGCGCCACGACCCCATCGGGGTAGCACGACGCATCTGCAACCCAATCCATATCAAGATTCCTCCCAACAGTAACGGTACACAGAGCCACTGCCCACGTGTCAATTCGAGCCACTGATAGCCTATGTGGGCGTCTGGCATCCGAAATCGCTCACCTAAGATCCGGAGCAGAGCATATCCAATACAAAACCATGCAAAGAGGACGCCAGGCTTCCGGGGCTTATACCAGACGACACCCAGTAGCAAAAATAATAACAATCCCTCCATCAGAGCCTGGTACAGTTGCGAGGGATGACGAGTAGTCAGATGAGGCTCCACCGCCGCAATCACATCGGCACTACCACGCTGAATCGCTGCAATGAGCTTGTCAGGGTTGGGTATAGCCGGATAGACCGCTTCCAACTGCTGCAAGGACCAGTTCTCCATTTCTTGAGGAAAGCGTACTGCGAATAGGTATTGCGGATCACACGGTCGGCCATAGAGTTCGCCATTGACGAAATTCGCCAAACGACCCAAGAACAGCCCCAACGGAGTACCGAACACGACCAAGTCAGCTAGATACCAAGATGAGTGCCCGTGACGACGAGCGTAGATCAAGCATCCAACCAGGCCGCCGAGCATTCCACCATGGCTGGCCATTCCACCCCGATTCAGCGCCAAGGCATCCCAGTAGGGAAAACTATCGCCCACAGTCCACAGTAGGCTCGGCTGGTAAAACACCAAGTACCCCAGTCGCCCGCCCAATACAATACCGATCGCGACCGTAATCACCAGGTCGCCTACCTGCTGCTTACCTAATGTTGATAAGCCCGCCACAACCACCCGGCGGATCAGTAGATAGGCGATCACAAACCCGAGCAGATAGGACAATCCGTACCAACGGATAGGCCCGTCTTCCACAAGTTTGATAGCATAGGGATCGATCGTGTGCAACCATGCCGCCTGCCCCGACACAGGTATGCAGAACACACCGCCAATAAAGACCCAAGCAATCTGGCCAAGTCGCTTCGGAACCATGGCAGTCACGATCTCCGTTTACGCTGGCGTTTTAACCGCTTTGTCTGCTGATGGCTCTTTTGGACTCCTGCCGGCTGTTTCCGAAATCCACCAGTTTGACTTGACTGGCTTGCCTTGGACTTTTTCTTTGTACCGGCCACTACCAGTTCCATGTGGCGCCGAGACAGGTCAATTGTGGCAATTCGTACCTCCAGCCCATGCCCAATTGCAATGGAGCGGCCAGTACCCTGTGCTACAAGAGTCCCCGTCCGGGAATTGAGCCGCCACTGCTGGGCGCCGCCACCGGGGAGATCACTTGCCGCCACGAAACCATCGACCAAGTACCGATCAATCTGAACGTATACGCCCCTAACGGTCACTCCGGTAACAGTGCCATCGAATGGCTCCCCAAGATGATCACATAGAAATTCGAGCACAAGATAGGTTCGCAGTTCGCGCTCGGCGGCCTCGCTGTTCCGCTCGGTCGCTGAACAATGGCGGCCAACTTGTTCTAATTCCACTTCGTCAGGAACTCGTTGGTCACGCCTTAGAACACGCCCCGATCGCTTGAGGTGGGCTTCGGCTTTACCGACACCGGTGCTGCGGCCGCGAAAACAGTCGCCCAGGACATCGAGAGTCGCATCGATTCCCCGATGTATGATCAAATCCGCATACCGACGAATTGGGCTGGTGAAATGCGTGTAGTGATCTGAGGCCAAGGCAAAATGCCCAATCATCGATGGACGATACTCCGCCTTCGCCAACGTCCTGAGCACTGTCATGTGGACAGCGCGCCGGGCGGGCTTGTCTTCCACTGCCGCTAGCAGTTGCTGTAATTGAACACGCGTCGGATTGGCCGGAATGTTGTAGCCAGCCACCCGAGCAAAGGCGCGTAACTGATCGGTATCATGGGCCGTGGGCTCATCATGTATCCGACGAATCATTGGCACCGCCATGGCATCGAACAGCCGGGCGGCCGCCTCATTGGCTTCCACCATGAACATCTCAATGATGGTATGGGTAAAAGCATTGTCCTCTGGTACGACGTTGGCGACACGTCCACTGGAATCAAATACAAGTTCGGCTTCAGGTAGATCCAAAACGATCATGCCTTGGCCCAACCGGCGATGGCGGATGAGCCTCGCCAGTTCATCCATCAACATGAGTGTTTCCAGAAGCTTTTCCGGGTACTGTGGCTCCGTGCGCGCGTGCTTGTGGGCCCGACGCACATCCCCGTCGATCAACGCCTGTGCCTCCAGATAAGTCAGCCGCTTGGCAGAACGAATGACGGTTCGCGCAAAACGTTGCCGTAATGGTCGCCCAGCCTGGTCCATGGTGATAAAACACGACTTGGCAAAACGATTGACCGACTCCTGGAGTGAACATACGCCGTTCGACAGCACTTCAGGCAGCATCGGCACCACTCTGCGAGGTAGATAGGTGCTGTTGCCCCGTCGGCGTGCCTCTTCATCCAATGCTGATCCTGGCGCTACAAACCGAGCTACATCGGCAATATGTACTCCAAGCTCGAATCCAATGTCAGTGCGTTCCAAGCTGATTGCGTCGTCAAAATCGCGTGCATCTGGTGGATCAATTGTGCACACAAACTGCCTTGTGAGATCCTCCCTATCCGGCGGCACCGCATCGTCGAACCCCTCCACTGCCCGTCGGGCCTCAACCTGAACATTTTCTGGGAAATGTTCAGGGAGACCGTAAGTGCGCATTACGGCCACCGTCTCGACCCCGGGATTACCGGCCTCACCTAAAATCTCCGTAATAACACCCTCGGCCTGTTCATGGGGGCCTTCGGGGTATCGGATAATCTCCACTATTACCTTGTCCTGAATCGCTGCCCCACTGGCGCCAGCGTCCCGGATAAGAATCGAATCGGGAGCTGACCGTCCATCGACCTTAACAGTATGGATCCGGCCCTGCTTCAGAAGCACCCCTACAAACCGACGATCACAACGCTGTAAGATCTCAATAATTCGACCAACAAAGCGGTTCTGATTACTGCCGACGCCCTGGGACTTCTGGCGAATGACCCGGGCCCGAACACGATCGCCGTTCATGGCGTCAGCCGTCTGACCAGGGGGCACGAATAGGTCGCTGTGCACAGCTGGCTCGTCCGGCTCGATGAAACCAAACCCACGTTCATGAAGCCGAAATGTCCCAAGTACCTGCTTGCCCGGAGGTGAAAGGCTCAGACAATCCGATGGCCCAAGCACGACCCGGCCTCCACCTTGCAACTGCTTGACCGTTCGACGGAATTCTTCGTAGTCATCGCTCTCCACGCCCAACTGCCGGGCCAGTTGGGAAACCGGGCATGGCGCATAACGCCGATCGGCGAGGTGCGTTAGGATACGTCTGGAGTAGTGTTCCGCCATGAGTCGGAAGCGGCACCAGTCAGGGGTGCCGCGGTGGTGCTCGATGAAGGACCGGCAACGGCTGCCACGTCCAGCGAGCGTACTGTATGCTATCGAGTCCAACCAAGGCCAAACAGGATGACCAGTACAGCCCAGATTCTCGAAGCGGCAAAAAAACTCGGCACACTAATCCGTGAACATGATGCCGCGCAAAAACTGGAAAAATCTACCGAACAGTTGCGCAACGACACGGAATCGCAACGCGCCCTGAACGACTTAAACCTCCATATCCAAGCCATTGCGGAAAAGGAATCGGCCAAGAAACCCATAGAGGTTGAGGACAAGCGCAAGCTTGAGGCTCTGCAGAAATCTGTAGTGAACAACGAGTTGCTACGCACTTTACAGATGGCCCAGATGGACTACGTCGATCTACTGCGTCAAGTGGATGACGCGATCGCACAAGAGTCACCCAACATCACGGTCAATCCTGATCCACCACACGATAAGAGATAGCCTCGAGAGCACTTTGCCTGCTTATCGTTGTCTGCCCTAGGGACCTACAGTTCCTCCTCCTGGAATGAGAACGGTGAGCGTAACAGAAGCGTCTGCCAACGCTCGACTTGGACAAGGACAAATCCCCAATCCTTGATTCTCAGAGCGTTTCTGATCTGCTCCGGCTTGCGCGTGCCCGGGGTTAAAGTATCAACAAGACCGCGAAGAATCGTATCTCCTTGCTTGATCATTTCAGCCTTATCAGACTGCCTCTCTGTAGGAAGCTCAAGTATTGTCTCCAATTGCTGGCCCGCAAGCGACATGAATAGATGGGCGACCCGTGCCAGATCCCGTAGTTGCTGATCGACTGATTCGCCCTCCAATTTTCGGGTCACCAGATCGATGTACACTTTCTGCAGTGGCCCGCGAATTGGCTCAAATAATGCGTCTGGATCGGTTTCATAGACAACAACTCGGCCAGTGAGAATACCCAGCAGGGCCTCCTTGGCCGAAGGCAATGCCAAGGCATTAAGCGCCTTGAGTAACTCTGAAAAGACGATTGCATCATTTTCGGCACCCAGTGACTTAGTCAGCGTTTGGAGGATCTGTTTCTGATTGGCTACGTTCTGGTCTTTGCGTCCTGCCAAAGTGGCCGTTGCTTTGGCCGACCAGTACCGGACCCCTGGGCTCTTGTCAGCCAATCCAGATTCAATCAGTTGTATCGGGCTCGCTCCCCGCTTGCTGTAAGTCGCCACGTACATCACATTCAACCGAACGATCACCCGTTGGTCTTTGATGCATGCGGCAACCGCGCTGAGCATTGCGGTGCTGTATCTTTTGAGGAATTCTTCGCTGGTCCCGGGCAACGACAGTGGGTCCTTGAGCTTCCCACGAGCTTGCGAGACCTCTACATCGGAGCCAGTGCACAACTGGTCAGACCAAAACGCGGCATAAGTCTCGATTATTTTCTGCTGTTCTAGCGTCAGTAGTGGCGTCACAGCGTAAATATCTGGTGGCAGAGTCTCCTGGGCCTGCACACAGACCAGTGGAGCCAAAGACACGAGCATGATCGCCCACATCAACTGCGAAAGTGAGTTGGAAGTGGCATTGCCGTGGCGGTAAAGATAGGGTTGGGCGTCCGGGATCCGCATGGGTAAATTCATGTCCTGCTGGCAGGGGTCCGAGCCGCTGCGATTTGCCTCTGGCTCCAGCAATCCACTAGGCCGAGCCATGCTGACCTGACCGGCATTTAAT
>CAUZOD010000012.1:0-25029 GCA_963581115.1 Phycisphaerae bacterium | reverse complement strand
GTGGCAGTTGCATCTGCGCCACAGGATCGGCTTGGCGCACATCACACAACTGTTTCAGTGTCAGACCCTTCCGTTCTAGGATTTGTGCTAACTCGCGTACCTGTTCAAGCGTATCACTCAGGTCGCGAAGTGCGTCACCGGTAACCCGCATCTGTTCCTGCTGATCCGGGTCAAAGGCGACCAGATCCGTATCATTGGTGCCAAGTTCACTCAGCACATCCTGCATACGATTCTCATTCAGAACGTACTCAGTGTTCTTCCCGCGCGTGATCTGGTAAAGAGGCGGTTGTGCAATAAATATGCGGTTCTGGCGGATCAACTCGGGCATCTGGCGGAAGAAAAAGGTGAGCAGCAGTGTCCGGATATGGCTGCCGTCGACATCGGCGTCGGTCATGATGATGATCTTGCCATACCGTAACTTGCCGATATCAAAATCGTCCACACCAATCCCGCAATTTAACGCTTGGATGATTATGCGAATCTCTTCGAATCCAAGAATCTTATCTAGACGCGCCTTCTCCACGTTGAGAATTTTTCCCTTTAGGGGCAGAATCGCCTGCGTGCGGTAGTCCCGCCCCCCCTTGGCCGAACCACCCGCCGAATCACCCTCCACGAGATAAATTTCCGATTCCGCAATGTCACGGCTGGTGCAGTCATACAACTTGCCGGGAAGTCCGCCAGAATCCAATGCCCCCTTACGCCGTGTCAGGTCCCGAGCTTTGCGGGCTGCCTCCCGCGCCTGGGCAGCCATGATGCCCTTAGTCACGATGCGCTTGGCGTCTTGAGGGTGCTGTTCGAGCCAGTCGCTAATCCTCTGGCCCACGGCTGAATTTACAAAACCCTCCACCTCGGCATTACCTAGCTTCGTCTTGGTCTGGCCCTCGAACTGCGGTTCCGGCACCTTGATCGAGACGATCGCGGCCATGCCTTCACGCAGGTCATCACCCATAGGCGGACGGTCGCCGTTCTTGAACAGATTGTTGTTGCGGGCGTAGGTATTAAGGCTACGGGTCAGCGCTGTCTTGAACCCAGAGAGATGTGTGCCTCCCTCGATCGTGTTGATATTGTTAGCGAAGGTCAACAACGTCTCGTTGTACGATTCATTGTACTGGATGGCGACTTCGGCCATAAATCCCTGATCCGGATCATCCACCTTTAGGTAAATTGGTTGCTCGTGCAACACATCCTTTCCGTCGTTAATCGCCTGGACAAACGCCTCAATGCCCCCAGGAAAGCAGAACTTTTCGCTCTTTCCGCTACGGTCATCCTCGATGGTAATTGTCAAGCCCGGATTGAGGTAAGCCAGTTCCCGAAGCCGGCCTACCAGAGTCTCAAAACGAAATTCCGGATTGGGAAACAACTGATGGTCTGGTTTGAAGGTGATCTTGGTTCCCGTTTTGGACCGTGCTCCGATGACATGCAAGGGTTCGGCCACCTGCCCACGCTCAAAGCTTATTCCGTATAGCTTGCCATCTCGTGCCACCTCGACCTCAAGGCACTCCGAAAGTCCGTTGACAACCGACGCACCCACACCATGCAGACCGCCCGAAATCTTGTAAGCCGCATGATGGAACTTGCCGCCGGCGTGCAGCACGGTCATAACGATCTCCACCGTCGGCCGACCATGGAGCATCGGATTTTCATGTTTGAAAGGACCTACTGGAATTCCAGACCCATCATCGATGATCGAGATGGACCCCGCAGCGTTGATCTGGATCTGGATATTACTGCAACGCTCGGCCATATGTTCGTCGATTGCGTTGTCGACGACCTCGTATACCAATTGGTGCAGGCCGCGTGCGGTGGTGTCCCCAATGTACATTCCGGGACGTTTGCGCACCGCCTCCAACCCTTCGAGTACCGTGATGTCCTGCTCGGAATACTGCGAGGGCATAGTGGCGTCGGCTCTTCCAGCTTCGTGGGTAGTGGCGCCTTCGCTAGCAGCAGAATTCCCGTGGATTATTGATCCATCATCCATCGTTTATACACCATTCCCTGATTTTTTGATGCCTGGTTGATCCGCAACTCCGACGGCTTATTACAGGCATTGCGTGGTCATTACGAACCCTTCTAGGACACCAAAACGGGCGATTTCCCTGTTGAAGATACGGAATAATCTCAGCTTCTATTTTAGCAGCCCGCCGCCTCTACTGCCAGCTTGATCGGTTGCAGTTTTCGCCGCCGATACAGTGACCTGCCACCGCCAACCGTAATTGAAGTGTTTGACTCAGACACCGATCGTGTCAGGGTGCCACGTTCTGGTTGACGGCTTCCAGCAGTTTGGTGACTGGAGGAGACCGCCCTTCCCGGACCGCATTGATTTTCTGAGCCAGGCGATCGCGCAATCCCACTAATTCAGCAGACGATTGGGACACGTTCGGCGTCAACTGGCGACGGGCCTCGATCCAAGCTTGTAATGCGGCTTGGTTGCGCCCCAAGCGGAACAGCGCATCGCCAAGATGATCGCCAATCACCGCCTGCGTTTGGGCCCGCTCATCGCTTCCGACACGCCCCAATGGCCCCTCGGCCGCACCGCCCCGCTTGACCAAGGTCAGGGCCCGGCGTAGCCAGGTCACGGCACCTTGGAAATCTCCTCGCTTATAGAGCACCCAGCCCTTTGAATCTAGAAATGCCTCGTTATCCGGCTCCACTTCGATGGCCCGGTCAATCATTTTCAGTGCCTGATCGAGGTTCCGATTCTGCTGCGTCCACGTATATGCCAAGTCATTGTTCGTTGCGGCATGGTTAGGATGATCGTGCAAGATCTTTACCATGATCTGTTCAGATTTTTGATCATCCCCGCTGGCTCCAGCCAGCAGAGCCCGCATATAGCCAATGTCCGCAGCATGATTAGGGAAACGGGCCACCGCTTCACGGAGGCGACGATCGGCCTCGGAAGCACGATCGAGCTGCCACAAAGCCTGCCACAATAGGCTTAGAAACTCACGGGGACTGTCCACTGACTCTCGGGCCAGAGCCTGATCCAACACCTCGATTGCCTGTTCAGGCTGTTCCATAACAAGTAGCAGCAAAACAGCCAAGCGATAGAAACGCTGCGACCCGTTGGGCTCCAACTCAAGAATCCTCCGCTCTACTGCGACGAGCCGGTCTGCGTCCTTAATCGGGTCCAGGTAGAGACTGCTAGCCAGTAATAATACTTCCAGGTCGCGCGGGTATGATTCGACCAATCGCTCCAACAGGGTAACAGCGTCGTCCTGCCGCTTATCCCGAACATATAGGTGGGTCAGCAATCCCACGGCTGCCAAATCTCGATCGTTCTCCGCCAACAATCCGACCAGCAGTGGTTCAGCCTGATCAAGTTGCCCCTTGGCTTCAAACCAAGCTGCTCGTTTCAGACGAGCCAAGCGGCTGTGTGGAATCACACCGAGCATTCGCCGCATCAACCGCTGATACTGCCTGATATTGTCGGGAACTAGATTCTGGTCATACATAGCAAAAAGCTCGGCGTAGAGTGCCTGCTCGCTGGGGCGTCGGTTGAGGGCATCAAGCAGGGTTTGCTCCGCCGCCGCTGCATCCCCGAGACGTTGCTGCAATCTAGCCTTCTGGATGTAAAGTCGTGAGTCATTGGCCCCAACGCGCAAGACCTGGTCTACAAGGTCTAGAGCCTCGCGAGAACGCCCGGTTGCGATAAGTACTGCGACGCGCAGTTGGACGATATCGCTCTGTTGGGTGCTTGCCAAAGGTTCAAGAAGTTCTGCAGCACGATCAAACTGATCGGTTTCCACCATCAGGCGGACCAGTTCCACCCGAACGACGTCCAGAGTTGGGGCAACAGCAAGCGCCGATTCCAGCGTTTGCACCGCCACCGACCGTTCGCCCGCTGCAACTTGGGCTAAGGCACGGATGACCCTAATAATCGGCTCCTTCGATCGGTGATCCGGCAGATGATCGATCACCGTGATCAGAGTGCCTGGATCGTCTGCCAGATGCACAAGCATATGACAATAAATCGAGGCCAAAGACGGCACCGCCATAGACGCGTCCGCGGTGATTCCCACCGCATCGGTTACCGCCCCGTCGACAGGCGTGTCCGATGCCAACAGCAATTTCAGCAGCCGTCCCAAGACCCGCCGGTCCCCAGGACGAATCCGCATGTGCTCACTTAAAAGGGCCCGACCGGCATCGGGCCGAAGAAATTTCGCCAACGCCAAGGCTAGCCCCGCTGGGCGGTCATGATTGATGTATAACGGGATCAACTGATCACCAAGCGCCGTGGCGCTGATGCCTTGTGCATGCATATAACCAGGAAAACCCAGAACCGCCGCATCATCGGGGCGTGCATTGATGATCTGTACGACCCGTTCGATTGCTCCATCAACATCACCCAAGCGTAAATCAGTGTAGATCTGCCGGCGAATCAATTCCAAAAGATCGGATACGCCATACTGACCAGCACGTACATAGGCTGCTCGCGAGTCATTGGGGCGGTCAAGACAATTCAATAAATCACCCAGTGCCATTGCGCTCTGACCACGCTGCCGGTCCAGAAACATCAGTTCGCGAGCCCAACGGCTGGAGCGAAGCCCCGGCCGTGGGCGCACAAAGTACTGGTCGAACTGATCGGCCGCCGCTAGAATGTATCCATCATGGCGTAGCGCCACCGCAAGGTAGTAACGGATCAATGGCTCCAATGCCGGATCGTACCGAGACTGGGACTTAATAAGTTCCAATACGTGCAGCAGGCCCGCAATCGCATCCTTCCATTGTCCCTGCTCCAAGGCGAATCGGGACAGCAGTAGCAGGCTCTCCGCGTGATCTGAATCGATGGTTGCAGCCTTTGCCAGATAGTACGCCCCTTTGACCTTGTTGCCACTGGCGGTATAGATCCAGCCCAACAGCCGAAGGATCTCCGCACTGCTCGGTGCCAGCCGATGAGCGATCTGAAGCTGGTGCTTCGCTTCCACACTGTTGCCTGCCCGCCACGCGGCTCGACCTTCCACGTAGGCCCGTTGTGCCACCCGGACCGGCTCTTGATGTTTAACAGCAGCCCCTGCCGCTGACACCAGTTCGGAGGACGCCAGAAAGCTCGGCAACGGCAGGCTACGATGGATCTGCGCTATATCACTTTGCGCCTTGATGAGCGGTGACCCCACCAGTGGAGCGATGGTCGATGAAGACAGACCCGGGGGCAGATCAAGCGGATGCTTGAGGTCATAGGCTGGGAAGTCCGACGGCCTGAGAGCCGAACGGCATGCCGCCATCTGGCCCATGATCACCAAAACCAGCAACCCTGTTCCTACGCATCTCACGGAACGTTCCGTCTACCACGACAATCGAAGATCAAGAATCACATCTCCAGCAGGTGGCCCAACCGCCCAGACCAGATCAGGCAATGACTTTGTTCAGGGGATAACTGCAGATGCCGCGAGCTCCAACCCGTCTGAGCCCCGGGACCAGATCGCGTTCTACCTTTTCTTCAACCACCACCTCAACCGCCACCCACTGCGAGTCGGCCAATTCATTGACGGTCGGAGATCGCTCGGCGGGTAACAGCTTCAGCACCGACTCCAATTGCGATCGGGGCACATTCATTTTCAAACCAACCTTGGAACGGGCATTGATCGCACCTTCCAAAAGCAGCGAAAGGTCCTCGATTCGCTGACGCTTCTGATCGTCCATCCACGCCTGACGGTTGGCGATTAGTCGTGTACTTGAAACGCAAAGCGTGTCGATGATGCGAAGCTTATTGGCTCGCAGCGATGACCCAGTTTCAATCACGTCCACGATCGCGTCTACGAGTCTCGCCTTAACCTCTGTTGCACCCCACGAAAATTCGACCTTGACGTCAATTGCATTCTTGGCGAAGTAGCGCCGAGTCGTATTGACCAGTTCGGTCGCGATAATGCCGCCCGCCAACTGCTGTGGTTCATGGCAACTTGATTCCTCAGGCACAGCAAGCACCCAACGGACTCCCCCCGAGGTAGCCTTGGAATAATTCAGCTCGCACACCTCGTGCACATCTGAATCGTTCTCAATGATCCAATCTTGGCCTGTGATTCCCACGTCAATCACACCTTCCTCCACGTACCGACTCATCTCCTGAGAACGAAACATGACACAGGTCATGTTTGGATCATCGATTGTGGGCATATAGGAACGTGTGGCAACATCCACGTTGTAGCCAGCGCGATCGAGCATTTCCACCGTAGCGTCCTGAAGGCTACCCTTGGGAATACCGATCCGCAGCAACTGACGATTGGGTTGGTCTTCAACCATTACTTCTTCTTTGTTCGCTTGGTGTTAGATTTCTTACGGGAGCTGGTCCGCTTGACGCTGGATCCCTTTCGTGAACGGGATGCAGTCGGTGATCGGCGAGAATCAGACCAGGCCTGCATGGCCATGTGTGCCTGCAGTGAGTCTGAAGCTTTGATATGGCGCAGGACAAACGACTCGACATGCGCCGCCGATACTGGTTCTGCCAAGACCCGCTCGCCTACCAACATAGTCACCAACTTCTCATCCACTGGAAATGCATGGCCGCCAAATGCCAATAGCATCACCTGCGAAGTGACGTAGGGCACGATGCCTGGCAGCGTCTCAAGGTACTGACGCTGCTCTTTCTTGGATCGGCCGCCGATCGAAGTCAATGCCATCGCATGCTCGCGCCGATAGATCTCATTGAGCGCCTCGCGTAAACGGATGACACGATCCGAAGCTAATGGATAGGACTCGCCAATTACAGTGATAATCTCACGCGGGTGACTAACGCGTAGTTCATTGATATCGACCATTTCCTCCAGCAGCTCGGCAAACGCTCGCTGAGCCCGCCGTCGTGATGCTTGCCATTGCAAAAAGCCAATGACCAATTGGGCTACCGGATCGCTGAGCAGCGGATCTTCTACCTTGTGCTGGGATTTGACCCGACGTAGCAATGCGGCGAGTTTTTGGGGATTGGCGCCGTCGGGTTTCAATGCGATAAATCCTTTTTGGAGTCGTCGGGTAGAGCAGTCTGCTTGCCAGTACGTTCCATTGCCTGCTTGATAGCCTGTTCGACTCCGGCCTGCTGTTTGATTGACCGGTCCAACCTGAAGTCAAACCGCGGCACATGGGCCAAAGATACTCGTCGACAGATCGAGCGATGAATGTGACCGGCAGCATGCCGCAGTCCATAAAGCGTCTTGCTCTGGCAGGATTCCGGCAATACAGACACTTTAACGAGTGCAGATTTCAGATCCTCGGCCACCTTGATACACGTCACACTGACCAATCCCTGGATCCGGGGATCGGACAGTTGTGTTTGCAACACATCAGCCATAGCACGCCGAAGCGTCGATTCGATCTGTGCAACACGGTGATTCATGGTGGGGCAGTGCCGTTGGCTTGTTCGGGGCAAGGTTTGCAACCCACAGGAGGCATCTGCGGGCTAGGTCACTTCCCGCTGAGAATCTCAAGTTTGTGATCCGTCAACTCGTAATCTCGGCCAAAGCGGATCTTGTCCAGCACGCGGTCCAGCGTGCTCTGGCAGTGGCGAACATCACTGGCCGCCATCGCAATTCCCAGTATTGCTGTCGTGCGACTGTCGAGCCCGTCGACCTCGGCCACTGAAAGCTGATGTTCACGATGCAACCGATCCTTGAGGCTCGAAACGACCCGACGCTTGTCTTTCAGGGAACGTGAGCCACTGACTCGAATCGCGATCTGAAGAATACCAACGACCATCCCAACCGGCCATCCGCCCGAAACCCCTCGCGGTCAAATACTCAGAGACTCTGACCGCCACGGCGCCCGCCTTTCTTTTTAATTAGTCCAGTGTGCGTTTCACCTCAGTGACGTTGTAGCAAATAATCAGATCTCCGGGCTTGACATCATCAAATCCACCAAGACGGATGCCGCACTCGGTACCGGTACGAACCTGTACTGCATCATCCTTGACCCGGCGAAGGCTTTCAATAGCCCGGTCTTCGGTAACCACGACCCCATCCCGCACAATGCGTGCCCGAGCTGATTTATCGATCAAGCCTTCGGTGACCAAGCAACCCGCCACCATACCCAGCTTGGATATTTTGAACATCTTCTTGACCTCAGCTGTACCAACCTGTTCCTCCTTCTGCTCCGGTTCAAGCATGCCCTCAAGAGCCTTCTTTAGTTCATCAGTTGCCTCATAAATCACGCGATACAAACGCACATCTACACCCTTTGACTCGGCGATCTCACGCACGGCTGGCAGGATGGTCACGTGAAAACCGATGATCACCGCTTCGGAGGCGTCGGCTAGCACCACATCAGATTCACTGATAGCACCCACCGCGGCGTGCAGGACCTTGATCGCAACCTCCTGGTTGCCCAGCCCCTCAAGACTCTTTTGCAACACATCCACCGAGCCCTGCACGTCTGCCTTGAGCACCACTCGCAACTCTTGGGTCTGGCCCGCGGCAACCGTGGCAGCAAATGTGTCGAGGGTGACCTTGGTCTGGCTGGCCAGTAGCTGCTGCCGCTCATCTTCGCGGTACTGTTGCGCAATGCCTTCCGCCTGCTTGAGCGAACCTGTCACGTAGAACTTATCACTGACGTTCGGTAGCACGTTGATCCCTGAAAGCTCCAG
This sequence comes from Phycisphaerae bacterium, assembly GCA_963581115.1. Classification (GTDB taxonomy): domain Bacteria; phylum Planctomycetota; class Phycisphaerae; order Phycisphaerales; family Phycisphaeraceae; genus CAUZOD01. The sequence continues at coordinate 16,466 of CAUZOD010000012.1, read as the reverse complement.
AGGCGTGGCGGGTTCAGCCTCACGAATAGGGCGGCCGCGATCATCAGTCATTTCGCGGACGCGGCCAAAAGCCCGGCCGATGTTGATGTTGTCGCCGACTTGAAGCCGTCCCTGCTGAACCAGGACGCGAGCCACAGCGCCTCGCCCAGGCTGCATCTGTGTTTCGATCACGGTACCCCGTGCTGCCCCACCATAATCAGCTGTCAACTCCAGCAACTCGGACTGGTAGTCCAAAACCTCCACTAGGTCACTGATCCCCTGACCCGTCTCGGCGGAGGTCCGAACCACCTCTGTCTGACCGCCCCATTCTGTTGGATTCAGCTCCTGCTCAGCGAGCTGGCCGAAAATCTTGCGAATGTTCTCGTCCGTGGCCTGCGGCATGTCAATCTTGTTCAGTGCCACAATAATGGGAACACCTGCGGCCTTGGCATGATTGATCGATTCAATGGTCTGCGGCATCACCCCATCATCAGCAGCCACCACCAGCACCACCAGATCGGTCATCTTCGCCCCCCGCGCTCGCATGGAAGTGAATGCCGCGTGGCCGGGGGTATCCATAAAGACCACCGTTTTTTCCTGCCCGTCGCCGGCTACCACGGTGACACGATACGCACCCACGTGCTGGGTGATCCCGCCTGACTCATGGGCGGCCACATCCGCCTGTCGGATCTGGTCCAACAGACTAGTCTTGCCATGATCAACATGACCCATAATCGTGACCACCGGCGGCCGCGGTCCTACCCGAATCGCTTCTCGGTCCTCGAACTGCTTTAACAGCGTCTGCTCGGCCGTTACGCGCGGCTTGACCTCAAGTCCGATATTGTATTCCATGGCCACCTCTGTGGCCGCCTCGTTGCTGATAGCAGAATTGATCGTGGCCATTACCCCCTGCTTGAACAAGAACCTCATGATGTCGTTTGTCTTGATTCCAGTTGCAGCCGAAAACCCCTTGATGGTGATCGGCTCAGAAACTTCCACTTTGCCACCAGTCACGACAGCGGCCTGAGCGGCCTGGCCACCTTGTCCCTGCTTGCGCAGGTCGCGGCGGCGTTGCTTCATGTATCCAGTGGCGTTGCCCTTCAGTATTTGGTCCAGGTTTTCCAGATCGGCCTGGGAGAAATTGCTCGGACCGGTCGGCAGCGCATCGGCCGATCGCCCTCGACGCGTGTTGACCATGCGCCGACGTCGGCCTTCCGCTGCTGGGCTATCAGGCTTCGCCGAACCAGCACCGCGACCACGTGCGGGTCCCGGAGAGCGACTGATCCCGGGAACGCTGCCAGGCGCTTCTGGTGGAGCCGATCCGTCAGACCTAGGCTGCCGACTTCTCGGCATACGCACGTCCGCGGGCTCGGGCTTCTCGATTCGTACCACACGAGGCCCCTTCATGTCAGGCTTTTTCGGCGTCTCAAGACGCTCGCCCACTGGCTCGACCACTTGGGGACGATCAGGCACGTTCAACTCACCCACTTGTGTCGCAGATTTGGGCTTAACCTTCTTGGTGGCAACCCGTTGAACAGACTCGGCTCCTGACGGCGAGTCGGCGGGCTTGTCTGGCGCCGCATGAATAACAGGTCGTGGCGGCGAAGCCGGAGTTGGATCTGCCTCTTGCTCTTGCACCGCTACCCCACCGGACTCTTGGTCACCTTCTCGACTTCCGGCAGCCTTATTTTTCTTCCTAGACACCTTCTTTACCTTGGGCATATCCACCTTTTCGGCAGTCTCGACAGCCGTTCCGCCCACATTAACATTTGCTTGTACACCGAACCACTGGCGAACCGTCTCGGCCAGACCGATCTTAACCGTTGACATGTGGTTGGTGACCCCCGGAACGTCCTCAGCTTGGCACTTCTCAACGATGACCTTGCTCTTGACGCCCAGTTCTTTCGCGAGTTCGAATACCCGTATGGCTTTTGCCAAAACGCTGCTCCTTCTGCACCGATGTGATCAACTCGATCAACCGTCGGCCTTCTCGGCCGGCTCAGTGGCAAGCTCTTCAGCATCGTCCACAGCCGCATGCACCTGGTCAGGCACCGCTGACGATTCCTCCTCGACCGGCGCCACTTCATCAGCTTCGCCGTCGACCGAACTGGTCCCGTCTTCGGTGTCGGTGATTCCAACCGGAAACACGTCACCAAGGATCGCCGCCGCCTGGGCAGCGCCAGGTGCCGATGCTGCTTCGATTTCGGCTTCGGCCTTGCGCCGTTCGGCATCCTCCTTCTCACGTGCTTGCTCCTCAGCAACGATCTTTGCTCGCTCACTGGCTACCTCGATAATCTCACTTGCCTTGTCCGACTCAATGCCCAGAGTCTCACACAAATACTCGGGACCAACCTCTTCCACGTCGAACACGCTGATGACGCCCAACGCGGCCAAACGGTTGATCTGATCCTCAAGAACCTCGTCAATTCCATTAAGGAACTGCTCCATCGTGTCCAGACTCTTGGTGAACTCGGCCGGCGTCAGAATGTCGACGTCCCAATTGGTCAATCGCGCCGCCAAGCGCACATTCTGACCCCGCTTGCCAATGGCCAGAGATAATTGATCCTCATTGACGACCACGGTCGCCCGTCCCAACTCAAAGCAGAGTGAAATCTCCACCACCTCGGCTGGTTTCAACGCGTTCTGAATTAAAATCTGACTGGACTCGTTCCAACGAACGATGTCTATCTTCTCGCCGCCCAATTCATCCACGACGTTCTTGATTCGACTACCGCGTACCCCGACACAGGCACCCACGGCATCCACCTTGGAGTCGATGGAGCTGACGGCAATCTTGGTTCGGTGCCCGGCCTCACGAGCCATGGCTTTGACCTCGATGATGCGTTCAGCCACTTCGGGCACCTCGACCTCAAATAATCGGCGAATGAAATCCGGATGGGAACGACTCAGGACGATCTTGACTTGGCTACCGACATCGCGAACATCAAGAATCAGACATCGTACCCGCTCCCCGGGCTGATGCTGCTCGCCATGAATCTGCTCGCTGCGGGGCATAAATCCCTCGGCACGACCGATCTGAACCACCAATGACCCCCCCTCATACCGCTGAGCCATTCCGGTAACTAGGTCCCCGACACGATCGATGAACTCTTTGTAGATCGACGCCCGCTCATCTTCCCGAAATCGCTGGATCATCACCTGCTTGGCCGTCTGGGCCGGGATCCGGCCTAACTGCTCAAGCGGGATCTCCTCTTCACCCCGCCAAACCGTGATGCGCCCGTTCATCCGATCAACCTCAGCTGAAAACTCATCGGTATCCAAGGCGGCAAAGTGCTTCCTTGCAGCTGAAACCATCGCCTGCTCGATGTCATCGAAAAGAGCTTCTTTATCTACATTGCGATCGCGCGCAATCGAGTCAATCAGTCGAAGCATTTCAGATGGATTCATGATGCGGTCCTGGAATACACGGTGGCAGGTTGTCAAAACAAAAAACCACGAGACGACGTCAACTCTCGTGGCCCAAAGGCAAACCCAGTGGTGTGCGCGGGGTACTAAAGGCTGATCGCAACCTCCTTACGGCCACCTGCCATGGTGACTGTCAGTTGCGATCCCGAAAAGACGGTCACAGGATGGGCTCGGATAAACCCCATCACTGTCCTGCCGCCTCCACGCCGTGCGTCGCCACTACCGTATGCATCCGGCATATCGCCTCGGGATTAGACCGCCTCTACGGCTAGAGCCACCAGGCACTGTAGGGCCAGTCCACCAGTTGAACCGCTGAAGTGTAGGTAAAACCCGGATCCTGTCAAGATCTATACCGTTTCAGCCAGAACGCGTTCCTTCAACGCCTTGGCCACCAAGGGCCCGAGCCGGGCCCCTGGCGGTCACTTGATTCCGCCTGCTCGTCTGGTCATAATGGCTGATTCGCCCCCTCCACTAGGAACCGGCCATGGCTCATTCGCTCAGTGCCAAGAAACGTATCCGCCAGAATGCCCAGCACCGCGCCCGTAATCGCTGGCGCAAGAATCGCTATCGCACGGTTATCAAAGAATATCGCGAGGTCCTCCTCCACGGCAGCGTGGAAGATGCGCAACAAAAGTTGTCCGGCCTCTACAAGCTGCTGGATAAGGTTGCAGCTACCCCGGCAATGCATCAGAACACCGCCAGTCGCTACAAGAGCCGCCTGACCGCTAAGCTCAATGCCAAAAAGGCTGCCACCGCGAGTTGACTCCAGCCGGACGATTAAAATCAAGGTGCTTTTGGGGGTCAATCATCCGGCAGGATGCAGGCTTGGCTAGGACAAGCTGGCCTAGCCAATCAGGACAGGCGTATGGCAGGAGTTGTGAGAGGTCAGAACGTACGCTAACCGACAACAAAGTGTGTCCATCGTGTTATGTCAGATTCGGATCACGAAATCCGAGCTAAGGCCGCGGCGTACTATGATCTGACGCCACCGCCGTTTGATGACCTGCCCTTCTACCGCGGTCATATCCGGTCACCTGAGGCCAGCATCCTAGAGTTAGGTTGTGGGACAGGCCGCGCACTGGTGCCGTTGGCCGAACACTGCGCTCAGATCTACGGAATCGATATCTCCAGCGCAATGCTTGATCGCTGCCGTGCCAAGATCCAGAACGCGGGCATCCAAGACAAGGCACACGTTGCCCAGAAGGACATCACACGCATCAGTCTCCATCGACGTTTCGACCTAATCATCGCCCCCAATCGTGTGATGCAACGCTTAGTCACCGATGAACAAGTTGATCGCATGCTCAGTTGTATCGGGTTCCATCTCCGCCGCGACGGTATATGCATCCTCAATGCTGCCAATCCCGAGGCCGACCGACAAACACTACTGGATGCGTGGGTCAATTCAGCGGCCGTCATGCTCTGGCAAAAGGACACTCAGGCCGGAAAAATCAAGCATTTTGAGCGCCGCAGCCATATTCAGCCCGATCCACTGGTGCTCTATCCGGAGTTGATCTACCGCCTGAATCGCCCTGACGACACCTACGACCAAATCACGGTTCGGGTAGCAGCAAGATGCTGGTACTCCGATCAGTTTGTTAACCTGATCCGGAATCATGGATTCCGCATCCTCGACTACTGGGGTGGCTATAGCTCCCAAAAGTACGGAGAAGGCCCCGAGTTGGTGGTTGCCTTCACCGGCTGACCGTCGCCGGCATGGCCTCAAGCAGTAGGTAAGATCGCGGGCCGTCGATCCAGACCCGGCGAAATGGTGGCTCGCTCCCCACGGTTGGCAAACCCTTTGATAAACCGGAAACGCTTGGCAGCAGTAGGTTCATGCCCAAGACGCCGTCGAGGACCACTTCAGTGCCATCATCCATTTCAGTCCGTACGTCATAAACCAATACCGCCACGTCACGAAACTCCAAGTCGACGCCGACCGCTGGAACGATCAGCCGCCTCAACGTAAATCCCGGAGGGTTATTGATCTGCCCCGAAATACCACTGATTGGCAAGGTGAAGTCCTGCGGGCGCGTCCACTGCCCTCGATCGTCAATCAATCCCAGCGCCTTGGCATGTCGCTTGGAAATGATGCTCGCCCCGGCACCCGTATCAAGCAGCCAAGCTCCAATGTATGAGCCATGATGCGTTTCACTGCGAACATTCTGAACCATTGGGTTTGCCGCCACGGTGGGTTTGGGGCCACGATCGATAGGATTTTGGTAACGGTTGAAATCCCTCATCTGCAGTGGCACCGCATAGCTGTGGCCCTCGACTCGCTGCTCGGCACGGTGCAGGCTCGCCATCGTACCGGCCCCTAGCATGCTCTGGGCCATGGCCAGCACCGAAAGATCCACGCCAAGATTCAGATCCTTTTCCAACTGCTCAAGCATCTTCATCTGGTCCGCACCAGCCGTGGCGAATGGGTCAATCTCTACGAGGTAGTCCCGGATCACGGGCATTCCCACCACATTGATCTCACCCATCAGAGCCATAAGCCCACGCGGGGATCGCGGATTGATCTGCAACCGCACTGGCAATCCAGCGCCCTTGGGCGCTCCAACCACAAAAAGCGTGTACCTGCGGCTGACCTGCATCGGGTTCGGACCATGCAGGCCCACCTCATGGTACACCGCGCCCGGTTCCGACTGGATCGTGAATCGCTGTGCCGTAGCAGCACTGACAACCAGGCTACTGGCACCAGTGTCCAGATAGGCTTCGAACCATAGCGATGGCCCTTCCTGGGGCAATAGGCCCTCCAGTCCAAGACTGGAGCCCACTGGCCGTCCTTCCAGAATGCAATGTCCATCCCGCAACTGAACCCGAATTCGAGGCTGGGACAACGCTGCCTCAAGCGTGCGTGGCATCACGACACGCTTGCGGACCACTTGCCCTTCTACGGGCACGACCGCGAATATCAAAATCAACAACACCAGACGCCAAGGAGCAGGGCGGATCAAGGTCATACTTAAACATAGTCACTGCAACAGAGCCGGGCGGGCGTGCAAGCAATGCGGAAGATGATAATTACAGGTCTGGCAGCCGCTTGCTCTTGATACCTGAGTTCGATATTGCACCTGAACTGTAGCGATTAACCACAAAGGATTCACTATCGGCAGTAGTTCGAGAAACGGTCGACGGTGATCATCCAGAGCATGAACCGGTAAGGCACAAGAACATCGACGAGACCCTGGCAACTGCTGCTAAGAGAAATCGAAGGGGCATGAGCTATGAATCCTTCAATGAAGGCAGTGAAAGAAATACACTCAAGCCACCATCCAGATTGGCCATGGCCCACATCCGGCCACCATGGGCTTCGACGATCGTCTGCGAAATGTTCAAGCCCATGCCCATGCCCGTGGGCTTGGTGGTAAAAAATGGTTCAAACATCCGGCGTAGCTGCTCGCGATCGGCACCATGACCGTGGTCCGCCACCTGCAGGACAACCATCATCTGCTCATCCAAGGTTCCGGAGATAGTCACCGTGGATAGTCCCTCCCCACCGGAACTTGCTTCGATCGCATTTCGAAGCAGGTTCAAGATCACCTGCTCAATCTGAATGTCATCACCAACGATCATGGGCAACTGCCGATCCAACTGGAGTTCAATGGATACGCCAGCTTCGCGCATATCATGGCCCAGCATCACGCTGGCATCCTTAATAATCCTGCCGATATTAATCTCGGCCTCCCTCACATCACCCTTTTTCACGAACTGACGAAGCCGTTGGATGATCTGCCCGGCACGGTCCGCCTGCTGGGCAATTCGTCCAGCAACCTCTGCCATGGCTGTAAGGTTCAGGTTGCCTGACTCACAATGCCGCAGGCATCCATGAGCGTAGTTGCTGATAGCGGTCAGGGGCTGGTTCAACTCGTGGGCCAATCCTGATGCCATTTCCCCCATCGTGGACAGGCGAGCCACATGTGCCAACTGATCACGATGTTGGCGTGCCGCTTGCTCGGCCAGTTTGCGATCGGTAATGTCGGTCGAGATACCACAGGTAGCATAGATCCGACCTTCCATATCGTAAAGAGGAAACTTAATGGAAATATAGGTGTGCAGTTTGCCATCCTTGTGCCGAACCACCTCCTCAAATTCAATTGATTCCCGTCGCTCAATCACCTCGCGATCATTAGCGCGCAATTTATGCGCAATGGCCTCGTCAAAGATCTCAAAATCATTACTCCCCTGGACCCGTTCGTGTTTTAGATCGAAAATATGGCAAAATCGATTGTTAATTAACAGATACTTACCGTCCAGTTGTTTGACATAAACGACAGAAGTGGTGTTATCCAAAATCGATTGAAGCCGGCGTTCACTGTCACGTGCCGCTATCTCCGCCTGCTGACGTTCATCAATTTCCGCCTGCAACCGGCAAGTGAGATCGTGTAATTTTTGAGCGCGGCGATCGACTCTCTGTTCCAAGCAATCCAGAAGTTTGCCCGTCTGCTCCTCCGCCCCAACAGGCCCGGTCATCTCGAGCAGAAATCCTTCAAGGCCTTTGAGTTGATCTCCGTCGAATACACCAACACCAGTCTCTTCAACCAAGACCCGCCTACCGCTCTGATGTCTGATGCGGTAATTCAAGTGATACGGTTGGCGCTTGGCCAGCGCCTCTTCCACCTGCTGGATGATGCCATCGGCATCATCTGATCGGAAAATATCCATGAAAGTCAGACGGCCGCTGAGAAAATCAGCGGCAGGATAGCCGGTCAGTGCTTCCACCGCGTCGTTGATATAGAGCAGCGTGCAGTGAACATCTTTGCGGCACACATACATCGCCACCGGCAACTGGGCTAGCAGTATGCGCATGGGTCCGTCCCAATCCCGATGCAACGGGCTGAACGCATCAGATGGGGCCATGGCGGCGTGAGGTTGGTTCAACTCAGACATGGCAAACACAATCGCTTGTACGGAGGAACCGAGAGGAATGCAATCATTCTAGCCCAGATGCTCCGGCATCGTCTTGTACAGGCATCTGGCTTAGTAGGATGAGAAAGGTCAATGGAAGGACTGCCAGCATGTTGAAAAATATCGGGAAGCGGCCCACTCGGTTGGGCCAATTGACGTGAGACCACTTCATCACATCAATACTCATCCACCGGCAGTTGATGCATGGGGCCCACTGATTCTGATGTCAGCGGCACTTCAATCGCCTCGATAGTACCGATAGCCTGGATGATGACCGCTAGATCGTCTGGAACAGGTATCGGCTGATTGGCCCGCATTCCGGTGATGGTCCGACGTGGCGCTGCATGCTGCCCAGCCTGCACATCGATACCGGTGTGGTAGCGGATGGTGGCATCAGGATCCTTCAGCACGTGACCCGTGAGCACGCAGACCACCCGATCATCGCGATTGATCACCCCCTCTCGAACCAATTGTGCCGTGCCAGCCACTGAAGCGGCCGAAGCCGGCTCACATCCGAATCCACACCGTCCCACAAGAGCCTTGTATTCCAGGATCGTCTCATCGTCTACCTGGCACACCACTCCGTTCATGATTGACAGCGCTCGCAATGCTTTAGGCAGGTTGACTGGCTGGCCAATTTCAATTGCGCTGGCAACAGTCTGGGCACGCCAATTCGCCTCAGCCTGCCGGTCGTAGTACGCCTGCGCCACACCTTCAGCCCAACGCCCTTGGTTCCAGGTGAGACCATGACCTGTGTATAGGTCGAACAATGGAGATGCCCCGGCCGCCTGAACCACCGCTAACCTTGGGATGCGATCAAGCAGCCCAAGCGTTTGGAGTTCCTCAAACGCTTTGGCGAACGCTGAACAGTTGCCCAGATTACCGCCCGGCACCACAATCCAATCCGGCACATCCCAATCAAGCCCCTCGAGAACGCGATACATGATTGCCTTCTGCCCTTCCAACCGGAACGGATTGATGCTGTTCATCAAATAGATGCCCAACTCCGAATGTTCCAAGGCTACTTGGCGTACCCGGCGCAGACAGGCATCGAAATCGCCTTGAATCTGAAGGGTTCTCGCCCCAAAATCGAGTGCCTGCGAAAGCTTGCCGTAGGCGATCCGGCCCGAACCAATAAATACAATTCCCGTCATCCGACTCAGTGAAGCAAACATAGCCAAGCTGGCCGATGTGTTTCCTGTCGAAGCACAGGCAACGCATCGGGCACCAATGATGCGAGCATGGGTAAATGCAGCGGTCATGCCGTTGTCCTTGAACGACCCGCTCGGATTGAGCCCTTCATATTGAAGCAGCAGTTTCCCCTGCCCGATCCCGATCTCGCGAGCCAGCAGAGAGGCATCCTGTAAGTTTGTCCGCCCCTCACCAATGGTCACAATATCCTCCTCAGATCTAAAGAATGGCAGCAGTTCCCGGAATCGCCACACTCCGGAAAAATCCAGCATGCCGGCACCACGATCGCCCTTCGTCATCCACCGAGGCTCAAACTCACTTAACGATGTCGGCACCGAAACCCGATCCCAATCGTAACGCACGTCCAATAGAGAGGACCGACCCTCTCGGGCACAATACGGACACAGCAAACGGAGTTGGTCCACGCCGAACATCGCCGCACAGTCCGGATAGATGCACTGCTGATAGGCCCGCTCACTAGACATTGCATCAATTGTAGCAACGGTCGCGGTATGGCCCGATACCAGAGTGCAGTGAGATAGCCCCGATCTTCAATGGCTGGTACAACCCACGTCACGAAACATGGCCTTAAGCAACCAACCCACTACACGCCCACTGATCGGAATCACCGCCGACAATCGCGAGAATACCGCAACCTCGGGGACCTATGAGTGCGCAGCAGACTACTGCCGGGCCGTCTCAGTTGCCGGCGGGCTGGCAGTCGTACTGCCTCACGATATCGGACGTGCAGCGCACTACGCCCAGCGGTGTGATGGCTTAATACTGACTGGAGGCGTCGATCCGAATACGAGTGATTTTGGAACACCCATGCACCCCAAAGCACGACCGATGGATCCAGCGCGCCAGGCATTTGAACTCGCATTGATCGAAGCATGCACCCGGCCCCTACTTGGTATCTGCCTCGGAATGCAACTGATGGCATTATGGGCCGGCGGCCGATTGGACCAATACCTGCCCGATACGCTTGCCACCCACAAGATGCACGCAGATAACCGCTGTCATCCGGTCGCCGCAACCGCAACCGCCGAAGGCCTGCCGCCACTCGGCTCGATGTCTGAAGTCGTCTCTAGCCATCGCCAGGCAATTGTCGATCCCGGATCGCTGCAGGTGCTGGCCACAGCCTCGGATGGTGTAATCGAAGCGGTCCATAATCCGACTCGCCGGTTCTGGATTGGCGTCCAGTGGCACCCGGAACGCGCCACTGAATCTACAGTGGACCGTCGGTTGAATCAGGACCTGTTTGCAATGCTAATCCAAGCCGCGACCCGACCATAAATATGATCTAGGGCCGCAGACGACCTACCCTCTAGCGCCGGGATTCAATGCCCCGAATTCTGATCCCGACTATGCCGGAAGCTCAACAGCATTACCGCAGCCACACCTACCATCAAAGCTGCATCAGCAAGATTGAAGATCCATGGCCACAGTAGCGTTGTTGGAAACAAGTGCAGCACATCCCGCACTGCGGAGTACTGGTATCGGTCGTATAGATTACCCAGTGCCCCGGCAAGAATCAGTGCATACGCCATCTGCAGCCCCCATGCGCCGGCCCGGCTGCGCACATACAGCAACACAATCACCACGACCGCTAACACACTTGCCGCGATAAATACGACGCGCCCACCCTTGCCTAAGCCAAACACTGCGCCGGTGTTGAGCGTCAGCCGCAAGTCCAACAGGCGCCCGATTACGGTGCAAGACTCGTGTTCAGGAATGGCACTTGCAGGCTCTTGGGGATCACTCCGCGGCAACTGAACCCAATTTCCGGTTTCACTGAGCTGATACACAGATGGCTGCCGATTATCATCACTGCGAACGCGCAGCGGCCGACCCGCAACGGTCGCAAACGCCCAGTGTTTTAAGCCCAGATCCGCCGCCAGAGTCACGGCGACCAGTGCGGTGAACACGGACGTGGCAGCCAGAGATCGGCCTGCACCACGACGAAGGAAGCGGTTCGTAACCTGGAGCATCATGCGTCATCCAAAGAATTGTATCGGTTGCTCGCGACCCGCCATCGCCCGCAAAGCGTAGCCACAGCACTACCCTGCCTGGACCGGCACAAAGGCAAACTAAATCCCGCCATCAACCCGAGGCCCATCCATGGCGCTCTCGCTCACGCGCCACCTCGATTGAATAAGTGGCCCAAGGCTTGATCTCAAGGCGTTCACGCCGTATGGGCTTGCCCGATTTCAGGCATACTCCGTAGATGCCTTCCCGAATGCGTAGTAATGCCTGATCAATCTCACGCACCAATCGTTTCTCCGACTCCATCAGGCCTAGAGTAAATTCCTGCTCGTAATTGTCAGAGCCAATATCAGCCATGTGCAACGGCATGTGCGAAAGATTGCCGGAATTGTCATTACGGGCCTGCTCCATCCGGTTGACATCACCGACAATCTCAGCTCGCTTCTCGAGCAACAGGTCGCGAAACATCGTCAAGTCCTCAGCATTCAGACCAGTCTCAACCTGCTGTAATTGCTCGAGAGTCAGTGGTTCGCGCTCCAGTAGCGGTTCTAAATAGGCTGTCAGACTCGGGCCACTGGCGGGCTCGGGCGACTTCTTGTCGACCTTGGACGAGGCCTTTTTAGGCTTAGTCGCTTTCTTGAGAGTCTTCTTTAACTGCCTGTTCTCTGTTGGCTGGGCTAAAGATTTGGTCGCCAATGCGGTCTTGGCCTTCGGCTTGGTAGCACTGGCGGCCTTCTTCTTAGCGATCTTCTTCGCGACGGCCTTCTTCTTGACGATCTTCTTCTTGACGATCTTCTTCTTGGCAGCGGTAGACTTGGGACTCACTGACCCAGTTCCAACCTCTTTCTTCGAGGTTGCTGACTTTTTCTTGAGATGATGAGACTTCTTGGGCAAAGACGCACTCCGCCTGCTAATTATATATAAGTATCATATAAAAATGATCTTATAATTATAAATGGCACCAATTAAGAACCGGTCATCATTTCGCAAAGCGGGGGCAGTTTACCGCCAAGGGTAACCGGCGGCAAGCCAAAATCTCGTGCGCTACCGGCTCTGTACAGATCTACCTGAAAACTGGATGGCCCGGTTCCTTGGACCAAACCCCATTTTACCAGAAGTGGCTGCTAATCCCCATGGACAGTCCGCAAACGTGGACTTAACCGCAGCAAGAGGTGGATGCGTTCGAACTGATCAACCCAGTCAGCCAGAACGACGGCTGTCTGGTGCGGAGGTACTGGGGCACCCGGCAATGGACAGGACGGACCCAGTTGGCTGTCTGCCAGCGCTCGATATTGATTCAGGGTGCGATCACCAAACCAACCTGCCAGTTCGTAGTCCTCGGCGCAAAACACCATGACTGGAACCCGATCACCGCCATTGATACGCACCATTTTCTGAAGGTCGGCATGCTCGTCGCGGTCAAGCCATCGCAAGTCGATCATAGGACTGGCATCGGCAATCCGCTGTATCAGGGGACACTGCTGGGCGCAATCACCACACCAGATCCCAGACACACCGATAACATTGATCTGACGTGTAAACCCACCAATCAGGTCCCGCTGGCTATTACTAAGGCCAACCGCATCATACACGTTGGACCAGTCACGTCGTTGTCCCGAGCTACCCGTCGCAAGGTAATCGTCAAAGCCCAAGCCACTCTGGTGCCACCGTTGCAACTGCGTTGGGTTCAGAATGTTATCACTCATCAAGTATCCCACTGCGTCGTGCGTAGTCGAACACGCCGCCGGCTTCGATGATCGGCAGAGCATCACCAATTGGTTTCAGCGAATAAGTGGCATCGGTGCGATGGTTCGTGATCGCGCCTGCGGTAACGTCCACCGTACACTGATCTCCCGTTTGAATGGCTCCATCAATTAATCGATCCTCCGATTCCAAGGGCGGCAGGTATCCACCATTGACACAGTTGCGGAAAAAAATGCGGGCATAAAACTGTGCGATGACCACCTGGATCCCCGCTTCAGCGATCGCCAACGGTGCATGCTCCCGACTCGAACCACAGCCAAAGTTGCGGCCTCCGATAATGATCGCAAACTCCGAATGGTAATTGCCTTCTGGCACCAATGGCACGTTGCCATCGGGAAGTCCTCGCTGTCCCAACGGTACCCCAACACAGGCGTACATCCCGAAGAACCGTCGTTCCTCCGGATCGGTGGGATCGTAGGCTAGATATTCTGCGGGGATGATCTGGTCGGTGTCGATGTCATCACCCAGAACATACGCCGACCCCTTGATGATGGATTGCACTGGACGAACTCCTCTGCGAATCTTATCTGGCACTCGTGACAATGGCACCGCAGCAACAGAGCTTACCGCATTTCTCCCGGGCGCGGCGTGGAGATGGGGGATGCTACCGGGGCAGCCGCGGTGTCTCAGGTGGGCTGGCGGTGCCCTTGTCTGACTCTTCCGGTGGCAGGTCGGGGAGGTTACGCAACGCAATGATCTTTGTATCCAACATATGAATTCGCCCTGATAGCGCTGGTGGAATGGCAGGACCGATCAGTAGCCGGGTCTTCTGAAGTACCAGGGCAGCATCATTGGTCCGCTCACTATCAACATATCGCTGGCATAGTTCCAACATCTGATTAATGACACGGTCCTGTGTCGGACGTACCCCATTATGCGTATGCAACTCAAGTATAGCGTGGGCACTGACAAAGGCCTCATCGATCTGGTTCAATTCGATGTAGGCCCTAACCAAGCTGCGCTGAAGCTGATCCATGACTTCCCGAGTAAGCGAATCCTCGGCCGCCTCCAACTGCTGAAAGTCGGCCAGAGCCGCAGTGGCATTGCCCAGACTGAAACGGACCTCCCCACGGGTCAGATAAAGAGCGAATCGCACCTTCTCAGGGATCGGCTTGGCCTCACCGCGATCCAGCGCCGCAGTAATTATCTCATCAAGAAGCTTGGGAGTAGCACCAGCGGCTCGTAACTCGAGGACGGATTCAAACACGGCTTCCGGAACCACCCGCCTGGACATGGCCACGATTGCCTCACACCACAGCTCGTGGATCTGTGGCTGCGTTGGCAAATGGCGTGCCAGTTCCAACAAGGTCCAAGGATCCATGCCGCGTCGCCGCGCCGCGGCCACGGCGATCGGCTCAATGATCGGATCACCCAGTCGCTTGGCCAGTAACTTCAATGACCGGTCACTTTCGGCCCACACGCGAGCAGCCGCTTCCTTGACCGCCCGATTCTCAGAGTCCACCCAGTCGGCGATGCGCTGCCAATCCTGATTATTGCCCACCATCCCCAATAACCGAACCTCCTGTGGTGACGGGAATAATTGGTGGATTAAATGCTTGCGTACGATACGCCCGGCCTTCTGCAGTTGGCGAGCATCGAGCATGTCACGCTTGGCCATCTCAGCCAGGGCACCGGCGGCCTTAGGACGTAGTTGCGGACTCGCGAGCAGTACCAACGTTGCCGGTGTTGCGACCTGCCTAGGCATCCGCTGCATCATGAGCAAATCTGCTCCTAGCACTCTAGTAACATGCTCTTGGTTTATCTTGAGCCGCCCAGCGACCAGGTCAGCAGCGGCCTCATCCGGAAGTTGATATAGCAGAAGCGTCGCTGCCTCACGTAGTTTCGGCGATCGGTCGTCGAGTCGGGATCGCAATGCCACCCGCAACGGTTCATCGAACGGCTCGCCACCCAACAGAAGATCGGTCGCCAACTCAACGGCCAGTTGGCGAACCGGCAGTAATGAGTCAGACAACATAGACACCAGCACCCCGGACTTGTCCACTGCGGCGGCGGTGCGATAGCTGGCCTTGTACAAATCCAGCATCCGGCGAACGATTTCCTCGTGCAGAATGTCACGACCGGCATGATGTCTATCCAGATTCCTGCGCATCTGCTCATGCCAACGAGCCGGATTCCAAATGCGTGCCTCGATCCACCACTGCCGCCATAACGCACGATCCTCTCCGTGATCTTCCAGCCCCGACAGTGTGGCTAGCGACGCAAAGGCGGCAAGTTGAATCCTTTCTGGGCGATCAGGTGCGATCAGATCCATCAACTGGTGAGCCGACTCCTGTGTCGATTGATGGCCCAAGGCCTTGATGGCGCCGCTGCGATGCCACAACGACAGCTGCAAGTCACCGGCAATCTGGGCAAGTTGACGCACCAGTTGCGGATCGTCGAAGCGACCCAGGGCCTGAGCCACCCGGGCCTGAAAGGATTCATCGCCATGGACCAGCAACGCCACTATCGGGCCACTGAGTGATCGCGGGGGAGCCTGACTACGCTGCACGATGACCTCCATAATCGCCTGGCGGGCCCGTGGGTAGCTCGGATCCTCAAGTACCATCACCAGCATCCGGTCAGTATCGCGGTTGGCTTTGTTCAACAGTGCCCGGACCGCCACACGTCGATCCGGCGCAGTGGCTGTCCTGTCGATTAACAGTTCAAAAGCAGCGGCGAGGTCAGCAGTCAGCCCACCGCTGTCGAGTAGATCCCGCGGATTGTTGGGAGCAGGCGATGTGCAGCCAGAAATCATCCACACCAGAAACCCGATGATCGGTCTAAGTGCGGTTGATCTGATATTGACTGTCAACTTCATGCCTCTGATCGGCCTGCCATGGCGCTACAACCTGCGGACTCTGCCCACGGAGGGCCGGTATCATATCTCCGTTGAGTGGATTTCGTTGAATGCACCAAATCCATGCCACACCACTAGTATCGGCAAACATCCCGGAACCCGGAACGGGCATGGATGACTGGTTTGACGCAGAACGGTAGGCCAAACCGATGATTCGCCAATGTCGGGCTGGATCCTGGAACACGGAGCTTCGGCAATTGCAGCAAGCCATGGATGTCGATGCCGAACGATCCGGGTGGTACTTTGGCATGGACCTAATGCCAGATGCAATACTACAAACAGGCGATGGGTTGCTACGACAAGGGCTGCATGACCGAAAGAACAAATAGGTTTTGGTGAACCTGGAACAAAA
>CAUZOD010000011.1:0-25400 GCA_963581115.1 Phycisphaerae bacterium | reverse complement strand
TTTCCGGTCCAATCTGGATCTAGTCTTGTTGCCGGGGGTCAAGTATTCCGGGAATCCAGTGCTGCGACGTGGCAGGCCGGGTGATCCCGATGCCAAGTGGGCTCGCCTGTGGGGGGGTACCGTTTTGCATGATCAGGGCAAGTTTCGTATGTGGTACAGCGGTGTCGGTTCGATTGAAGAGTGGACCAACATGCGGTTTCAGGCTCTTTACGCGGAAAGCGATGACGGCTTCGATTGGCATAAGCCCAAGCTCGGGTTGATGGAGTACCGCGGTTCTTCGGCAAACAATCTTGTGGATGCGGGTGGCCCGGTTGAGATGCCCGCGGTGATGCGCGACGATGACGATGATGTCCCGAACGATCATCGCTACAAGATGTACAGCGAGAATCTGCATGCGAATCCCATCGAACCCTTCGTGGCCGTCAGTGCCGAAGGCTTGCGATGGCGCATCATTGCGAGGCCCTCCTATCGCGGGGTGTCGCTCTACCGATTCAAGGGGCATTATCATTCCGCGTTTGTCGATCATGCTATGAAACTGCCTGGTGGCTTCGAAGGTGGCAGGATCATGAGCGTGATCCGATCATCAAATTTTCGTCTGTGGGAGAGCCCGCCTGTTCTGGCCTTTCATCGGGCCAGTTATTTCACCAATCCGCCGGATATCAGCGAACAGGTGCATACCCCTGCTGGCTTTTGGAATCGCGGCAACGTTGTTGTTGGCGTATATGGTCAGATCCATCAGGTGGAGTGTCGTCCGGGAATTCGCCCGGTGCGCCTGGATAGTGGATTGGAGGAAGTTTGCGTGGATCTTGGCCTGTTTATCAGCAACGACGGCCTGCATTTTCGTGAACCGATCCCGGGATTCAAGATCGTGGCCCGAGGCCAAGAGGGCCAATGGGATGGCGGATGTGTGGTGCCGGCCCATGCGTTTGTGAACGTAGGGGAACACACCTATCTCTACTACGGTGGGTGGGACAACGGCCTCTGTTATGAGAACTCAGCCGGCGATGTCGGGGCGGCATTCTGGCGCCGTGATGGCATGGGGCATGTGAGAGTGCGCGATCACGACCGGCCGGGGATATGCCAGACTGAAACAATCGAGGCAGGTGGGATCGACCGATCTGTTTATGTCAACTTCGATGTCGATGCCTATCGGCCCGGATGCGGGCTCGACTTTGAACTTGTCGATGCCGAAGGCGTTGTTATTCCTGGATACTCCGCAGCAGATTGTGTCACCTGTAGTGAGCCCGGACTGAGGCAGCCTGTGCGGTGGAAGGATCATCATGTGATCAGCGCACGGCTGAAGGATCCCGTGGCCTTGCGCGTGATTTTCCGAAGCAATCATGATGTGAATGAGTCATTGCAGTACGGTTCTTCTCCTATGTTGTACTGTGTCTACATAACTGAATCCGAGGAACCGATCGATGACACGGATTAGTGATGTGACCGAAGTCTGAGAAGTGGACCTGGCTTTCACGGAATCAGCTCGGCGCGTGCCGACAAACTGCTGCGATGATGATTCGTTCGAGATTATGTTTTAGGCTCCGAGCGGGCTGCACCAGTTTTCCGTGGTTGCTGATGCTTCAGGATTTGACTGGGAGCAACTGTACATTGAATTGAATAAATACGGCAACAAAGCCGTGCGCACTGGCCTGTGGGACTTCGATATCGACTACGCTCGCCCCTCGTGCCCAGCCACTGGGTTGAAGTGGACGGGCAGAAGATCGGACTCTGGTTCGTTCAGCGGGTGACTGTTCAGGACATAGATCTCAAGCGCTTTAGAGGGAAGACCGCTTTCTATCTCGAAAGCGCCGGCGAACATACGTTGCGACTAACTCCGTACGGTCCCGCTGTGATCCGGTGGATGTCGGCTCGATTGGAAACCGATCCCGTGGACCGGCTGGATCCAGTATCGGGCAACCTGAAACCGGCAGCAGGCAATGTACCTGTGTCTCGGTGGTGTGAGTCGGCCTACTGGGCACAGAACCGTCAGCGTCTGACGACGAGCCACGCAGTCTACCGCGAACCTCTGGCACAAGCGTTTGCATGGGCATTCAGTGATCGTGAGAGCCTGCTGCAAAAAGCTGGATCGGTCTGCACTCCCTTTGCCGATGATATTGCGCTGTACGTTGCCGGGCATCACCTGGGCGATCAGCCGGACGGCGTCGATCGTGCCTTGAAGACCATCGACCACTTCATCAATCTCCCGGCATGGGGCACGACGGTGAACGACGGCTATGGCTACAACGGCGATTGGCCGGCAGCAATGGCTTTGCGCAGCTTGACGATGGGCTAATCACATGCTCGGGCCGCAATTGGGTCAATCGCGGCGTAAACGACTGCTGGACAAGCTTGCGGCGCAGGGGCGAGAATTTTTTAATTTGGCACTTTTGAATCGCGATTATTGGGGCGGATCACTGCTACAGGACCATGGATGGATCTCGTGGTTTGACTTTACCACGGCGGCACTGCATCTGCATGGATTGGTCCCCGAGGTCCGGTTGTGGCTGCAGGTTGCCTTACCCCGGATCGATCGCATGATCCGAGCTTGCCCGCGCGATGGCGTGATGCCTCGATGTACGCACTTTTCACTTGGGGATTGGGTTGATGCACCGGCTCACCTGCGACAGACGCTGCTGGTACTGGGCGGACCTGATCTTTATGACAAGGCTCCATTTGATCGCGTGGTGGACTACCTGGTGGCTGTGTCTGAGCCCGGTCGAGATCTGTGTCATCACCAACACCGATATGAATCCTGCCTATGGTGGCAATTAGTTGCTCAACCAGTTGGCTTCGCGAAATGGCGATGGTACGGCGGCGTGGCTGCAGTTGAAGCAGCTGCGATTGGATCCACCGGAGATGCTTGTCCATGATCGGATCGGACGCGCTTATTATGACGGTATCTTGTGGGGTTTCTTCAGCTTTGATCAGGAGATTGAGCCGGTCGAACCTCATCGCCCGCAGCGGGGTATTCGATATTGGTCTGAATCATGTCTGGTCCACTATCACGATGATCAGAATGGTGTCTTCCTGTCTTTTCGCTGCGGTCCGGTTTGGGGTCATCACGCGTCCTGGGCGTCGGATTTCCCGTGCGACAATCTTGGCTCATTCCCGAAGTCCGGACACTTCAGCGTTTCCTTAAACAGTAAGCCCGTGCTGGCCTCGCCTGATGATGCGTACAGCTTGCAAACGGCACTGGGATCAGTCCTGCTTGTCGACGGCTGTGGTCAGATCGATGATATCAGTTATCCGATGTCGATTCCGCAGAAGCGATGGGCGGGAGAGCGCATCGATCAGGTCTACTGGGATGAACGCAGCAGCCAGGAGATCGTGATCCTGAACCTCCAGTCCGCGTATCCCGAGAACCTCAGGGTGGCTGAATACATTCGGACATTCCTGTTTGGACCCGATCGCTAGATTTTGGTGCGCGATCATGTCGTAGTGGAGGATCCCCGGTCACTTTCATGGCTGTTTCAGACCCGGCGGGAAGACCAGGCAAGCGTTGGCGATCATGCGATCGGTCAGGTCGGCAATGATCCGGGCCTCACGCTGAAACCAACCGTTCTTGGCGCCAATATCTGTGCCTCGATCCATCAGACCCAGGTTGTCTGAGCGTACGCTAGTCACAGCGGCTTTAAACCATTTGACCATCTGCGCTACGATACCACCACGCCGGTGCGCACGGTCACCGCAGAGCTTCTTCTTTCTTGGTGAGCTATTCGGCAAGACGATCCAATGCCGTGGCCGCTTGTGTTGTCGCGACACCGCCCAAGGTCGTCGTTCACCCAGAATCGGGTCTGAGGCCCCAAGCTGTTCCCCTGTACGGGAGCACGTGCGGGTTATCCTGTGTGTGATCGATCTGCGCCACCGTTGGGGGGATTCCATGATTGATTTAGTCGATTCGATCCATCTTCAGAAACAAGTCGATCTGTTCGCAACCTCTGGCCACGGATTTTATGTTGATTTGGGTAGAGTGGCCAGGACGGCAACGGAATCTGTAAGCAAACAAATTATTATGATCTTCTATTTATGGCTCATGAAGCATTCAGGCCTAGATCGAGTACATCAAGTAAGAATCTCGCCGCTTCCGTGTGGCGAGAGACGGACAAGGTGTGGCCCGGATCATCTGTGATCTGCAACATGATTTGTGCCAATGCCCCATCCTGTCCCCCATTGACCCGTGTGAGTTGATCGTAAAAACGCACGCACTTGTCAGTGCCGACACGATCATCGTTACCGCCGATGACCAGCAGAACATGGCGGGCTGCCATTTGGGCGGCAAAGCGATCCAGTTGCAGTCTGGCCAAGCAGTCGTCACTGGCGTGCCCGGAGAATTCATCGAGATGTCGCCAGTCGGTTACCGGTGCCATGGCAGCAGAAGCAGCGACACGTGCTTCGGCGGCCAGGATACGCATCGCCATGTAACCACCGCGAGATGTGCCTGCAACTGCGATGCGCCCGGGGCGGGTCAACCCGGCATCAATGCCGTGATCCATAAGGATCCTGGCATCATGAACGCACGTAAAAAAGGGATCGTGCCCCGAAAGATAGGCGTTGCGCAGGCCGATCAGTTCTTCGCCGTGCTCGTCGATGCGCTGGCCGTGACTGGGCAGATCGAAACTAGCGGCCCGATGCCCCTTTGCCACAAAGGCTTGGGGAATTGTGGCATACGGCTCTCGTGTCAGCGATGAAATTCCGTCTTTGGCAAGGCTGATTAAAAGCAAGGGATCTGGCGCGATGTGGTCGGGCTGGGGATTCAGGACGTAAAAGCGAACAAGTTTTCCATCGCTCTCTAGATCAAGCTCCTGAATCTCACCGGGATCTGTTTGCAAGACGTCACCGCCTGGTTCGTAAACATGAAGATCAAGTCTGCTTAGTGGATCAATGCTTTGTTTTCCCCCTTGCCTTTCAGTTTAGAGTCGTCCGTACAAGGGATCAACATGCACGACAAACATGCGGATGTTCTGGTCATCGGCGGTGGGATCCATGGCGCGGGCCTGGCATTTCACCTTGCTTGGGCCAAGATAGGTTGCGTGCTTCTACAGGTGATTTCTGGGTCGGGGTCAGGGGCGAACCGTATCGAGGCCACGGCGAGCCGGCCCATAATCCGGTCGGATACGCAGGGCCCATCGAAAGGCGACTTCGGCTTGTTTGATCTTGCCTTCTCTCCGAAAGTAATTGCCGGCAAAGACCAAAGACCTGGCGTGCGAAATGTTCAATGTGGCTGGATCGTGACCGTCAAGCACGCTGTCGACGTCATATTGTCGGGCCAACGTCTTGCCAAAATTGGTGATAGCGGTTTCGTATTGCGGATCCAGGCGGATCGCGTTGACGAAGTGTGTGATGGCTTCATCGAACTGTCCCTGTTTAAGCAGAGAGATCGCCAGGTTGTTGTAGCCTGCCGCATGGCCGGGATTCAGGCGGATTACTTGGCGATGGTGCTCAATTGCTTGCGGGATCTTTCCGTGATTGGCTAGATGCTCGGCAAGATGGGCCTGCCACTTCAGATTGCCGGGTTCGATGCCCATGGCTCGGCGGTAGTGAAATTCGGCTTCTTCACTCTTGCCGATCTGGGCAAGCGAGCGGGCTAGGTGATAGTGGACAGGTGCTGAAGAGTGGTCATGGTCAAGCACTATTTTTAGTTTGTCGATGCCGTCTTGCCAACGGCCTGCGCGTATCAACGCATATCCCAGGTTGGTCCGGGCGGTGTCATACCTGCTGTTGTGCCGCAGAGATTTTCGGTAGTAAGGGATCGCAAGGGAGTCGTTTCCCTTCTTGACGTAGAGATTGCCAATGTTGTTGTAGGCGACGTATCGTGTGGGATCCAGCTCTAGTGCCCGTTGATAATGAGCCATTGCCTCTTCGTCGCGATCCAGGTCGGCCATCGCTTTACCCACCATGGTCTGGGCTCGGGGGTTGTTCGGCCGCTTTGCTGCGACATCCGACCACATCGCATAGGCACTATGGTAGTCGCGGTTGCGTTCGATGCTTCCGCAAGCCAATAAGACGCTGGCTGCGGACACGACGGTTGCATTGATCCACACCACCGTGGTGGACGAGAGATCAATCGCAGCGTAAGCACGCGATAGAAGCCGTCCTCCAACCACGATCGTCAGTGTGATCAGTGCTGCCAAGGGCAGGTACATGCGATGCTCGACTGCCAGGTCCTTGACGGGGAGGATGCTCGAAGTGGGTGACAGGATGACAAAAAACCAGATACCCAGGAACCCCAATGCCGGATGACGTATCAGGCACCAGGCGGTGCCAAGTAGCAGTCCGATGATCACCATGGCGGGAAAAATAATTTCGGTGGCACTGTTGGCGGACGGCCAGGCATGGTCGAGGCAGAGCGGGCGTGGCCAGAAACTCAACCGAATGTAGTGCAGTATTACGGCCGGCTGGTTCATGGCATACGCCAAGGGCGAGATACCCTTGTATCCCAACCCGGCGGTGGAGCGGGATAATCCAGGATCAAGGACCGCCTGCGCTTGGCCGGTAGCCAGCAGGATCAACCAGGTCGCTGCGAGGCCTCCGTAAAGAAAGCCCCGCTTGCGAAATAATTCTTGCAACGATTGAGATAAAAACATTCGGTCGAACAGCAGAACCATTATCGGGGCAGTGACCATGACGGCCTTGCTTCCCATGCCCAGAGCGCAAGCTGCGACCGCTGTGACGTACCACCATCGGGGTCGTGATGAACTTGTGCCGCACAGGACGCAGCACACCGTCAACAGATAGAAAAGCCCCATCGCTGATTCGCCCCGTTGGACGATATAGGTCACGCTCTGAGTTTGCAGCGGGTGAACCATCCAGAGGACCGACACGATCCACGCATACCAATGCGATGTTTGGCCAAATCGTTCTACAAGACGAGAAGTATTGAGGGTGCGCCGTACGATGCCGCAGAGGACCATCCCCGCCAGGAGGTGAATGGCAAGATTGACAACGTGGTAGCCCCAGGGATTCAGTTCACCTAAAGCGTAGTTCAGAGCGAATGACAACTCCACGACAGGGCGATGGGTCAGTAGGTGGCTCGGAGTCGTCCAGAGACTTTGAATACGCGGGTTTTCGACGATGCTGGAGAGATCGTCGAAAATGAACACACCGGCGAAGCTGTTGTGATAGGCCAGCACACCGGCCAGAAGAATCCCCAAGAGCAGCCACCGCCAGTATTTTGGCGGATCGCATCGTTCAGAGCATTCACTGACCGATGTTGTAGGTGCGGGGGTGGGCTTGCCTAGGGATTGCACATCTGTATCTCTTCCTTTTTCCCGCACATGTCCCGAACGGCGGTGGTCAGGTTCATTCCGGCACTACTGGCGCCTCGGATCCAGTCACCGCCCTCCACCGCACGGAGGAGGGGATCCATCATCATGGGTACGAGCCCGCCCCCCTGCTCCGATGACGAGGGCTTTGGATTGACCTGCAGATAGGCGATCACCGCACCCGCCTCTTCAACCTGCGCTGCGCTCATGCCGTCGTAGTTGGACCCGCACGAACCGCAAGCAAGGATGACGGCTTTGACCCCTGCGGGGTTGCCCTTGGCATCGGGTCCGGATGGCGCTTCGATTGGCGACCATGCGCTGGACTTGTCCACGAATACGGCTTCCGTATTCAGATCGTAGTAGTAGCTGTCTCCCGGCCCCGCGGTTCGTCCACCACCCCACATACCGCGCCCAATAAACATCACGCAGGCAATCAGAATTGCCAAGGCGATGACAGCGACAACCACTGAGTGTTTGTCCATAGATTCCCGTAATCCCATGAGTATTCTCCAAATCGTAGGTGAACCGGTCTTAGGCGATGGAATTTCTCTATCGCTGTACTGTGACCTATGGTTATTATACTGCGGTACAAGTTCTAGATGAAGTAGTGGGAATGGTCCATCGCTGCATTTCCCACGCTATGGATAAATTATGACCATATTCCCTTGTCAAGTTAAGGCGGTATTCAGTGGCTGGATCATCAGCAGGTACGGCGATCAAATTTTTATATTCGATTTATGGGAATCATTGACATGATGCATACTTTGATTGTTCTCTTGTCGTTGGCGGCACCGGCAGCAGCTAGTCCGGACGTGGGCGTTGACCTGTCTTCACTGGATGGATGGCGAATCGTCGTTCCAGGAGATGCGATTGCCAGTGAACAGTACGCAGCACAACAGTTTCAACTGCTCCTGGCTGAGGCTTCGGGTCGTACGCTGTCCATTGTGACGAAGCTGGGAGACGCGGTCGGGGCCGTCTATATTGGATTCGGCCCCGTAATGCAGCGCAGCCACGCGGGATTTACTGTCGATGATCTGGGCGAAGAAGATTTGCGCATTGTGGTGCGCAACGATGCGATCGCGATTGCCGGTGGGGGACCACGTGGGACGCTATATGGCGTCTATACTTTCTTTGAAGACTATGTAGGTGTGCGATTTCTGACCGCCGATCACACGCACGTGCCGTCGATTGGAACTTGGCACATGTGCGGTCCAGTTGACCGAATCTACCGGACGCCGTTGCGAGTGCGTTGGAATGACGTAGCCGAGAACGAACGAGATCTAGAATTTGCTGCGCGCCTGCGTTGTAATGCCTACCGGCCAGTGACCAACCCGGCTCCGAGCCGCAGTGGCAGTCCAGACCCCAAGCTGGGAGGGATTACTGACTGGGTCTTGATCAACCACAGCTTTGCCCGTCAGATTTCCACCAGGCAATACGGACAGGAGCACCAGGAGTATTTCGCGCTGCGAGATGGCCATCGCCTCGCGGTGGTGGAAGCGGACGCTTGGGATAGCCAGCCGTGTACGACCAATTCTCAGGTACTGGACGTGGTGACCGCAGCAGTCTTTTCTGAAATCGAGGCCCAGCCTCATCGAGGCAACTTCTCGGTGTGTCAGAATGACAACCAGAAGTATTGCTTGTGTAAAAATTGCGCTTCACTCGATGGGCAGGAAGGTACGCCGATGGGCTCGCTGTTGAGCTTTGTCAATGCCGTGGCCGAACGTGTGGAAGAACAGTATCACGGGAAGCAGATCGGCACTCTGGCCTATCAATATTCACGAAAGCCCCCGCGATCGGTGCGCCCGCGGGAGAATGTACAGATTCAATTGGCCACGATCGAATGCAGCCTCATTCAGCCGATCAATGATCCAGGCTCCAAGCTTAATCGCGCGTTCTGCGAGGATTACGAGGCTTGGGCGAGCGTGACCGACAATATTTACATCTGGTCTTACAACACGAATTTTCACCACTATCTTCTGCCGGTGCCTAATCTGCGGTCAATTGGTCCCAACATACGCTTTTTCGTTGCCGCGGGTGTGAGTGGGATCTACTTTGAAGACGCCCACGACCTTGGGTCATCTTTTTCGGATCTGCGCAACTACGTTACGAGTCACCTGCTTTGGAACCCGGCATTGGACGACAAATCGCTTGTTGATGAATTTATCCGTCTTCATTACGGAACCGCCGCAGAGCCGGTCCGCCGTTACGTGGAACTTCTGCACGATAACGCCATAAGTCGTCGTATCGAGCACAACTGCTTCGGCGCTGCTGCTGACTACGGGATCGATGACTCGATCATCCAGGCCGGGCTCGAAGCGTTTGACCAGGCCCTCGTCGCAGCGGACGATCCAGTGACCCGGGCCCGGGTGGAGAAGGCGTCGATTGCGGCCTATGCTGCGGCGATTGATGACGTGTGGCAAGCCGTGCGTGCCGGTGATGCGGTGCAGTCGCTTGACCCCCAGACTCTGAAAGACGCCCGACCGTATCTCCGAATCCTCTTTGGTTTATGCCGCAAGCACGGTGTTCCCAAACTCGACCACCACACAACAGTGGACGAGTTTGAGCAGGCTTGTCGAGAGCTCTACGGCGATATGCCCTAGTTTCAGCATCGCATCAATCAACTATTGCGTGTGTGGCGGTCGCATGCCACGCATCTTGAATCGGATGCTTCATTGATACGCGGATTTATTTGCAACGAATCTAGCGAGAGTTCCAAGGGGATTATCTGACAGCCGGCCTGTTCTGGCCCGGAAATCGATGGAAGTATCCTGAACATTGATGGGCTAATCGCTGAGCCACTGATCACGGTACTGGGCGACGAAATCATCGTCCTGGAGGTGTGGGTACGCGGCACAAACTCGATCGATCTGTTCGAGCTGTCCCGGACCGAGCGTTTCGGCTGGATCGAGGCACTGGATGTGCTCCAGAAGACCCTGGCGGCGCAAAATCTCGTGCAAACCCGAGATGCAACCGCCAAAGCCGTTGGCCGCGTCGAACAGTGCGGCATTGGCGTCGGTCACTTCCACGGCCAGGCGCAATATGCTTGCCGGCAGCGGCCGGTCCTGCGCGACGAGCCGGTGACAATGGTTCAGTTGCGTTACTGCCTCGCGAGTCCACACAGCCCAGTGTCCCAGTAGGCCACCGACGAAGCGCCGCTCGACGGGTTTTCCTCGCACCACGAAGCGAAAGGGGGTGATCAGATCCACCACGATGTTGTCATCATTGCCTGTGTACAGCGCTACGTCGTCCCGGCCTGCTTCGGCGATGGCACGAACAACGTCGAGGCTCTGGTAGCGATTAAATGGTGCAATCTTGATGGCTACGAGTTGGGGAAATTCTGCCAGCCGACGCCAAAATCGGACGCCCAATAGTCGCCCGCCTGCCGCCGGCTGCAGATAGAAACCGATAAGGGGTAGCACTTCGGCAACTGCGCGGCAGTGGTCGATCAGGCGGTCGTCATTGGCATCGGGCAACGCGGCCAGACTTAGTAGACCGGCATGATATCCCAGGTCGGAAAGTCCCTGCGCTTCGGCAGCAGCCTGAGCAGTTGGCCCGCAGATGCCACCGATGCGTACCAAGGGTTGATTGGCTCGGTCCATCTCTTCGGCGGCAATCTCAAGTACCGGTTGCAGCAGGCCGATCTGCGGGTCTCGGATCGCAAACTGGGTCGTATGCACACCGATCGCCAGCCCACCAGCGCCTGAGGCGATGTAGTAACGGCTCAGCGCTCTCTGGCGGCGCTCATCGAGACGGCCTTGCCCGTCAAGCGCCAGTGGATGCGCTGGAATTACGACACCGCGATCCAACTCCTTGCGAATCGTTGCATCCATCGCTCTTTTGTAAACGATGGCCATCGCGGCGCCAATTCCACCTCGCCGCAATCTCAGAACGGGGCCAAGACGCGTATATTGGACCTATGCTCTGGCAGGGCGTCTTTGGTTGGCTGCTCAGCCAGATATCAGTACCTGAGATATCATGTATTGCTCGGGTTCAGACCGGACTTTGTTTTGGAGCGAGCATCATGGCAGACAAACTACAGGGAATCTTCACCCCCAATCTGGTGCCTCTCGATGATCGTGGGCAAATCAATGAGCAGGAATTACGCCGATATGTTGACTGGCTGATCGACCACGGTGTCCACGGACTGTATCCCAACGGTTCTACGGGAGAATTCACCCGATTCACCGTCGAGGAACGACAGCGCATCGTCAAGATTGTCTGTGAACAGTGCCGCGGGCGTGTTCCAGTGCTCGCCGGCGCAGCCGAGGCGAACGTGAGGGAAACGCTACGCGCCAGTGAAACCTATGCCGAGTACGGTGCTCGGGCCGTCGCGATTGTTTCGCCGTTCTATTACAAGCTAAGCCCGGACTCGGTGTACACCTATTTTCATGAGATAGCTGAGCAGACACCGATCGATGTAACGCTCTACAACATCCCCATGTTCGCCAGCCCGATCGATGTGCCCACCGTTCGCCGCTTGTCGGAGCATCCGCGGATCATTGGAATTAAGGATTCGTCCGGTGATATATCGTTCATGTTGCGGATGATGGCTGCGGTTCAGCCCGTGCGACCGGATTTTTCCTTTATGACCGGTTGGGAGGCAGCACTGATGCCTATGCTGGTTGCCGGATGTGATGGCGGGACCAATGCTTCCAGCGGAGTGGTGCCCGAAGTAACCCGGAAGCTGTTTGACCTGTGCCAAGGTGGGCAACTCGACAAAGCCCGGACCTTGCAGTTGCGCCTAACAGAGTTGTTCGACGCGATGCTGTTTTCCTCGGACTTTCCAGAGGGGTTCCGTGCGGCCGTGGAACTGCGGGGGTTTCAGATGGGTAAGGGTCGCCAGCCGATGAGCGAGTCCCAGCGGTTTGATCGGGCGTCTCTGCAGCGAGTCCTGCAGTGCATCATCTCGGATTTTGGATACGTTGACGTGCCGCCGGAAGGGTGTGTGCCGCGCACTGGTGTGGTTGAGCAGGACAAAGTGAGTCAGATCACCCAGGGCGTTATAGACCGGCTCCGTGAGAAGGGTGTGTTGTGACCGATACCGAGGCGATCGGACTTCTGGAGATTACCGGCCTTTCTCCGGCGCTGGTGGCGCTCGATGTAGCAGGAAAATCCGCGGATGTGAGGCTGCTACAGGTCGAGTTGAATGACCTGCTTGGGGTTGTCCTGAAGGTGGCCGGCAACACTTCCGCGGTCGAAGTGGCGATTGATGCAGGCCGCCAGCGTGTTGAGCAGATGGGTGTCACGTGCATGGCCCACCTGATCAACGCTCCTGACCATCAGGTATGGCCGATCATCGATGCCCCCCGAGAGTACAGCCCACTGCTGGAGGCTGATCTGGTATTCTTTGCGGATTACGAGGCGATGGCTTCGCCGACCCCAGATGGCAAGGAGTATGACGTGGCCCAGACCGGATCGTTCGCCATTGGCCTGATCGAGACCCAAGGCTATACCGCTGTGATCGAAGCCATCGACACTGCCTGCAAGACCGCCAAGGTCGAGGTGGTTGGTCGGGAAAAACTCGGAGGCGGTTATGTCACAGTTATCATCAAGGGAGATATCGCAGCGGTGCGAGCTGCCGTCGATGCAGGAAAGGCCAAGGTTCAGAAACTTGGGGTCCTGATCGCGGCTCATGTCATTGCACGTCCTAGCGATGCGGTATTGGCACTGATCCCCCGGCCCTGATCACGGGCAGGAAATGGGGCCAGGGTCAAAATTTAGTTTTGGAATGAGTTCTAACACTCTGGGTCTGGGAAATACTGCGTTACATGACCTCGTTTTTAATCACTGCCACGACAGGTCGAAGAATTCGGTTTGTGCACGCTTTGGTCGATCGCAAATTGCGATTGATGAGATGATTGTCGTGGCAGTATCTATGATAACATGCATTACGACATTTTCTCCTCGTAAGCGGATTGTTCCGAGTTCGATCACATCTGATTGCGAGGTTGCCATACGTGCTTATGCATTACACGGGTTCGTTTTAATACTTGCTTGCCTGGTCGCGCAGTCTGCCGCCGGCGATGATTTGGATTGGGCGGATACGTTCTACCAGTACCGTGTCCCGGTGACGTTAGAAGCAGATGCCGCCGGTTGGACGATGGTGCCACTGACACCGGCGAAGATCACTTCGGCGATCAATCAACTGGAGGCGCTTCAGTTTGATCCGCAGTGGTTTGCCGCCAACCATGTCAAGGTGGTTGAGATTGATGACGCTGGTCACCCGCTACGGCCGGTAGCATCTGCCGGATTTTACCTCATCCCCGACGGGCCGGAACTAATTCACAACGGCGAGTTCGAGGCTCTTATTGGCAGACGATTCACTGATTGGACGGATAGATCGGGCAAAGAGGTTTTTTACAGCGGAGCAGAGTCCCCTGATGGCAGCGGCGCCTTGGAGATTAAAACGTGTGGGGGCCGGGATTCATTTCTGTCCAATTCGTTCGATGTGGAATTGGGGGCGTTCTATCTTCTGGGGTATTGCGCTCGGGTCGATACGATGGGCGGTTGCCCGTCATTTCGACTGATTAGTGCTCGCGCTCACACCCGGGGATTGGCCGAAGACAGTGACCAGTTCCCGATATCCCACCTTCCCGGCCTGTGGGCCAGGCAATGGACGAAATACGAACAGGTCATGAAACCGTATTTTTACTGGAACGAGGGGGGTGCCATCCGGATTTCAGGTCCACTGACCGGCAGCGCGCAAGTCGATGATGTCAGTTTCCAGAAGATGCGATTGGTATGTCTGGCCGAACTGGACCGTCCTGGTCGGCACCGCTGGCACGTGTATTACCAGCCGTTGAACGGCGTCAACCTCACGGTGCCTCAGAGGCGGCACTCCGAAGTGCCCTCGAGCACTGCTCGCATCATCGACATCGACCGGGCGAACAAGAACCTTGGTCGCACCCAGTATCGATTGGTCACCAATGACACCATGGACGCTTGGTTTGCGGAAACCACGGTGAAATTGGCGCCAAGGGCTCTTATTCCCCAGGCAACGTCTGACGCGGTGCGGATTGCCTGTGCCCGCAACGAAAAGCAGTCGTTTCAACTGGTGATTCGCCCTCAGAAGACAATTCTGCTTTCCGGCATCGAGGTTACAGAATTGCGAAATGCTCAAGGATCACTCCCACCGTCACATATCGACATCCGGAGCCTGGAGTATGTCCCGATCTTGCGACAGTCGAAATCTACCCCCACGAACTACAGCGGGCTCCTAGCCGACCCCATGGTTGCAGTTGAGCCCAAGACGCTTGGGCCCGCTGAAGGCAGCGTGGCGTATTGGTTCACGGTCAAGGTGCCGGCCGGCACCAGTGCAGGCTTGTACCGAGGTGAAATTCTGATCCGGAGCGAAGCTCGGACAATCGCCCAATTCCCCTTGGAGTTGGAAGTCTACGGATTTGAACTGCCCGCGGTTTCGCCGTTCCGTTCATCGATGGGCGGTGGCCACATCACGAAGATTACCGGAGATCAGAAGACGATCGCCGACTATCACGGAATTTCCAGTAAGCCACAGATCAAGAAGCTGGCCCGTGCCTACTACGACGAAATGGCAAGCAATAAGTTTACCCCTCACAGCGCTGTACAGTACAGCGAAATCGGAATGAACTGGTCTCCGCCCCCGGAGGGATACAACGTGGAAGGACCAGGCAACCATTTTCGGCTGCATAATTGGGACTTCACCGAGTTCAATCGGGACTTGGCGCATTACATCGATGACCTGAAGGTCAATGCCTTTACTCTAGTGCACACGAACCCAAGTGTCATCACCAAGTTCAAGCATCTGCCCGGAGATGATCGGATTGAGTATGACCGTAAGCCAGCCCACGTTTCACTGGCCTGGCAGACGTTTCGGGAGGCGACTTACGTTGGATATGACAAGCGCAAAGGGGATGATTACATCGAGATCACGAAATCGCAGTACGACCACCTAGCGATTGAGTTCTATCGTGCCATAGCCAAGAATCTGGAGAAACATGGATGGCTGGACTATGCCTACATACTGGTCGACGAAACGGCTTATCGTGGTTACGAGCCGTACCTAGACTTCATCCAACTACTCAAATCAGACCCGTTGACTGCCCGAATTCAGTTTGCCTGGTGTTTGCAAAGTTCGGATGCATTTACCTACAAGTCGGATCCCCAGGATTCGGATTATGCATTCAATAACCTGCTTGACATCTACATGCCCGAGACCAACGAGAATAAGCACTGCTGGGAAAAATACTGTTTCAGCGATTACAGCGTCGAGCCACAACGACAGAAATTGTGGAACTACGTTACCCATACGACCCGGTCGTCTATCGACACTCCAGGGATAAACAATCGTGCTATGGCCCTGGAAGTATTCAACAACGGTGGCTCTGGGTTTCTGATCTGGGGCACATTCATATGGGATGCCGAGCGATTGGCCTGTGACAATCCTTGGGATGATCCAGGATCGTACTGGGGTAATGGAGCGCTGTCTTACTTCTATCCGCCAAGCAAGTTCGGGCCGGCCACGGAGCCAACGTGGAAGATCGTGCCATCGTTGCGGATCCAAACGTACCGAGAAGGGGTGGACGATTTTGAATATGCCAAGATCCTGGAGGACCTGGTTGCCGCAGCCCGTCTACGCGGGGAAGATGTGTCGGAAGCGGAAATAGTTCTGAAAGACATCGAACGGTTCTTTCCCAGCACGGTGCACTGGTCACAGAACGACACGTGGTATCTCGACCTGCGAGATCGCATGGCTCGGGCGATCGTGGCGATGCAGCGATAAGAAAGAAAGTTCAATGATCAACTTAAAGAACAATCAAGAGTTGCTCTGAGTCCCCTTCTCTCGTTGTGTTTTTCAAATAAAATGGATGTTCGATTTGCGCCTTGCAATCTTTTGATGCCGCGATCACCACGAAGACGGAGCTTCTCCAAGTGCCGTGGTTCTTCAAGCGATCTGACAGCGAGGGGGCAGTCCCTGTGCCACGCGGTCGAGATTGTCCGAGATGAATCGTCCTCGCTTACAACTGGATCCATCGGTAAAAGCGGCTACGTGAGGCATGATAACGATCTGAGGCAGGTCGAAAACCGGATGGGTCGGGTCAGGTGGTTCCGGCTCAAGCACATCAAGACCAGCGCCGCCGATGCGGCCCGCCAGCAGTGCATCAAACATTGCTTCCTGGTCTACTAGGGCGCCTCGCGCCGTGTTGATTAGGCGTGCGGTGGACTTGATCAATCTGATACGCCGGGCATCGATAATCTGGTGCGTTTGTTTGGTCAGGGCCAAGTGCAGTGAAATGAAATCGCTCTCCTGGAGCAGAGAATCCAGTTGTTCCAACGGATACATCACCGACAGGCCTAGTTCGGGGTCATCGACGGAGGAGCGATTGGCGCCGATGACTCGCATGTTCATCGCTCCAGAAAATCGTGCCAGGCGCCTTCCACTCGGCCCCAGGCCCACGATGCCCAGCGTGCGGCCCTCCAATTCGTCTCCGGGTGGTTCCAGCCAGCTACCCGATCGGAAGCAACGGTCGCATTCGCTGGTTCGTCTGGCCAGCATAAGGATTAGCATCATCGCTGATTCAGCCAGAGACGCGGCACTGGTCGTACCCGGGATCGCGGCGACTGGCAGGTGCCGCGATTGAAGATATGCAATATCAACGTGTGCGTAACCGATGGCCATCAGTTGCCAGAGACGTGATCCGGCTGCTGCATTCATCATCTCATGCGTACCGACGTGTCCACCTTGATCGATTACAGCGTCAATGCCGTAGAATTGGCTTGTGATCGATCAGCCGGTGTCGAAAATCCGTAGGTCATGGCGGTCACCTACAGCCGCAATAACATCGGCACACCAAGGTTTAAAAAGCCGTGGAATGGTAAGAAACAGGACCTTGAGCGGCTCGATTTCGGCCATGGCGAAGTGCGGTCTACATTGGCTTAGGATCGTGATGCGGGCGTGGTGCAAGAGCTCAGTTGACCACGTTGATTGGATCTCCCTTTCGGAACGCCGCGATGTTCTCGGCGGTGGTGGCCATCAGCCTCCTTCGCGCTGATACGGTTGCCCAGGCGATGTGGGGCGTCAGCAGGCAGTTCTTTGCCTGCAGCAGCGGATTATTATCATGGATCGGTTCGGCGGAGAACACGTCGATGCAGGCCCCGGCGATCTTTCCTTCATTCAACGCGTCCGCAAGGTCCCTTTCGGTCACCAGGCCCCCTCGGGCTGCATTGATGAAGAAGGCCGATGACTTCATCGTGTTCAGCAATTCTCGGTTGACAAAACCGGCATTCTCATCGGTCTGCGGGCAATGCAGGCTCACCACGTCAGCCTCCGCGAACACCTCGGGCAGTGATCGCCAGGCGAAAGGCTGATAGGTCGGATCTTCGCCTCGAAACACGTCATGGGCCAGCACCTGCATCCCAAATGCGTTGGCCACTTCGCCCACGCGCCGTCCGATGCGGCCAAAGCCAACCACGCCCATTTTCTTCCCGACCAGTTCGAGCAGTGGTTTGTTCCAAAAACAAAAATCCCCTTCGTGTTGTTGCCACTGACCATCGCGCACAGCCTGGTCGTGGAGCATGGGGTGGTGACACATGCTCAAGAGCACGGCAAACACGTGTTGGGCTACCGTGTTCGTGCCGTAGACGGGGATGTTCGAGACAGAGATCTGCCTCTGTTGCGCCGCCTTGACGTCTACGACGTTGTACCCGGTTGCCAGCACAGAGATAAACTTTAGATCTGGCAGTTGTGAGATTGTGTCAGCCGACAGGGAGGTTTTGTTTGTCAGCACAATCGGAGCACCCGCAGCTCGAGCCACGATCTGGTCCGCCGGCGTCCGCTCGTGCACCTCGAGATCACCTTGGTCCGCGACCGCATCCCATGGGTTGTCTCCCGGATTGAGCGTATAGCCATCGAGTACGACGATGCGCATTTGTTTCGACCTCTGTAACGGGGTTGTGGTTACGTTCCGGTTCTGTTCCCGGTTACCAAAGGTCCGTATGATAGTGGCCATTGCTAAGAGCGTCGACCGGACCCGGACTGAGAAAACCAGAAGTCTGCATCGGGACCCCATCGTAGGCAAAAGGATGAAGCGGTGAGTTCAGAAAGGCATGTGAAAATCGCGCAGTTGAAGGATGTCGGGTCCTTTCGGCAGCGTCTGGACGAATTGGGGCTGTCGATTCCTTGTGACGAGGCGATTGTTACCGCTGGCGACAGCTCGCCGATGGCCGAACCGATCAAGATCGGTGGATTTGAAGTGGGCAACCGTTGGTGTATCCATCCAATGGAAGGATGGGATGCAAACGTCGATGGTTCGCCAACGGAGAAGACGCTGCGCCGTTGGCGCCGTTTCGGGCTCAGTGGCGCCAAGTTGATCTGGGGCGGCGAGGCGGCGGCAGTACAGAGTGATGGTCGTGCCAATCCCAATCAGATGCTTGCAATACCGGGGAACGAATCTGGATTGACGGCGTTGCTGGATGAATTGCAACAGGCTCACCGGGAACGGTTTTCCACTACGGATGACTTGCTGGTGGGGCTGCAGCTGACCCATTCCGGGCGATTCTGCCGTCCCAATAGCAAAAAACTGGAGCCGCGCATCGCGTTCCACCATCCTCTGCTGGATGAGAAGTTCGGAATTGACCCGCACGACGACTCCGTGGTGTGGACGACTGGAGAATTGTGGGACCTAATCGAGTCGTATGTGGCGGCGGCTCAGACGGCCCAGCGTGCGGGATACGCATTCGTGGATATCAAGAGCTGTCACGGATACCTGCTGCACGAGTTCTTGAGTG
This sequence comes from Phycisphaerae bacterium, assembly GCA_963581115.1. Classification (GTDB taxonomy): domain Bacteria; phylum Planctomycetota; class Phycisphaerae; order Phycisphaerales; family Phycisphaeraceae; genus CAUZOD01. The sequence continues at coordinate 6,372 of CAUZOD010000011.1, read as the reverse complement.
CGCGATCTCGTGGGGATGAATTTGGGAATTCTTATGAAGGGCGAACCCGGTTGCTGAAGACGATTGTGCAACGGGTTTCAGCTGAATGCCCTGGCTTGATGGTCGTGGTGCGATTGAGCTTCTTCGATACGCCGCCGTTTGTCACGAGTCAAGAGGTGGGCAGACCAATGGATTATGCCCATCTGTTGCCGTACCAATATGGATTCGGTTGCTGCGAGGATAATCCCATGGAGATGGACTTGCGGGAACCGTTGCAACTGGTGGGGGAGCTTGAAAGACTTGGCGTGGCATCGGTGAATCTGTCCTGCGCCAGTCCTTACTACAACCCTCATCTGATGCGACCGGCTGCGTTTCCACCCAGCGATGGCTATCGGCCGCCGGAGGATCCGTTGGTCAGTGTTGCACGCCAGATTCAGGCCGTGCGTCGGTGCAAGGAGGCTCATCCTGGTCTGCCCCTTGTGGGTACGGGTTACACCTATCTGCAGGAATACCTACCGCATGTGGCTCAGGCAGTGGTGCGGGCCGGTTGGGTGGATCTGGTGGGTCTGGGGCGTATGGTTCTGTCTTATCCAGAACTGCCCGCCGACACGCTTCAGGAAGGCCACATGAATCGCAAGTCGATCTGCCGGACCTTCAGTGACTGCACCACCGCCCCTCGAAATGGATTGGTCTCGGGCTGCTTTCCGCTTGATTCTTATTACAAGCAACTTCCGCAAGCACAAGAACTCAAGGTGATCAAGCAGAAATAGCTGTCGTTGAGGAAGGCACAGATCTGCCCGGGACATGCGATGCTGGTTCTGTGGTTTCCCGGCCCCTGGTCACATCGCTTGAAATCATCTCGAAAACTGCGAAACTCGCTTCATGGATTTCAAGATGTACATCGGCGGCTCGTGGTGTGATGCGGTTTCTGGATTACGAATGGAGGCCTGCAGTCCCGTTCATGACGAAGTGATTGGAACGGTGCCGGAAGGTGGGGCGAAGGACGTGGATCTTGCCGTGGAAGCGGTTCGGGGCGTACAGCCGCAATTGGAGGCGATGGACATCGATCAACGGGCAAAGATGGCGATGTGGGTCAGCGATCTAATTCGTGCGTCGGCAGATGAATTGGCCCAGGCATTGACCTTAGACCAGGGTAAGCCCATGTATGTTGAAGCCGTTGTCGAGGTTGAGCGTGCTGCCGATTCCTGACATCAAGCCGGCGAAGGGCTTCAATGGACAGAAACGCACGTTTATCCAATCGGGTCGCCCACCCGTCGTTTGATCTACACCATCCGGCAGGCCAAAGGAGTCTACGGGATGGTCACGCCTTTCAACTTCCCTATTGGCCTGCCCCAACTATACCTGCCGTTCTGTTTGGTGGAGGCAACGCAATGGTTTGTGGTGCCCTGGTGTAGCCTGCAGTTTGCGGAGATTCTGGAGCAAGCGGAACTGCCTGCCGGAGCGGTTAATGTCGTCACCGGTCGCGGGCCAGTGGTTGGCGATGCCATCATGAGCCATCCGAGGACCGATGCTATTGTCTTCGTGGGCAGCAATGCCACCGGTCAGATCATAGCGGAGCGAGCCGCCGGCAAACCACAGATCCTGGAATTGGGCGGCAACGGGCCGATGATTGTGTTGGACGATGTTGATGTGGAATAGGCCGCCTCCACTATTGCCATGGGCTGCTTCAGAAATGCTGGGCAGGTCTGCACTGCCACCGAGCGGATCCTGTCAGAACCCCGAATCCACAAGGACTTGGTCGAGGTGATGACGCAGAAGGCTAAATCCGTTTGCCTGGGCGTCCCTTTTGCACGGTCGACAACCATGGGGCCGCTGAACAATATTGGGGGCGTCGAGAAGATGGATCGACATATCGCCGATGCCGTGGCCAAAGGGGCTCGCCTGCTGCTTGGCGGACGCAATGAGCCGGATTTGGGCTCAGACATGTACTACCAGCCGACCGTCATTGATGGATTTACTGTTGATAGCTTGCTGAATCAGGAAGAGACCTTCGGCCCCGTGGTCAAGATTCGAAGATGCGCCAATGAAGAAGAAGCAATTCAGGTTGCCGATTCCTGCCGTTACAGTTTGGCGGCGGCAGTCTTCACCAACGATCTAGACCGGGCGATGCGGCTTTCACGCCGGGTCAAAGCGGGGCTTGTCCACATCAACGAGAACACTTGCCAGTGGACGCCACGAATGCCCGCGGGCGGATTTACCGGCGCCGGCAGCGGCCGCATTGGTGGCAAAGAGACCTACCGCTAGATGACCAACGAGAAGACAGTATCGATCAGTTGGTTATGACCGTGCTTCTTGAGAAATCAGGCATGATGACATTTCTGTGAAATCACTTTATTCCAGGAATGCCTGTGGGCAGGATCTAGATTGTTGATTCGCGGGGAAGCGATGAGTTTATCGCTGGATGTCTTCATCAGCGTTATGCGATATTCTTTACTTCATGGACCGCCAGGACATCGAACGGGTAAGCGTCATCGGGCTGGGAAGGATGGGCCATGGCATTGCGCAGACCTTTGCCATGGCCGGTTGCCAAGTGCGAGGTTTCGATGTGGATGCGGAAACGCGGCGACAGACGCCGGAACGGATTCGTGTCAATCTGGGGGTGATGGCCGATGTCGGACTTTTTGAGCGACAGGATATCGACGCCTGTGTGGCGAGACTGACGGTGACTGATTCACTGTCCGACGCGGTGGCTGGTGTCCAGTTTCTGGTTGAAGCGGTATCCGAAGACCTTGCCGTTAAGCAGCAACTGTTTCGAGAGATTGAACCGGTGGTGACAGACCAGGCGATTTTGGCCAGCAACTCATCCACTATCGCGATTTCGCAATCTGGTTCGGTTTTGCGGCGACCGCAGCGCGCACTGGTGACACACTGGTTCAATCCGCCTCAGATTGTTCCTACAGTTGAAGTCGTTGCGGGTCCGCAGACGGAACCGGAGATTGTCGAGGCCACGATCCAGTTGCATCGCCACGCAGGTAAGATGGCCGTACGGGTCAACAAGGAACTACCTGGGTTTCTGGTCAACCGGGTGCAGACTGCCCTGATCCGGGAAGTCTGGGATCTCCTGGAGCAGGGCGTTGCATCTGCCGCAGATATTGATGCGGCTATCCGCGGTAGCATCGGTTTTCGCCTGGCCGTTGGGGGGCCACTGGAGGTTTGTGACTACGGTGGCCTTGACATCTGGCGAACCGTCTACGGGACTCTAGTGGGCCAGATCCACTCTGGCACTCAAGTCCCCCGGGTGATGGAGGACCTGGTTGCAGGGGGCAATCTAGGCTCCAAGACCGGACGCGGCTTCCACGATTACGATCCTTCCACATTACCGCAGCAGCAATTGCAGCGCGAGGCGAATATGCTTGGCCTGGCCAAGCTCTTGTTTGGAGCCAGATGCTGATGGCAAAACCGCAACGAGTTGAGCAACGGGATTGCTACCGAATCTTTTCCGACGTGACCACGCGATGGAAGGATAATGATGTCTATGGACATATCAACAACGCGGTATACAACACATGGATGGATACAGCGGTGACGTCCATGTTCATGGACACATGGCTGGATCTGAAAGATGCGCCAATTATCCCGGTCGCCGTTGAGACCAAGTTCACCTTTCGCGCTCCGATCGAACATCCAGCCCAGGTGCAGACAGGCCTGCGCGTCGATCGGATCGGTAATAGATCGGTCCAATGCGGTACGGGCGTATTTCAAGGCAGCGATGATAAAGCTTCCGCATGGGGGCACATGATCCATGTCTTCATTGATCGGGCCACGAACAGTGCGGTGCCGATACCGGATGCCTGTCGAAATTTGTTTGAAGATTTGAGGATAAAATTACAATAGCATGGCTTCTCAAAAAGTCATCATCACCTGTGCTGTGACCGGCTCGATCCACACGCCGACCATGTCGGCACATCTGCCGATCACACCAGGGCAGATTGCCGACAGTGCCGCGGCAGCTGCGGATGCGGGGGCGGCGATCCTGCACCTGCACGCTCGCGACCCTGAGGACGGTCAACCGACACCGGATCCCGCGGTTTTTCGGAGATTTCTTCCAAAGATTAAGAGTCGCACTGGCGCGATCATCAACATCACGACTGGCGGGGCCCATACGATGTCGATTGATCAGCGCCTCGCGGGTCCACTGGAACTGAAGCCAGAGATGTGCTCGTTGAACATGGGATCGATGAACTTCGGGCTCTATCCAGTCTTGAAGAAGATCAAAGATTGGCAGAACCCGTGGGAACCCCGGTACCTTGAAGCGACCCGCGAGGACATCTTCCGAAATACCTTCAAGGATATAGAGACGATTCTCGCACGGCTGGGCGAGGGCTGCGGGACGCGCTTCGAGTTCGAGTGCTACGACGTGGGGCACCTCTATAACCTGGCTCATTTTCTGGATCGCGGACTTGTTCGGCCACCATTATTCGTGCAGACGATTTTTGGCATTCTGGGTGGCATTGGACCGGACATCGACAATCTCGTCCACATGCGCCGGATCGCCACCAAGTTATTCGGAGACGAGTACGAGTGGTCGGTTCTTGCTGCCGGTCGGCACCAGACGCGTTTTATCACTACGGGTGCCATCATGGGTGGGCACGCGCGTGTGGGATTGGAAGACAGCCTCTATCTTGCCCGAGGTGTCATGGCGAAATCCAATGCCGAGCAGGTGACCAAGATCCGGCGGATCCTTGAGGATTTGTCCCTGGAGATCGCGGCGCCGGATGACGTGCGGCGGATGCTGAAATTGAAGGGAGCAGAAGAGGTAGGGTTCTAGTCGACAGAAGGTGCCACGCATTTCCTGTGAACGGGTATTGCCGATACTTGGCATTGAGAATGGCAAGAGGCTATTTTTCGCCGGGTCATCGATAATGATGGATCGATATCAATTTGGAATAAATCTTCCACTTCCTTCACTACGGGCACATGCCTTCTCGCGGGGACTTGCAGGTATCATGATGCCATGAGTATCAGGATTGCGTTAGCCCAGTGCCGTCAGTCATCCGATCTTTCGGTCAATGTCGAGACCATATTTCGGTTTATGGATCAAGCCGGCGAAGCTGGCGTACAGATCCTGTGCTTTCCTGAGGCGCAAACAGTAGGCTACCGTGTCGACGTGACATCGGCCGATGCAGCGGTGCCGGTTGAATTCCTTGATGGCCTGCACTCGCGCGTTGCCCGGCGATGCGAGCGGTGGAATATGGCTTGCATTCTGGGTACTGAGACGCCACTGGAATCGGATCCGGTCGGCGGCAAGCCCTACAACTCAGCACTGGTCGTTTCCGAGACTGGAGCCATGCTGGGAGTGCATCACAAGACCCGGTTGACGCCGCTAGACGCCACGGCCTATACGCCCGGCGAAGGTTTTGCAGTCTACGAGTTGTGCGGCGTGACGGTGGGAGTGGTGATATGTTTTGAAGGGTTCCGATTCCCTGTGACGACACGAGCGTGTGTGGAGCAAGGATCGCAGCTGGTATTTCATCCCCAGAACAACACCACGCGACCCAACGATTGGAAGATTCCTATTCACCATGCCATGATCACCACCCGGGCGGCGGAGAACACGATCTGGTTCGCTTCGTGCAACTGTTGCCACGTGCCTTATCAGAATTGCCGGACCATGGTCGTGGCCCCAGATGGGCAGGTACATACTCAGGCTGCGATGAATCGGGAAGAGCTTCTGATCTGCGATCTTGATATCAACCGGGCCACGCGGGCAATGTATCTCTTTGACCGCGACGGGTGTGCTGACATGTTGTTTGGAAACACGGTGCAACGGGCCGAATACACCGACGCAGGGCGGATGAAACAAGAAAATTGATGCAGTTACGGTGAGACATTGGGAATACGATGCCACCGACACGACAAAGATATTTCTATCGGGTCTTTTTACGGGGTCGCTGAAACCTTCCGGGCCCACCGGTTCGCCAGTGCCGCATCGATCAGCAACTGGACGACGTGGTATGCCAGTAGCGGCAGACAGCCCAGTGGATTTTCCGAAAAGTAACGCGCCCAGACATAAGCTCCGGTAGCGATCGTCTTCTGAGAGCAGCAGATCACCATCGCCTGACGCGAGGCGACATCAGAAGTGGCTAAGCGTGAAAGCAGGTGGTTCACGACTAGGATCACGGCGTGCAATGGCAGTGCAGCCAGTACCAATCCGAGTGTTATGTACGGTGAGGTTCTGATACTGGTTGATGCGTTCCCGATCGCCATGAAGACGAATGAAAGAATCATGAGCTGAGAGAGGATTCCAGGAAGCCACGCGACCCGGGCCAGCAGGTTCGTAACGAGCGGCCGTGTCAGCTGTCCAAGAAATACAGGCGCCAGTACAAGTCCGAGCAATCGAAGTGCCATGGCGCCAGTGTTCAGGTGTACGTG
>CAUZOD010000010.1:0-26660 GCA_963581115.1 Phycisphaerae bacterium | reverse complement strand
GAAATCTATCTGGAAATACAGGATTACGATACATCTGATTTATTCGGCCACAATTGCAGTTTGAGGGCCGCATCGCCGATGCGCAAGAGGAAACCCCCATTTGCTTTCTCGAAATAGGTGAGGGTGGCATTGCGGGCAAATTTCCGCTAGTGAGTGACGGAATCCACTGTCGCTCACTCGGGCCATTTCACCACATTACGTGCAATATTGATCCACTGGTTGTTGTCAGTCTGAAGTTTCTTCGCCTGTCCTCGAATGAGGACCCCTTGCCGGTCTGGCTGGGCTTTCGAGTGGCCGATCGTATTGCGGCGGAAGACGAGGTTATAGTGATGGCCGTGGATTTCAATGCATGCAGCGTCGGTTGTGCCAGCGGCATTGTCAAGGATGATGTTGTCTTCAAAAACATTTCGATGGGCACCCATGGCTTCGCTTTCCTTGCGAAACAGGACGCCAGCCTTGGCGTTAGCGACGATCTGGTTGGTGCGAAACAAGTTGTCGGTATCCTTGTGTCCGATTGAGATGCCGACGCCGAGGTTGTTTCGCAGTTCGTTGTTTTCGAACAGACCGTGGCGCACTCGCCAGCAGACGTACAGCCCGTCTCCGCCATTATTGATTGAACGGTTGCGACGTACGACTGGGTGTCCCGAACCACTGCCGGGGTGCAGGCCTAGGCCTGCATTCTTTTCGGCCAGACAATCCTCGACCGTCACTTGCTGTGAGACCTGGAAGCTGATGCCGTCGCCGTTATAGTTGCGCACGGTGCAGTGGCGGATCGTCACATTTTCGCATTCGAACAAGTAGATGCCACCGGTTCGGCAGCCGTTTCGGATCTTGCACTCCGTACGTCCGCGGTTGCCTTCGATTGTGAGGCCTTCGATAGTCACATTTTTGATGTTCCAGCCTCCGACGATCGGGAAGTTCAGTTCAGCTTGTGCATGGCGGGAGACCATGTAATCCAGATAAAGTGGCCGCGAGATGCGGAAGGTGGCCGGTCCGAGTTTGGCCGTGATTGTCGCATTAGTCACTTGGAAACCGGATGGATAGTGGTCGTCGGAGATGATCACTCCGTCACCGATGTGAAATTCAGCTGAACGGGCCAGCGTGATCTCTCGCTGATTTGCATCTCCGTCTTTTACCAATGCAACACGGATGCCGTTCACCGGAACCAGCACCGTCTCGTCCGGCGTGCCGATGATGTGTACGTTGTCTCGTAAGATGAGTGAGTTCCGCATGGTAAACCGTCCCGATCCGATTTGAACAGTACCGCCACCTAGTCCTGCGATGTAGTCCACCGCTGCTTGAAGGGCCCGATGGTCGTTGCCGTGGAAATCGCCTTCGTGAGGCCCAACGTGGATAATTGATCGCTGCTCGTTCACGTTAGGGTCTTCCGCGTTGGATGCTCCGGCAAGAGACATCAGGAGGCAAAGGGCCAGATATCGCCTTGGTCGCTGTTCGGATCGATCCAACATATTTCGTTCCTCTTTGCAATAGTATGCAGTTCAGTCCAATGGGCACCAGTAAGTTCTCGAGAGGCATGTAATTTTATCCGAAATGAGAGCACGGCATAGAGGGCCGATGTGTAGTTTCAGAGTATTATGTTGAAAATTACAGGTAGAATCAAAGATATTTCAGCCTTGTTGCCATGGTCCGACATAAAACATAAAAAAATCGAAAATCTTGCTGTGGCAACCTGTTTAAATCGCGAACGGAATCTAGAGTCTCTCTATTAGAGGATTGATATAAAGGAGTTGTTCATTGGTCCTATAGAATTGGTTGATAGCCCTGCTTGTTACTTGTCTGTGTCGAATGTCGCTTTGGGTGTACGAACGTATAGTTCTTGGGCTGCTCCTACAAAATACTATTCTTGTCGCGACGGTGGAGGAGACAGTCACAATTCCACACAGCGATGCACAAGGGCCGTGTTGCCGTCACCCGTCTTCTATAGCACGTCCGCCGACTTCTCTTCGAACGAGGAATCGCGCGACTGCACGACACTTCAAGGGCACTCTATTACCACTCGTGGGTCCAGACGCGAGTGCGTTGCTAAATGCCGTCAGTCCGATCGATTGCAATTATGACTTGATCATTCAAACCCAGCCGGACCGTCAAGAGACCGTCCTTATCAATAAGGGTCGTGGTCTCATCCCCAACCGTGACTCGGTATGGGGTTTCCACGCCCACATCAGCAGAATTGACACTGCCATCGGAAAGACCCCGTCGCGCACATCAGGGTAAATGGCCCCACGAACCATTTCAGGGCGACCTGACCCTGTCCATTGAGAACGGCCTTCAAGGCCCCGTCGTCATACTTCAGGACTCGAATACTCGTCGGCGCTGCGGTTTCGAGGGCCGCGGGAATCGGCTCGATCACCGCGGATTCGTTCTTGTTCAGTGCAAGTTCGGTGCGCACGCCATCACTGTCCACGGTGGTGAATAGATCGTGGGCAACCGGCACCCCCAGATCATCGAATTTGTGGACCAAGTGCAGTTCGCGTTTCCCCGGCCAGCCGTAGATGCCAGGATTCATCGTGACGATGCGCTGTGGTCCGCGGATCATCCCCGCGCGAATCTGCTCGAATGTAATGGGGTATGTCCGGGCCGTCAGTAACGGGGTGGTCAGCGGGATCCGGTCGTTGTAGTAGATGAACCCTTCACCCCAACTGAGCTTGTCAAGCATGTCGAGGTAGAGCCCCTGTTCACTCAGGGCACCGGAAGAGGAGCTACGTAGCGCAGTGATGGTGGGAGCGGTATGCAACTGCGGTCCGGAGGCAACTTCGTTGTCGAAGAGGATGTGCTTCTCGTTGGCAATACTGCGGGTGAATACCGTGCCGTTGCCGATGACGATCCCCCCCTTGGTGTGGATCTTGCGGCAGAATTCGATCATGGACAGCTGGGAGAGCAGCAGCACTGATCCCACCTTGCGCTGGATGGTCTTGGTGTCGCGGTCAATGTCGGCGGAGTGCCTGTCCCAGCGGTCGCAGGTCCAGCGGCGTGCGTAGCCGTGGAAGAACCCATCCATAAAGGGGCCATCCAGGCCCAGATCGTCCATCATGACATCTACGCTGCGCATCCGGGCATTGTGGAAGCTGTTGCCTGGCGTAGGGTAGAAAATCCATCCCTGCCATCCCTTTTCCTGCGCCTCTTTTGAGAAGTTCCATCTCCTTGGGGAAATCCACAAACTCGATGCCCTGGATGGAGACTTCTGGATAGTCTGCGGCCGCGGGCAGGCCGCTGATGATGCCGATTCCCAGCCCACGTTTCTTGATGAAATCCCGGGTCGGTACCTGTCGGCGGTTATTGGGACCGTGGGTGATGAAGCCCGGCGCCTCGGTCACGGTGCCAATTCGGCCTTCCACCTTGCGAAAGCAGTTGATGAAATCGTAGTAGTCTCCCGAACCAGTGGGATAGATAGCCCACTCCAGCGTGTAAGACTTGCCGGGAGCCAGCGCGAACCTTTCTGTTCCCACGCCGGCGGCGTTCTTCCATCCCACGCAGGGCAGCGCCTGCACCACATACACATCATCGATGGGGATAATACCGATACCGGTGTTGGCATCGGCGAAAAAGACATTCGGGCCTCCGTTGGGAACTCGGGACTCCGCTTGTCGACCGCGTAATGCGCGACCGGAGAGCCACGAGGTGGTGATCTGGTCGGATTGCACCGGCGTCTCATTGTAGATCAGCATGCCAAGGTCGTTGTTGAACGTGTTTGTGTATTTGTTTTTTAGGTAAATGTGGGTGGGGAAGATGTTGATTGTTCGGTCTATTCGGTAGAAGTTTCCGGCACCTTCGACTTCGTAATGCTTGGGCCGTGGAACGATGGGACCATGGGACAATGGGGTCGGTTGGGTGACGGCGACGCTCCAGGCGGGTTCAATGGTGGCGTCTTCATTGGCGGCGAGGTAATTGAAATTGCCATGGGGCCAGGAGATTCTTGACTGGAAGGCGTAGCGTACGCCTTGACGGTCAAGGTGAAACCGCCCCCTTGTTCATTTCGAAATCGAATGGGGTAGGTGCAACAGCGGGAGGCAACGGGCCGACGACGCATTGCGCGGGTGAGGGCAGCGGCAGTGGGGAGGTGGGGTAGGTGAAGCGAAATTCTTCTTGCGGATACGATTCATGGCCATCTGTAAGTTGCACGCGAACCACATAGTCGCCGGGCTCGAGTCGCCGGGTGTCCAGGATGATTTCCTCCAGGCCTTGTTCGGGGTGCAATTCATCCCTCACCTCGCGATAGAGGATTTCGTCACGTCTATCTTTGTGGGCAAGCGTCACCTCAGTTTGCCATTGCCCGGCCAGGGGTTGGAGTCCGGTGTAATCGGCCTCCACCAGCAACTGTCCCCGCTCCTGGTAGTCGTAGGGAGTGACCCTCACCCGCTTGAACCAGGTCGGGCCAAACCCGTAGTGTTCAGCTTCCGATTTGAAATGGTCCACGATCTCATTGCCCGACAGGCTCCGATCGTAGATCCGCACCCGGGCCACAGACCCTTTAAAACGGGGCATGCCGAGTTGACCCTTGGTCCCAATCATGAAGTGGTCTTGTGGTTTATAGGTCTCGATCACCGATTTCCGACGGCCAGCCAGGCGGCCGTTGACCCACAGGCCAAGTTCGGCCCCGTCAAATGTCGCCGCAACGTGGGACCACTTATTCAGGTTCAGTTTCTTGCCGAGCCAGTTCGAAGTCGCACCTCCACCGTGACCGACGTACCAGCAGAGGTTCGTGATGTAGTACGTCATTAGGTACGTGCGGTAGCCTTCACCGAAGAGATTTGTATCGGTGGTGGTTTGGCGCAGTGGCTTGACCCAGGCCTCGATGGTGAGAGGGCCACCAATGCCGATAGCGGCGATGTTTCCGAAATCCACGAAATCGTCCAAACCGTCCAGGTTTAGGGCAGATCCTTCCGCCTGCTCAATCCAGACAGGTTCGGAAAGTGTCGCGTCGCGTCCGTGCCCGCTGGCGTCGCGCGCCACCAACCCCTGGCCCTCGTCGAAGTTCCATTCTGCCAGGAGTCCAGGCGTGGTGTTGGCCTGATCAACCGTTGTTGCAGAGCAGATGCAAGCGACGGCCACAATGTGGCGGATGCCTACCGTGATACTAGAGAAGAGGATAGTTGGCGTCTATTTTCTGCTTGACATGTGAAGGGGTTCCTATTTACAACCGCCAGCCGACGCTGGCGGCCTGACGCAGGCTTCCCTTGGGTATCTGATTGAGCCATCCATACGTGACTGCGATTCATGCAATCCGCATTATGAAGATACCGGATTCCTCATGGCGAGGACGACACGCGGGATCGCCAGCAGCAATGGGTGCCTGACACGACAGATACGACTACAAACAACCCCAGTAGTGCGCCCAGCAATGGCAGCGCGAAGTGGCGTGGGATGGTGCAAGTCGACACGATGAGCAAGCGTATAGCCATGACACCTGGGATTGGTGCAATTCCTTGTCAGTTACTGGCTACTGCAAACGCGTGCGACATGATGTGAGAAAGGCCGCGGTGGGATTCGAACCCACGACGGGCAAAGCCCAGCGGATTTGCAATCCGCCCCCTTAGTCCACTCGGGCACGCGGCCGCATCAGGACATTCTATCTGGTTCGGATCCAATAGGATCTATTGCCCCCAATTTCCTTCGGTGGGATTCGGTTCCGGTCATCGAGATTCGTGTTGGCAAGAGCACCAACATATCAGGTCGACGGGACGGCAGTTGGTTTGCGCCGCCGGCGCACAGTTGGCCGAGTCTTGTTGGTTACGGCATTCTCTTTGCGATTCTCCGAAACCAACTGGGTTGGGTGCTCGTCTTCGTCGAGTCTCTGGTTGTACAGGGCGGTCAGGGCCAACAGCCAGGCGAGCGTCGATTCGGCATTCTGGTTTTCACTGACCGAATAAGCACCAAGTGCCTCGGCACAGCCACCGGTGGTGGAGTCGTAAAGCGGTTGGTACAGATCGTTCTCACCGAGGAACCAGTCTAGACATTGGTGTGATCGGTCCAACCACTTGCGGTCTGCGGTGACCCGATATGCTTCAAGGCTGGCGTCAATCATGGCGCTGGCTTCGAGCGGCTGTTGGTCAAACCGGGCCTTCTCGCCGCCGCGCACGAACCAGCCATCATTTCCCACGGGAGCGAAGTGTCCTGAATGGGCACTCTGTTGTTCCCAAAGCCAGTCTAAGATGCGCAGAGCCAACTGGATTATCTCGTTGTTGAACATCCAGCGACCCGATAGAAGCAGAGCATGGGGCAGGCGTGAGTTGCTGTAGGTTAGGGTATCGGTATGCCACATCCATTCGTCGCTGATGTTCTGAACGAAGCAGTCGTTCAGGCTGTGCGCGAGGCTCTCCCGAATGCGTCTGGCATTGGTATCACCCGAGAAACGTCGCAAGTAGGCGTGGATTCCGATCAGTGAGTAAGCCCATCCATGCGGGTGGTTCAACGTTTCGCATCCGGGTAAAGCTCGTTGAAAGAGGGTGGCCGCAAGCGTCATATACCCACGCTGTGGGCAGCGGGCCACGGTTTCACCCAAGGCCCAGATGGCACGGCCGTGCGATTCTTCCGAGCCGGTCTGCTCCGTCCATCTCCGGTCGTAACCCAGATGGTGGCGGAACCGTTCGGCTTGGTCATTGAAGGCGTACTCCAGAAAGCTCAGATATCGACAGATCAGGGCGTCAATGCTGGGGTCATTGTTGAATGGAACATGTTCCCGCGCCAACAAGACTGCCACCAGTGCCCGTGCATTGTCATCAGTGGTGTAGCCCCCCGACCGATCGGGAACGGTCAACTTGGTCCGTTGAAATACACCCGTGTCATCGGTCAGTTTCTGCAGATGGTCGAGTTTGATTTCCTCGAGGTCTGGCCGAATACTCTGGAGGTGCCGCTTTCTGAGACGCGGTTTCGGGTTCCGGTTGCTTAGCTTGCGGACCTCCTGGAATAGATCAAGATACATCTGGGAAACGTTTTTCCAGGAACTGGCTCGCATGTATTGATAACCCCGCTTGCGCATGGCGTGGCGCTGGGTCTCGTTGTCGAATAGGTCGATGATCGTCTGTCCGAGTGCGTTGGGGTCACCGAAAGGCACAATCCGACCTCGCCCGTGGGCCAGAAGTTCTTGGGCGTGCCAGTAGGGGGTGGATACCGTAGCCTTTCCAGCCCCAACCGCGTAGGCCAAGGTGCCGGAGGTGATTTGGGCTTCGTTGAGATAGGGGGTTACGTAGACATCAGCGGCCCCAAGAAATTCGATCAGTTCCTGAACTTCGACAAACTTGTTGACCCAGAGGATGTATTGCTCGATCCCCAGTTCCTTGGCTCTGCGCTGCAGGCTGAGGCGGTAATCCTCCCCGTGGTAGGCTACCACACCCGGATGGGTGGCGCCGAGTACGATGTAGATCACGTCGGGGTGCTTCTTGATGATCCGAGGCAGGGCTTCGACCATATTTTCGATACCCTTCGACGGCCCAAGCAACCCGAAGGTCAAGATGACTTTCTTCCCCTCGACTCCGAACTGATCCTTGTAATAGTTGGGATCGAAGAACGGTACATCCGGGATTCCATGGGGGATCAAGGCTAATTTCTGATCGCTGATGCCATAGATGTCACAGAGAAACTCACGAGCCCGTTCGGCCATGATGACAAAGCGGTCACAGATCTCTCCCAGTTGAGACATGACCTGGCGCTGGGCGTCATTTGGTTCTTGCAGCACTGTATGGAGGGTGGTCACCACCGGCATGCGCAGGCGGCGGAGCATTTCAATTAGGTGTGATCCTTCCGGGCCGCCGAAAAGGCCGAATTCGTGTTGCACACAGCACACATCGACGTTGGACATGTTTAGGAAATCGGCCGCGAGTCGATATTCAGGCAGTCGGTTCTGGTTGATCTCAAACGCCACGCGGGGCGGATATCGGTACCCTTCCGGACGATCATTGACTGCGACGGTGAGGGTATTCATTTGCGGCGCTGCCGTGGCAACGGCTTCGGTCAGGTCGCGGGCAAAAGTTGCGATGCCGCAGCGGCGGGGCGCATAACTCGATACCACTGCCACTGCCCGTAGCGTTTGCAATGAAGTCCGTTTCACTAATGTTTCTTGAACCAAAAAATACCCCAGAGACTAGGCGCTCATGATAAACAGTCCAGATGCGACAAGCAACGCTACGACCATATTGTCATCCCAAGCGTTGATCCTATCTGTGTTTATGTTAGAAAAGGATGCAGGGGCACTCAGTACTTTTTAGGTAGTGCGGGTGCAGCAACGGTGGGTAACGAGGCTAGTGGCTAGAGTCAGGATTACAGCCGTAGCTGGTTCTGGAATACCACCAACTGGCGCAGTGGGACTCGTGGAAATGCCCACAACGGTGCCATAGTTCTGCTGCACCGTGATGATATCCGTGCCAGTGACCATGCCGTTGTCATCGGCATCACCGAGCAGCAGGCCATTGGCGATGCCGGTTATGCCGAAGTTTTCCTGGATGGCAAGGAGATCAGCCCCGGTGACCAGCAGGTCATTGTCGGCATCTCCCAAAAGCAGGCTGGGCGTGCCCATTTGTTCGATCCAGTTCAGGTAAGGCCCGATGACCGTTGCTCCTATCACATCACCGTATTCCCAACTGCCGCCACCGCCGTCCTTGTTAAATAGCAGGACAATCGAGTTGAGGGCAGCCACGACCTGTTGCCCCCCGTCATCAACAAAGACCCCACCACCGGAATCGTACAGGGCCGGGAGATACTCAAGGTTCTTTGGGGCGGTAGACCCCATTATGTTGGTGGTGGCGTTCGCTGGCTGGTCGAAATCTGCGAAGACCAAGTTTTCTGAGTAATCAGTACCGCCCACAATGCCCCCGGCTTGATCAATCGTGTTTTCCCCGGCTCGAGCGGTACCGGCCGAGCCGGAAACATTACCGGTGAAGCCGTCACCGGTTTCGCCGTAACCGGTGTAGGTGGCGATTTGGCCAACGAGGGACTGGTTGGAGGAAATCAATGAGGCTGGGGCGACTTCAAACACGGGTGCATCGAGCTTAACTAGCATGAGGTCAGCCCCGTCATCGATTATTGGACTTACTACCCAGTCAGGGTGGCGAATGATCTGCGCGATGGCCCTGGTCTGACCCCCCACGGCGAAGGTTCGTCCGGATGGTCCCAGACCGACATGGGCAGCCGTAAGCACCCATTCGTGACTGATCAACGTGCCTGAGCCACGGACAGTGGTGGTCTCAGATGAGGCGGACGCATCAGATTGAAAGATCCCTACCGCCGCGAAATCCAGATTGGCAGCCTGCGTCGTATAGTCGGAGTCATTTCGGTCATGGCGGATCACGCCTGCTTCCAGCATGGAAACGCAGTTGAGCGTCACCATGGCGACGATGGCTTGGCAGATCATGCGATGGGAATGGCTCATTGTTTGGCGAAACCCCTCCAAGGTTCGTAGGTGGAGGATGCCAGAACTCCAGAACAGACCTACCAATATGACGCCACATTGTGGGAAAGGTCAAGCAAAACTAGATGGGAGTATTGGTTATTTCCATAATTTGCTGGCATAAACAAATTTTTCCAGGAGATTTTAGGGATTTTCTACCGTCCACCCCATTGAGCAGTCGAAAATCTGGCACCTTTCTCGGTGATTGGGACGGGCAGATGGGGAGGTTTTTTGCAGTTAGTTGATGGGGGTTGGGGCGGCGTCTACAATCGCCCATCTTAGGTGATGGCAAACCCCCATTAGGGCATGGCATAACGCCGTGGGAGTACGAACTTATGGCCAGCGAATCAGTACTGGAATTGACCGACGATAATTTCGAGACCGAGGTCCTCAAGAGCAATCAGCCGGTGCTTGTTGACTTCTGGGCGGAATGGTGCATGCCCTGCCGGATGCTCGCTCCGACGATCGAGGAGTTGGCCAATCAGTATGAAGGTCGGGTTAAGGTGGGGAAGGTCGATACGGATGGCAACCGCGACGTATCGATCAAATTCGGTATCAGTGCGATTCCCACGATCATCCTGTTCGACAAGGGTGAAGTAGTCAAGAAGTTTGTTGGGGTTACCGACAAGCAGCAGTTCGAGGCTGAACTCGATCGGGTGAGCCAATAGCCAAGCTATTCGCACCACTTGATGGCAACTGTTTGGCATCGATTCACCGTGGCAGGGCTCTTGACTCTCTGTGTTCTGCATCGGTCCGGTAGCATTACTCGGATTTTCACCATCAATTGGATTGCCGTTGTGCGAGACGCCTGTCGAACTGATGCCTTTTGAATTCCACAAAAAAGTATTGGACAACGATCTGACGGTGATCGCCGAATGCAATGGCGATGCCCACACCGCGGCTGTCGGGTTTTTTGTGAAGACGGGGACACGCGATGAGATCGCTTCGGAGATGGGCGTATCTCACTTCCTCGAACACATGATGTTCAAGGGCACCCAGCGGCGCAGCGCAGATGATGTCAATCGTGCCTTCGATGACATCGGCGCGAATTACAACGCGTTTACCTCCCATGAGCAGACGGTGTATTTCGCGCAGGTACTGCCGGAATACCTATCGCACGCCATCGATCTTCTGGGTGATATTCTCCGACCTTCGTTGCGCGATGATGACTTCGAGATGGAGAAGAAAGTTATCGTCGAAGAGATTGGCATGTACGATGACCGGCCCAGTTGGCGTCTGCAGGATGCAATGCTGGAAACCTATTTCGGAGGCCACACGCTGGGCTACCGGGTGTTGGGGACACCGGCGACAGTGGGGCAGTTGACTGCGACACAGATGCGGTTGTACTTCGAGCAGCGATACGCATCGGACAATATCATCGTTGTTGGGGCGGGGCGTATCGACTTTGATGCATTTGTCGACGATGTCCGCCAAATTGCCGGGCAATGGTGCCCAGCGGGTGTGACGAGGGACTACGTGGATCCCCAACCCGCTGTATTACAGCGATCGATCCGTGACCAACAGGTCACACGGCACTACCTGGCATTGATGTGTCTTGGCCCCAGCGCCCAAGATGATTTGCGGTATACAGCGAGGGTTCTTGCTGATGTGCTCGGGGACGCCGATGGCTCGCGTCTCTATTGGGATCTGGTCGACCCTGGCCTTGCCGACGAGGCCGATTTTTCGTTTTTGCCTTATGATCGCACTGGCAGCTATTTCGGATATGCATCTTGTGCGCCCGATCGGGCGTCTGAGGTCGAGTCTCGATTCATTGAAACCATCGATGCGGTGGCGGGCGCGGTCACGGCGGATGAGGTCGAACGTGTCAAGAACAAGCTTGCCACTGCCGCCACCGTTGTGGGAGAGCGGCCACTTGGCCGCATGCGCTATTTGGGCGGACAATGGAGCTACCTGGGCCAGTACCTGCCGTTGGTCGAGGAACTGCATCGCCTGATGGAGGTGAGTGTCGGCGATCTGCATGACCTTATGGACCGGATGCCATTCGAACCGAAGACAATCGTTCGGCTGACACCTGTCGAGCAGCCGAATTAAGTTCAAGACAATGCACTCAATCACAGAGATTCTCGAAGAGCTGCGCGCCGGTCGGATGATTGTGCTCGCGGATGACGAGCATCGCGAGAATGAGGGTGACCTTGTGTGTGCTGCTGAGTATGTGACCCCGCAGATCATTAATTATATGCTGCGCGAAGGTCGTGGAATGATGTGCGTGCCACTTGCGGCTGAGATCTGCGATGCCCTGGAGTTGGAGCCTCAAACCCGCATCAATACCACGCAGAGAGCGACGGCATTCACTGTCAGCGTCGATGCCCACGAGCGATTTGGGGTCACCACCGGCGTTAGCGCTTCTGATCGGGCGACAACCATTCGTGTCCTAATCGATGCCGCGAGCCAACCGGTAGATCTGGCCCGGCCGGGGCATGTCCAGCCCCTTCGGGCTCGGGCTGGCGGTTCTCTAGTCCGGGCCGGACAGACGGAAGGTTCGGTCGACCTGTGTCGTCTAGCCGGGTTGCATCATGGGGCGGTCTTGATTGAGATCATGAACGAAGACGGCACCATGGCACGCCGCCGCGACCTGGAGCATCTGTGCCAGCGACATCAGTTGAAGATGTGTTCAGTGGCGGATGTGATCCAGTATCGCCTGCAGCGTGAGAAACTCATTGAGCGGATCGAGGAAATCCCGTTTGAGAATACTTGTGGGTGTTTTCGGCTGATCGCCTATGTCTCTCAGGTCGACCCAATGCCCCACGTCGCACTGGTTAGCGGTGACCTGGGTTGTTTGGATGCGAAGGGTGAGCCGATCGAGATCACGGATCCCGTGCTTGTGCGCATGCACAGCCAGAATCTCCTAGGTGACGTGTTCGGCGACTTGACCCAGCCGTCGGGCGACACGCTGCAGAACGCCATGAGGATGATCCAACTCGCCGGCCGTGGCGCCGTAGTGTATCTGCGACACGAAGGAATGGGTCGGGGCCTGCTTAAGCGATTGCAGACAGCGTCAGTGCCCGACGCCGATCCGTCCGACGACGGCGATGCACTACGTCTGGGCAGCAGCCAGGAATCGCCAGGAATCCGCCCGCCCATGCGCACCGCGGATTATGGCATCGGCTCCCAGATCCTGCGTGATTTGGGCGCGCGCAAGTTGCGGCTGATCACGAATCACCCATTTACCCCGACGGCCTTGAGCGGGTTCGACCTATCGATTGTTGAATTTGTACCCGTAGCCGCATCGACCCCGTGATATTGCCAAGATAGTGTGTGTGGTGCCGAAGCGGGTTGATGGTCGGTATTCACATTAAGGCGGCTTATGAGAGTAGCTGCTGCAGGTCCGCGCGGGTCAGGTCGCGCAGTGGCGTCTGGTTGCCGCCGACGATGGCATCGGCGAGTTGTTTCTTCTGTGCCTGCAACTCCGTAATGCGTTGTTCAACCGTATCTTGGCAAATCATTCGGTAGGCAAATACCGGTTTGGTTTGCCCGATCCGATGGGTGCGGTCGATGGCCTGCGCCTCGACCGCGGGATTCCACCACGGGTCGAGGATGAACACATACTCGGCTGCGGTCAGATTCAGGCCAAGGCCGCCGGCTTTCAGGCTGATTAGGAATACTGGAACTTGCTCATCAGTCTGGAATTGCTCAACGACTCGCTTGCGGTCTTGTGTTTGACCGTCGAGATAGCAGTAGGGGATGTCATGTTGTTCCAGTTGCGGCTTGACCAGATCAAGCATGGAGGTGAACTGGCTGAATACCAACGCCTTGGAGCCTTCGTCGACAATGTCTTGTAGGCGATTCAGCAGCAGGTCGAGTTTTGCGGATCGGTTATGTTTGCGATTTGGGTCAATCAGGCCGGGGTGGCAAGCGGCTTGCCGCAGCCGCAGCAGAGCTTCCAGCACCACCAGGGTCGAGCGGCCCAGGGCACTCCCACCGTTTCTATCGATCCGGTCCATCAGCGTTTTCTGGTAGTAGCGGCGCAATTCTTCGTAGACTTGACGCTGTTCGGCCTCCATTTCGCACAGCAGTGTCTGCTCTGTTTTTGGCGGCAGATCCCGGAGGACCTCATGCTTGGTGCGCCGAAGTATGAACGGCCGTAGGGCGGTGGCGACCTGCTTGAGAGTCTCCTGGTTTTTGACCGCGGGTGCCTCGGTGTTGCCCATTTCACTTGCAGTGCGGGCCCCGCCCGGCGGGGTTCGCAGCAGGTCATTGAAACGCCCAATGGTACCGAGCATGCCAGGGTTGAGGAACTCGAATATCGACCATAGATCTCCTAGATGGTTCTCGATGGGGGTGCCGGTTAGGGCCAGGCGGTGATTGGCGTCGAGCAGTCGGGCCGCTTTGGCCGACAACGAACCGGGGTTCTTGATCATCTGGGCCTCGTCGAGAACGACATAGTCGAATCGGTGGCGGCACAATTCATTGATATCGCGTCGCATCAGGCCGTACGACGTGACAACCATGTCGTACTTATCGAACGATTGGCGTAGGATCTCGCGGTCCACGCCGGTATAAGCGACGACTCGCAGGTCAGGAGTAAATCGGGTCGCTTCATCAATCCAGTTGAACACCACGCTCCGGGGCACGACGACTAGTGAGGGCCGCACCTTGGGGCACGGTTCGGCAGGCTGACCCAAGGCTCCGGTTTCGTGCGATCCTACGTCGGCAGCATCATTGCCACCATGCTTGCGCCGCTGCAGCATGGCGAGGATCTGAATGGTCTTTCCTAGCCCCATATCGTCGGCAAGGATGCCGCCGAATCTGAACTCACATAGAAAATCCAGCCAACCAATTCCATCTCGCTGATAACCTCGTAGTGCCCCTTGGAATTGACCTGACGCGTCTAAAGATCGGATCCCGGTGAATTCGTGCAACCGGGTGCGGATCGCTCTAAAGGCATCGTCCACGCTTGTAAGCTGCTTTTCATCCAGCATCGCATCAAGCATCACGGCTTGGGGATACTTAAATCGCAGGTGGTCCTGTTCCACTTCCCCCAATGCTGTCAGCAATCCATGTTTGAGAAGCCACTGCTCGGGGAGCAAGCCTTGGGACCCATCACCGAGTTCGATCAGGTGGTGGCCCGATCGTACGGCAGACAGGATTTGTGGTAGCGTGATCTCCTCTTGTTGCCCGTTTTCGGTGTGGTAAATGAGGCCTCCGTGCAGCTCAAACCAGTCAGTTGACGATTTAACGTTCAATCGTGGTGGGCCAGCCGAATGCACGACACGGCGGTCGGCCCGCACGATCCAGCCCTTTCCGAGCAACGTGGCGATGGTATTGGGTGCCTGCTTGGCTGCCAACAGGAGCGTGTTACCTCCAGACACCTGGCGGAAGCCCAAGGCCGCCAGTTGTGCGACCGCTGCCTGTTCGCAGTGTTGGTTCCGGCGCACCAATGACATGTCATCGGAATCAGAGTCGGGATTGATGGGAACGAAATGTCCTGGTTGGGCGGGATTGATTCGGCGGTTCTCGTATGCCAGCCACACCTGCCCGACCAACTGGTTCTTGGCGCCAGGTGACAGTTTGGCAGCATCGCTTGAACCCGGACCAAACAGATCCAGATGTGGGATAGGATTGATGTGCCGCTCACGTCGGCCCAGTTTTGGGGGGAACTCAATCTCAGGCAACTGAGGCAGCATGTACAGTCGCTCCACGAATCGTGCTGCGTCCGCCATGGGTACGTGGATCGGCTTGGCGCCTTCAAGGTCACTCTGAAAGTCCTCGCGGAACTGATGGACCCATTGGAACGCATTGCGGTCCTCGAATGGAGCAGCTTGGCCACCAGCAATCAGCAGACCGTCATTGCCGCCAAGGATCAATTCCGGTTGTTCCACCGGCATGGATTGGGTGCCACGTCGCAATTGGACATTCACGACCAGTTGGTCCTCTACTTCGGTGGCGACCAGCCAGGGAACCCAAGGTTCATCACCATCCCACAGCACTGGCGTTTCTTGGGGGCTGCTGATCGCGTCGCCGTTGTCAATGTAGCAGCGGCCTGTGTCAATCATTCGGCGTAGCATCATGCACCGTGCGCCTGATGGAAGGCTCAGAACCTCGCACGATTTTTCGTATCGGAACCCGCCAGATCGATCGGCATCATCGGAGGGTGCGGCGCCGAGGATGAGGGCACATAATTGGCGATCGGTGGGATCGGCCAGGGAGTTCAGCGTGATGGCACTGAGCTTGAGAGGTTTGGTTTGGCTCCAGCCTCTGGCGATGGCATGGCGTTGCCGTAGTGCGATGACCAGCCCCCCCTGACGCCCCGAAGCCTGCGGTAACAAGACGTAGCATACTTGCCGTTGAGCGGTCAGCATGGCATTGGTCGGTGGTTGCTCATCATTTGTTGGCCGCAGCAGCGCCAAGCGTCCAATCCATTCCGGCTCGTGTGCTCGCGGCGTTTGTGACTGGGGATCTCGTTTGCGTGCTTTGGGTGAGCGGACCCGAAGCTTGGCCAACTCAGATTCACTGATGTCCGGAGAACCGGCATGATTCTGGATATCCAACAGCAATGCCCAGATGTGCTTGCAGAACGAGCCGCGTTCGAAGTGCAGACAATTGCACTGGGCCACCGCGTAGTGACCCTCCTGGGTGATTGTGACGGCATAAGCTTCGCGGCCACGAACTTCAGCCTGGACCATTTCTGTGCCCTGGGGCTTCTGTCGCCGTACCCGTCCGGCGAGATAGTAGGAGCGTCCGCGCATGCGGACGGGGCTTTGAAAATGCGGAGACCAGATCGTCACCAGTGACATGCTCTTTATTGCCTCCTGCAATCAGGCGTGAAATACCAAGCCCTCCAGCTTAGGCGAATCGATGATCCAGATCAATTTCTTTGGTTTCTTGATTGGCTACAGCTGCAAATCGGGCACCTTTGGTGTGGGACCGCTACACTCGCGGGGTGACCTGGGACGATGTCGTTGACTACTGGTGGTGGATTGGGCCATGGGCCATGGCCGCGCTGGTTCTGGTCTGGCATGTTGGCTGGTTGAGTCCGCGTGCGATGATCTCCGGTCCGCGCCGGATCGTTGGATTGGGCCCGTTTGATCTGGTAGCGGCTTTAGGTTTGATGCTGCTGGGATCCAGTGTGGCCACTCTTGTGACCGACCAGGTTGCACCACCGGCGAAGATGATGCTCGCCTCACCGACGCACCGCGCTGCCCTGATCTTGTGGAGCCAGGTGGCGACGTTTCTCGGCCCCACGGTGTACGTGCTCTGGCGGGCTCGGATGCATGCTGATGGATGGAGGCGTCTTGGGGTGATACCACGTCAGCCGTTGCGTGACATAGGTGCGGCCCTGATTGGCTTGGTCGTAGCACTGCCGCTGGTATTCGGTGCGATCCTGTCCGCGGTTTGCGTTGAAATTCTGCTGGGGGTGCCCGTACTCAAGGATGGTCATGAGATGATCACCTTGCTGAAGCAATCAAAGTCAGGAGTGGTGCAGGCTTTGGTTGGGACAATGGCGATCGGGCTGGCACCAGTATTTGAGGAACTTCTTTATCGCGGATTGTTGCAGACCGCGTTAGTCTCTGTGTTACCGAGGCGTCGCTGGGTCGTGGTACTGGTGGCATCGGCGATGTTTGCCTTGGTTCACGCTGTGGTGCCTTGGCACGCACTGCCGGGCTTGTTTGTGCTCGGGGTTGTACTTGGTTGGTTATACGAACGCACCGGCAGTTTGTGGCCACCAATCGGTGTGCATGCCGGCTTCAATGCCGTCAACGTGGCGCTGACGATCTGGGCGACATGATGACATCAGTGGACATCAAGAACATTCAGTGGGTTGGTGATGGGCCCAGCGGGCATCTGAGACTGCTGGATCAGACGCTTCTACCCGGTAAGGTGGCCTACCTAGACTGTTACGAGGTGCCACAGTTGGCTAACGCCATCAAGCAGCTCTCGGTTCGCGGTGCTCCTGCGATCGGTATCGCCGCGGCCTATGGCTGTGTACTCAGTGTTCGGGGAGATTGCTTCGAGTCGTCGATTCAATTGCTGGCCGCAAGCCGGCCCACGGCGGTAAACCTGACCTGGGCGTTGCGACGAATGCAGTGCGTCGATCCACGTACCTGCGACGCATTACTGGCGGAGGCCAAGACCATTCACGACGAGGACCGTCAGATGTGCCGGCGGATCGGCGAGCACGCACTGCCGCTGGTGGCGAGGTTGAATGCCGAACGGCCGGGTCTACTGACCCACTGCAATGCTGGGGCCTTGGCTACTGGTGGCATTGGCACAGCAACTGCGCCGATGTATCTGGCCCGGGAACAGGGGCGGGCGTTTACCGTATTTGCGGACGAAACTCGCCCGCTGCTTCAGGGCGCACGACTGACGGCGTTCGAACTGGCGGCGGCTGGGATGGACGTGACTCTGATCTGTGACAACATGGCGGCTCAGGTGATGCGAGAGGGCAAGGTTGCCATGGTGATCACCGGAGCTGATCGGATTGCCGCCAACGGGGATGTTGCAAACAAGATCGGGACATACAATCTTGCGGTGCTGGCTCGGCATCACGGCATCCCGTTCTACGTAGCGGCACCGTCATCGTCCTTTGACCTGCCGATTGCTACTGGCGAGCAGATTCCCATCGAATCACGCCCGGCACAGGAGATCACCGAGGGCTTTGGGATGCGCACAGCGCCATTGGGAATCAAGACCTACAGCCCGGCATTTGATGTGACCCCGGGCGAACTTTTAACCGCCATCGTTACGGAAAACGGATTGATTGAGCCGGTGAACTTTAAGACGGTGGCAGTGAATCTTGCCCATGGATCAGGCGAGGTCACGCCCACGGCATGATTTGGTTCGAAATGGGATGGCATTGAGGCGGGAAGAATAGGAGTCAACCTGCCTATGAAGGACTTCTGCCTAGGATTGATTGCGCATGCCAGTCCGTTGGGCAAGAAGCAGCAGAATCTGGCTGCCACGGAGTATTGGGTTCGCCAGGCCAAGCGTAAGGGTGCTGACTTGGTGGTTTTGCCCGAATTAAGCATCACTGGGCATGGGGGCCATCCGGCGATGATTGCAGAAGCCGAGCGGGTTCCCGACGGTGATGCGGTAAACCACATCGCGGGTTTGGCTGCTGAACTGGGCATCTACATCTGTGCCGGAATCGCCGAGTCAGAGGCCGGTGCCGTTTACAACACGCAATTTATCGTGGGTCCCGAGGGGTTCATCGGTAAGCAGCGTAAGGTGCACCTGTCTCACGATGAGTACTTCCTTTTTCGTGGGGGAACGTCAGTCCCAGTCTTTGACTTGCCATTTGCTTGCGTGGGCGTGGTGATCTGTTATGACAATCTGTTGCCTGAGATGGCAAGGATTTGCGCAGTTCGAGGGGCGGAATTAATCTTGAGTCCCCATGCCGCCCGTTTCGGTGCTTGGCCCCGTGGCCTGGAGGGACGGCGCAAGGCCGTTGCCAACCTCAAGCAACAATGGCGGGTCATACACAGGTGCCGGGCCTTGGAGAATGGTGTGTACGTCGGTTTGTGCAATACGGTCGGCCGCTCGGCTGGGGGCCGACACGGGGTGCAGGCCAATCATGCTGGGGGCTGCATGATTGTAGATCCAGGTGGCCAGGTGGCTGCTGAGAGCCGTAGTCGCGATATTGTCGAACAGATGCTTATCCGCCGCCTGCAAGCCGACAAATTGCACCAAGTCCGTCGGCAGATTTGCTTTAATCTGCGTACGCGCCGGAGCGATGCCTTTGAGGCGTTGACGATCGCCACGGAATAGCTTTGATCTCTCTCTATACATTCGTCTACGGGCGCGATGAGGCGATCCCGATTACTCCCTGACCGATCCGAGCACCGGCGTTGCCGGTGGGTTGGCCGCCATCATCCGATTTGGCGTGGATGATCATGCCTCGGCCGATAATGGGGTTGTGAGTGCCGGCCAGGCTAATGTTTCGCATTGTGATCTGGGCGTGGGCGTGACCTTGTGCGTCAGCCACTAGATTGCCAAAGTCACCGGCGTGGCGCTGCGGGTTATCGGGAAGGCCGTGGCGCATCCGTTCAGGGTTGTAATGGCCACCCGTGGCCTGACCCGCGGGGTCGGTGATATCGCCGAACTCGTGGATGTGCCAAGCGTGCTTGCTATGGGGCTTAAGTCCTGAGAATTTCGCGACCACATGGACCTGCTCACCCCGCTGATGGAAGCGGACCACGCCCGAGACGGAATTGCCTTTGGTAGGAGAGATGGTGCAGACGGCAGCTCTGATTGCTCGCATCTGCTGGGCGTGTACTTGGGCTGATGCTACCTCGGCCGGCTGCGTCGCTTGGGATGCCCAACCGTGGTGGACGCCAACGGTGGCAAGACCGGCTACGGCGAGCAATAAGATGATCTGGACGTGATACTTTTTCATGAGGTGCCTCCTGAACGGCGGGATGCCCCACCGGGTTGCTAGGTGTGTGGGTGTGCTACGGGTGCCGTATTTGGCACTAAGGTTACGGCGTTCGGCAGACTGATAGGAAAATGGTCCAAGGCAAGTCCTATTGGTTCGGCTTCCGATGTTTGTATGGCAGATCCGTTGTGATCTGGTGGCTGATATTCATATTACCACTGATGCCAGCGGCACGATCCGATCAATCAGGTCGTCTTGCTCGTAATGTTGCGATAGATCTATCGGTAGCGCAACGCCGTGATCGTGATCCGAAGCCAGGATGATCATGTTGTTTGCTACAGGTTCGAAACCCATCTCTGCCGGTTGATGGCCCATCACAAATTGCCGTGCACCCCATTTTTCAGTGAGCAGATCGCTTACCTGCTGGGTATGATTTCGGCCCCAGACCATCAGGTATGCCGAACCGCCAGAGCCCAGATCCTCATCGGTGGGTACACGATTCAGCACTTGGGGATCGAACTGTTCGAGGCGACGTGGGGATGGCAGACTGTGGCTGAATAGCACACCATTGGCGCAGCGGACTGCCAGCAAGAGGCTGCGCAGGAATTGGTTCATGGTTTCTCGGACATATTCGGCATCGTTGACATAGAGAAAATCAATGCCTGCATTGAAGGCTTCGACGAGGTCGCCGGAATCCTTGCTGATTCTCTCACCCAGCAACTGCGCCAATTCGTGGTTGGATTGTAGAATCAGTACCTGCTCAGGGTAGGCGCACTTAAGTGCCGCGGCCCGGGCCAGCATGCGGATGGAGAGATCTCGCCCATTTACCCGCGAGGAACCGTGTACGATTTCATGTAGGATCAAGTGGTTGTGAGCCGATTCCTGCAGTCGGGCGAGTTTCAGGATGCGATGGAAGTTTAGGCCATGGTCGTGCAGGTCGCCGGTCATCAGCAGTCGGCCGGAGCGTTGGAGATCAGCCACGGCTCCTTGGCGTCCACCGGTGGTCAGGTTCAGTTCGCAGGCCTGATGGAACAGGTCAATCACGACTGCGGAGTCCTGCAGGTCCACTTCTTTTGCCGGTCTGGGCGACATAGGGGGAGTATGGGGGATATGATGGTTAGGTGCCACTTGGGCTGGGCTAGGACAAACCCCCGATGAGGGCTGTGGCAGGCAATAAAGACCCGGGTTGGGCGTTTGCCCCAAGGAATCGGTGCGTATGACCGGATCCGCGGAAGCCGACCTGCCTCTCGCGGCAACGCTGCGGCGTGCGGCCCAGGGCGACCAGGATGCCTGGCGGTTACTGGTGGAGAGGTATACGCCACGGGTGTTCGGATTGCTTTTGAAGCAATGCGCCGACCGGGAGTTGGCCGAGGAGATTACTCAGGCGACCTTCACGGCGGTCGTGACCAAGCTTGCCGATGGATACGACGAAAGGGGGCGGTTTGAGTCATGGCTATTTCGAATTGCGATGAATGCATTGCGTGATGAGATGCGGCGACGGAAAAGACAGGCCGTGGTCATGGAAATGACCCCTGCCACGGCACAGGATGAGCAGGCTAATACTTGGGCATCGGCAAAGAATGGACTGTCCGAACTGCCGCATGAACAGTTGATCCACCAGGAACAGATCGAGCAGATGCGCCAGGCGGTGGCCAAGATGACCGAAGCAGACCGGGAAATCCTTCACCTTCGCCACACGGCTGATCTGAGCTTTGCCCAGATTGCCGAGGTGCTGGATCAGCCTTTGGGAACGGTGCTGGCCCGATGCCATCGAGCGTTGGGTAAGCTACGCAAGTTGTTGCATGATTCGGACCGACACAGCATATGAGATCCGACTGAGACCGGCCCATGGAATCACCACCTGTCGAATCACCGATTGATCCACAGTTGCAGGCCCTGCTCGATGAGGCTTTGGCACCCGATCAGGTGCCAGCCGATTTAGCCGAGCGGGTTGCGAGGCAGACGAGTCCTCAGCTTTTGCGTTCGTCGGTAGCAGGGCGTCTGTTTGTGGCGATGCGCGCAGCAGCGGCGATTGCCCTTGTTGCTACAGTGACCGCGGCTTTTTGGAGCGTGTCTCACCGGCCCGTAGATGTCCCGGGTTTAATGGTCCGGGCGGATGAGATTCAGATGCTCGCCCAGGATCTGGCCGAATGGGACGTGGTGACGGATCAATCCGAGAGTGATCCGCTGGATGATCAGATCGCGATGGTGGCGATGCAGGTGGACTTATTGCAGCAGCTCGAAACGGCCATTGATGGCGGACAGGAATTGGTAGATCAGGCCGTGACCAACCAGCAACTGGACGAACTGGTTGGCCAGATGCAACTGTTCTTCTAGCGATGGTTGTGTGCCTAAGGATAGCAGCGTCATGAACAAGACCTTGGCTTTGTTGGTGATGTTGATGTGCACTGTTGTGTCGGCAGCCCAGGACCAACCGACCGCCGATTCCAAGGATGGGCCTGATAATCTGCGGCGGCACCGGCTACACCGGCCCCATCGGGTTCCATTGAAGCCCGAGCGTCCTTTGACCGAAGGGCAGTTGGATCAGGCCTTGGAAGTGATGCGCCGGATTGATCCATCGATGGCGGATCGTTTGGAGCAGCTACGCGACCAAGACCCCAAGGCTGCAATCCGGATGCTGGAACGGCGATTTCCTAAGGTTCGAGACCTGATTTTTCTCGGTAAGCGGGATCCTCAGATGTTGGAGTTCCGGATTGAGCAACTCCGTCTAGCACGCAGCATCAGGCGATTGATACAGCGGTACCGGCAGGCGAGGTCTGAGAATCAGGCCGAGCAGGGCGAGCGTATAGAAGCCGAGCTGGTTGAATCGCTTGAGCAGCGTTTCGATCAGCAACAGGGGATGCGCCGGGCCCAGATTCACAAATTGGAACAGCGGATCGAAGGGCTTCGTCGTAAATTAGAGGAGCAATCCGAGAATAAGCCTCGCATTGTTCAGCAGCAACTGGAGCGAATCCAGAACACGAATCGAGGCCGTTCAGTTGGCAGGCGTTTGCAGGGGCCACCGCAGGATCTCGACAGCCAAACTAATCGCGGCCGTGTGCCCACTCGTCCTGAATCGCGACAGAGTGATTAGTGGGCTGGCGATGCCAAAACCGAATGGTGGTGGCTTCCGATCAGGTCGACCATGCCTGCCGCAGCGAATGCATTCTTTCGGCGCTGGCAGGCAGCGCAAGTATGACAGGGTTTGTCGGTTGCGGCCAGGCATGACTTGGCCAGCTGCCAGTCTAGATCTAACTGGGCTCCGACTTCAAGGACCTGCCGATCAGTTAGTTCCAGCAGCGGTGCGTCCAGTTGTGGCATAGGGTCGTATTCGATCTGTGCCAGATGGCCAATCAGTACCATCTGCTCAGTGGCCCGTGCCATCGCGGTTTCATCGCCATCAAACGATGCTGGCCAGATGACCTGGTCCGCCTGTTGCCATCGAGCCTGACCAAGTGCTGCCAGCAGCACCTGCGGTGTGCTTAGGGTGTCGATAGGCAAGCCGTCCTTGTCGCGACCGGGCCTGTGTTCGTAGAGATTCCGCAGATCGATCTCAACGATTCGTGTCAGTTGGAACTGTTTGGCCTGCATGCGAACGTACTTGATTCGGATGCCATTATCGCGCCCGTCAATGACGTGAAGAAGGCTCACCTGGGTCTTCTGTGGTTCCGGGTCACGTATGGCCAGGGCGGTTGCAACCAAGCTGCGCAAGCCGCCATTATTGAGGATCATGATATGCGGACTGGACATATGCGGCTTATCGACCATTGGAGAGGTCAGCCGCCACCCCGGTGATCCGGTAACGATTGGTCACGGTTACACGAGGTTCGTGGTGACACAGTCGGGTGAAACGTCTAGCATGATCATCATGGCTATTTTGATATTCGAACACGATTCGGCGGATGCTTCCTGTCGGTTGGGGGAGATCTTGCGCGACCGTGGGCATCGATTACGTGTGATCCAGACCCATCAGACATCGGGCGACGTCCTACCCACCGATCTGGCCAACATCGACGGGGTGGTCAGCATGGGTGGACCGATGAACGTAGACGAGCAGGAGACCTATCCCTGGATACAGCCACAGATGCAGTTGATTCGTGCTGCCTATGACTCACGCCTACCGGTTGTTGGTGTCTGCTTGGGCGCACAACTGGTCTCTGCCGCTCTTGGTGGGCAGGTAGGACCGATGGACCGGGCTGAAATTGGTTTCGGGCCGGTCGAACTGACCTTTGCCGGAAAGAGTGATCCGGTCTTCTCTGGGCTTCCATGGCACACGAATCAGTTCCATGCCCACAGCCAGCAGGTGAGTGAATTGCCACAGGGGGCAACTTCTCTGGCAACTTCGTCAGCATGTGCCCATCAGGCCTTCCGGGTGGGGCTGACCACATATGGCTTTCAGTACCACTTCGAATGGGGCCGGGCCGACATTGATCGGTTTGTCTGTGAACAGGCCGATTGGATCCGGGGCCACGGGCAGGATCCCGATGCGGTGCGGGAGGGGGGCCAGACATTTTATGCACTCTATCGGCACCTAGGGGACCGGCTCTGTCACCGACTGGTGGATCTGGTGTTTCCGATTGACAAACGGCTCGATCACAAAACCGGTCCGGTCCAGAACTACCATGCGTCGTACTTTTGAGCCACGTTCGGTATTGCAGAATCGCCGCTGATGAATCTCGCTGAGCCCACGCAACGAAGCGATCCAACGGTATCTGGCGGATTGTTCTGGCCAATGGCCGCATTGATTGCGTTTGTGGTCGGCCTAGTGCTGGGATTGAATCTGAGGCAGCCGTCTGTACAGCCGTTTGGCAGGGATGAGTTGGCTCTAGAGGTCCGGTGGCAACTGGAACAGTCACTTCGCAACGACTGGCCAACAACCCAGACGGCTGATCCGTTGGTGCCTTAGTGGGGTACTGCAAAAAACAGGCTTTTTGCAAAAAGATCCGAACCCGATAATCGGAGGCGCCCCGCTCTTTCTGCCAGCCAGTTACGTTTAAACACAGTTACAGCCCAATGGCTGAATATTTTAGATCCCCAATTTGGCAGCAGGAGCTTTTTACCGTATTCCGCTAGAGCATCCGTCATTCATACTTGTGCCTCGGTTGCAATGAATTTGGGTACTGGCGGCAATAACCGGTCTCTCCGGGCGTTCTATTTCCGTAGATCTGGTTGCCTGGGGGGACTTTGGCCGGATCACTTGAGCCAGCCACGCAAGAAATTGGGATCGAGTTCTTTAGGTGAAATGGAGAAGACAGAGACACAAGCCGTTGTAAGGTCGGCATTAGAATGAAGGCCATTGGGATCCATTGCGTGAAAGCATTTCCCCGATCTGCCACAACTGTTTCTCGTCGCAAAAGGCGTAAAACCAGCTGAAATATCTGGCAATTTAGACAATCCGGATCTACCACCAGTGGACCAGTTTGGGCATTGCGGTAGACACCTGCAACCAACATTTATCGAGACACACCATTGCATTCGGCAACTCAAAGACGACAAGAAAATCAAAGCATCAATCGCTGCCCAAGGGCATGGTTGCCTGCTTTTACCCTCATCGAATTACTCGTTGTCATTAGCATCATTTCTTTATTGATATCGCTTCTTCTGCCGGCATTACGATCTGCCAGGGATTCGGCTCGAACCATTTTGTGTTCAAGTAACCTACGGCAATTGGGCATTGTCTTCCCGTTGTATGCCAATGACCATAGTGGTCAATTGCCACCGGCGATTGTCGGTACGATCACTCCTGGGGATTGGCACAGATTTATTTCCCCGTATCTGGGGCATGAAAGCTCTGAGCGTTTTGGCCTTAAGTACTTGCCTTGTCCGGTCGAGGTCGGCTCCTACAACGGTCAGTTCAGGGAATGGCATGCATGGGGTTCGGTGGGTTCATACGGGGTCAATTACGCTGGAAACGGCAGCAAGCCCTTTGGATACTGGCGGACGGAAGATGGCCCCAAAGATGGCCAGAACAGCAAAAAGATGGCCCAACTCGAGGCTCGAGAATTTCTGGCGGCGGACGCGGTACTACCCTACATTGATAATCCAGCGTGGTTGCCATTCATCATTGATCTCGATGGCGATGATATTCTCGACAGCTACCGAATTTCAAACACCGGGCCATGGCTGTACAACCAGTTTGAACCGCGGCATTCCAAGACGGGAAACATCGTTTTTGCCGACGGCTCAGTTCAACGAACTACCTTGGGAGACTGGCTGAAGGGCGACAGAAATCTGTGGTGATCATATCGGTTCCAGTTTAAATGTGTTTCGGTTTGCCCTTGGGAGTTGAGCCAATACGTCTAGCGTACAAAACCGATCATCCGTCGAAGGGGTTCTGAACTGGCATTGCGCGAATCGGCACACGGCCCAAGCAATAGGAATTGCTTCTGGTGCGATGGCATTGATGGCTTCACGCAATGAGGGAACGGCGGGCATGCTGGGCTTCAGATTGGTGGGGGTGCCGATGATGTATCAGCGGCTTCTGATCGTCACCAGCATAGGCCAGTAGTTCCCAGGGGCGACTTTCTGGAGCACCGTTCAGCCAAGGCGATTGTTCCCGGCACCTATTCTGGGCGCCTAGTGCTGTCCGTTACCGGCCGCCTTGATCTGTTGGGCGCCATTGGCCTTCAACTTCGTTTTGCCAAGTGATATCAGGCCTGTCCGGTGATGCTTGCTGTTCTTACCATTTCCTTCGGTTGCAGGTGGTGTGCAACTTGATCACGCATAGTTTGGAGATACGAGATCTATTTTGGTCATGTCTATGCCTTCTTCTGAACGCGTCCACAATCCTCGGATACTCGAATGAGATCTATATTAAATTGACAGAGGGCAAGAAAAGTGTTTACAGGAGATTGTTTCTGAAAAGAAGTGTCAGCGTTGGGGTGTTCTGGAATCTCTGCGTTTATCCGGGCGGCCACGTCAAAGGCA
>CAUZOD010000009.1:0-27513 GCA_963581115.1 Phycisphaerae bacterium | reverse complement strand
TTGAATCCGTATGTCAATCTGTCGTCTAGGAAGTCGGACGGTTCTAAGCTTTTCCAGTGTTGTGTCGATCGTGCGATCGTCTCTGCTCCTGGGCTTGATCCAAGAGCCTTTCCGTCTCCAACCGAAGGCTTCGATAGTTTTGAGTATTACGGAAATAGTTATCCAATGAATTTGGCTTTGCTGGATCAGCAACCGGGTGCAGGTGTGAGGGCAGTGAAATTACCCCACATCATTGTGCAACACTCAAAAATGATATTGGCGGGGGATGCGCACTGGTACCATGCTTTGTGGGGAACTGGAATCGGCTATGGGCAGAACCAGTGGGATGCAGATTTTCATCAAAGTCGGCAGAGGCAAAACACATTATTTTTGGATGGACACGTTGATCTCATCGAGTTTAATCCAGGGCAATGGTTCGCGACGGAGTATTCTGCAGGGATTCGCCCACCTCTTCCCGACCGGGAAGAGGTGGAACAACAGTAGGAAGCAACTTCTTGCTGGCGAAAGATTCTACTTGACAAGAACATTTTCATATTTTTCGGGTATATCGCGCTAGCGTCACTTGGTTATTGCGTAGATGCTAAATGTCGCAGAATTTTATTTCCTCACATCTAACTGTGGGTATATTGGTAATCAGCCGGGTCCTTCCTGCTGGCAGTGATGCTGGGATGAGCAGTAGCGGGTCTAGGCGGGATTCACTTCCGGCGTACAAGGTGTCGGCAACCATTTCTAGGTCTGTAGTAGCGGTGCAAAGTGCGATGCCTTCACAGCGCGTCGATCACCATCTGCCCGATGTCGGTGGTCGAATAGCCGGAGCGGTCTAGGCGCTTGTGAGCAAACCGCGGAGTTACTTTCTGGATAGCGATATTGACGCGGTCACCTGCTTCAATCAAGGGTGTGTGACCTTTGATGCGGCCGGTTTCATGCAGGAGCATGGCCAGCGAGTCGATGGCTGCCAAAGGATTGGCCTTGTTCTGGCCAGCGATGTCGGGCGAGGACCCATGCACGGGCTCGAACATGCTCGGATTGTTCGAGCCCGGGTCGGGATTCAAGTTGCCGCTGGCGGCAATGCCCATGCCCCCTGCGATCGCGGCGCCCAGGTCGGTGATGATGTCACCAAACATGTTCGGGACCACGATCACATCATAAACCTGCGGGTTGGTGGCCATGTACATGCAGCATGCATCGACATGGTGGTAGGTATGCTGAACGTCGGGGTATTCGGCGGCAATTTGCTCGAACGCTCGGTACCACGTGTCCCCGGCGTAGGTCAGCACGTTCGTTTTGTGCACCAAGGTCAGGTGTTTACGGGCGCGGGTTTGGGCCAGTTCGAAAGCAAATCGGATGGCTCGTTCACAGCCGAAACGAGTGGCAATCATTTCCTGGGTGCTGATCTCCTGGGGAGTGCCTCGGCGCGTGGTACCACCGCATCCGCAATAGAGGTCCTCGGTGTTTTCTCGCACCACAACAAAATCAATATCATTCGGAGTTCGGCCAGCCAGTGGAGTTTCAATGCCTGGGTAGAGTTTCACGGGACGCAGGTTGATGTACTGATCCAGGTCGAATCGAAGTTTCAACAGAATGCCGGTTTCGATCACTCCGCCGGCCAGACGAGGATCGTTGGGTTGACCACCAACGGCACCGAGGTAGATCGCGTCAAAGCGGCGTAACCCTGAGACATCTTCGTCATCCAGCGTGTGACCGGTGGCTAGGTA
Organism: Phycisphaerae bacterium; assembly: GCA_963581115.1. Lineage (GTDB taxonomy): Bacteria > Planctomycetota > Phycisphaerae > Phycisphaerales > Phycisphaeraceae > CAUZOD01. Next base: position 25,798 of record CAUZOD010000009.1, on the reverse strand, counting down.
ATGCTCGGCACCAAACGGTAGAGGGTGGGTTTCAAATTTGAATCCACTCAACTGGGCAACCGCAGCGAGGACCTTGAGCCCTTCACCGACCACTTCCGGACCAGTGCCGTCACCAGCAATAATGGCGAGTTTCAGGATCATCGTCGAACGTTATAAGTCGCAGGAGCAGATCCGGCAATATCGCAGGTTCGGACCTTCCCGCGGTTATGGTTGTGGCCGAACAGAGGCTAGAACTCGGGATTGGCTGCCGGATCGTTGATCTGAACCGTCAACTAGAACGTGTCAACGGATTTATCTGCTGTCCGCAGTCCGTTGCGAAATATCTGGCGCGTGTTCCGGCCGCTTCAAAGTAGGCAAAGCTTACACTTGTAAGCGTCTTCATTCAGGGAGATTGAGGTTGGGCTTGGCGGGAGAGTCGCTCCCCCTTCCCCCTGGCGTACTGGAATCAACCATGCTGGTGGTATTGGATGTTTCTGGAATTTACATCAAGATTTGGTTGATCTGTGCGCGATGCTATGTTGCCGGTGTGGACTGAGGTGTAATGTCACGAACGCAGCGAAATCCAGCGTTGTCTGTGGCCGAGTCAGGTGTATTGGCGGTGCGAGCGGCGACACGATAACGATTGCAGTAGCTGTGATGGCACAGATAGCTCCCCCCCCTCTGGGTCTTACGCTGCCCCCGGTTAGGGCCATGTGGATTTTGGCGCGTGGTGGAAGATTCAGTTTGGTGCCAGTCGACGCTGAACCAGTCACCGATCCATTCCCAGATGTTGCCCACGCAGTTGTAGAGCCCGTACCCGTTGGCGCCGAATGCATCAGCGGGGCAAGTACCGGCGAAGCCATCAGCAGCGGTGTTATGTTGCGGAAACTTTCCCTGCCACACGTTGCAGTGGTGCTTGCCTTTGGGGGTTAATTCGTCGCCCCAAGGATAGATCGCCTGTGCAAGACCCCCGCGTGCAGCGTACTCCCATTCGGCTTCGCTGGGCAATCGTTTGCCAGCCCAGCGGCAGTATTGCTGTGCATCATTCCAACTCACATGGACGACCGGGTGATCTTCCTGGCCGCTCAGATCGCTGCGTGAGCCTAGCGGCTTGCACCAGCAGGCGCCGGGCACTCCGATCCACCACTCCAAACCAACCACAGCACTGGTTCGTGCCAACTGCTGGGCATATTTTTGGGGAAGATGATTGCGAAATACGAAAGACCACCCAATTCGCTGCGAGTCCGTCTGGTATCCGGTGGCCTCGACGAATTGGGCAAAGCTTCGGTTGGTTACTGCGGCGCGATCGATACAAAAGGGGTTGAGCATGACCTCGCGTACCGGGCCTTCGCCATCCGTTTCCCACTGCAATGGCGAGTCGGTACCCATGAGAAACGAACCTCCGGACATCCGAACCATATCTTTGGTGGATCCGTGATCGGCGTATCGGATCGGATTGCTGGTGGTCAGATCTGGGGGATCACGATCCGGCGTGCAGCAGGATTGGATCGGCTTTGCGATCTTGGGTGACGGCGTAGATCGGCCGGTCCGAGACTTGGTCATTGCCCTATTTTACGAAGATCTATGGCTTGGTCGGAGAAGGAATTCAGGGCCGGGCAGCCACTTCTCCTGGCAGCGCGTGGCGCCAGAGCTATTAACAGCATCTGGCTGATCTGGACCCAGTGGTTAAGGATCTGACAGATGGCTCAGTGCGCCTTAGCCCTCTGCTGCACAGTGGTGAAACGGCACGGATCATCCGCACCCTGTGGCGCGATTGGCGGCGGGTTGAGTTGCGGTACTTTCGTGCTTGTCAGCGTGACGCATCAGCGAAACCGCTCAGACTCTGAATATACTTATTGATCACATGTTGCGTAGTGCCCAGACGCTCATTGGCTTATTGGAATTCTTCCCCAAGTTCATGCGATCCAAGCAGTAGTATCAGTGCCGCAGCAAGGATCGGCTGTAACAGATTTCAGAACGTTTTTATGTCTGTCGGTGTGGTGGGCTGCTAGCGCCGCGACGTTGTCATTGTCGGCAGCTTGGCCTTGATGACGGGGTGTACTGGATTCGGGGTCCTGCCCGGTCGTTGGTCCGGGTGGGGCACGATGATGTGGTGTGCCAGTCCGAGTACTCCCAGTAACCGGATAGTCCAGTAGGTCAGGTCCAACTCGAACCAACGCAGGCCGTGGGCTGCTGATCGCTGATGGGCATGATGGTTGTTGTGCCATCCTTCGCCGGAACTGATCAGTGCAAGCCACCAGACATTGGTGGACTTGTCATTGGTATCGAAGTTGCGATATCCCCAGGTGTGCGCTGCCGAATTGACAAACCAAGTGGTGTGATATTGAACCGCGGTGCGCACGCATACGCCCCAGATTACCCATGACCATCCAGCTTCATACAGCCACTGACCCGACAGATACAATGTGGGGATCAGCAGAAGTTGGGGTACGAAGAACCAGCGGTTGATCCAGCGATGTCCAGGATCGCGCATCATATCCTTCGCCGCTTCCTCGGGCTCGAGGTCATCCGGGTCATTGTGCATGCACCAGAGCACGTGTGACCAGGTAAACCCATGGTTTGGAGAATGTGGGTCGTTTGGTTTATCCGAGTGGGTGTGGTGGAGCCGGTGCACACCGACCCACTGGATCGGCCCGCCCTGCCAAGCAAGGCAGCCGCAACAGGTCAGGAAGTACTCAAACCACTTGGGGGTTTTGAATGAATGGTGGGTGAGTAGCCGGTGGAAACCCAGCGTGACCCCCAACATCCCGCTAAGTTGTATCAGCAGCAGTGCGACAACGAGACCGCTCCAGGAAAAGAATTGTGGCAGCACGGCCAGTGTTGCCCCTAGGTGCAGTAGCCCGATCCCGGTTACTACCTTCCAGTTCAGGTTACGCCAGTGAATTCCTCCCCGTTTAGGGGCGGAATTCGGTGGTTGCGGTTGGAACATTTTTAGGCTGCTTCCTCGTGTAGTCGTGTGTGGATGGTGATTATGTTATTAGGTGTCATTGGAACACGCCAGCGATCCCTTGGTCAGGCTCCGAATCTCGGTCATTTTATCGGCGTTTTTATGATTCAAACTGGATGTTTCATCGTTGGTACAGCGTAACGGTTATAGTTGCTGCTGTAGTCATGCTGGCGGTTGCGGCAGGAATCGGGGGCCGGCTCCAAACATGAGGTTCATCACATTGAGCAGCCTGCTCTGGCCGATTCTCCGACATGCTGTTTGGTCCCCCCGCGCCATTGCGGTGGTCGACGATCATCGCACCTACTCGTATGGCAGTCTGCTTGGCGGGGCGATGCACGTAGCGCAGCACATCGACGCGACCACCGATGCGGCCCACGTGGGCGTGATGCTGCCAACCAGCGGGGCGTTCCCCATCGCGTTACTCGGTTGCTGGTTGTCCCGGCGGGTTGCAGTCCCGCTAAACTACCTTCTGGCCAAGGACGAACTTGAATACGTCATCGGTGACAGCGACATCGACGCCCTCATCACCGTCGGGCCGATGCTTGATTTTCTTGGCCATCAGGACAATGCAGCGGCGATCCCACCGTCGGTGAGATTGCTGCGATTGGATCAGATGGATTTTAACGTTCCGCCCGACCTGCGCTGGCCGCCGTGGCCCGATGCCGAGGATCTGGCCGTGATCCTCTACACCTCAGGGACTTCTGGTCGGCCTAAAGGGGTGATGTTGACCCATGGCAATCTTCGTGCTGATGCTGAAGCCGCCATTGAACATGCCGGGATCACCAGCGCCGACGGGTTTCTCGGTGTCTTGCCGCAGTTTCACAGTTTCGGACTGACTGCACTGACGCTAATTCCCCTACGCTGTGGGGCCAAGGCAATCTACACTGCGAGGTTCGTGCCTCGCAAGATCGTGCAGCTGATCAAGAAGCACCGGCCGGATATCTTCATGGCGGTGCCATCGATGTATGGTGCATTGCTGAGTGTCAAGGGGCTCAATCCAGAGGATGTTTCGAGCCTTCGCCTGCCGATTTCTGGTGGCGAGCCGCTTCCTGATGCGGTGTATGATGCATATCGAGACCGTTTGGACCTGAAGATCCTAGAAGGTTACGGTCTGACCGAAACCAGCCCTGCCACACATTGGTCCACGCCCGCGAAAAATAAACGTCACTCAGTGGGTCTGGCTCTCCCCGGTATTAGGGTCACCATCGTCGATGAGACGGACCGGCCGTTGGCGCCCGGTGAGGAGGGAGAGATCTGCTTGTCAGGACCGATGATCATGGCCGGTTACTACAAGAAACCTGAACTGACTGAGCAGGTGATGGTGGAACTGGAACGAGTGACACTGCCGGTCGGTGATGCGTTGCAGGCGGGTAAACATCATCGTGCATTTCGAACCGGCGACATCGGTCGAGTAGACGAGCAGGGATACCTCTATATCACAGGAAGAAAAAAAGAGATGCTCATCATCGGTGGCGAGAATGTGTTCCCACGGGAGATCGAGGAGGTGCTCAATCGCCACCGGGCGGTTCATGACTCGGCCGTCATAGGCAAGTCGGATGGAATGCGCGGTGAGATTCCTGTCGCGTTTGTTGAACTAGAAGAAGAGGCAATGTTCGATGAAGCTGAGATCCGTCGCTATTGCCGGGAGAACCTTGCCCAGTTCAAGGTTCCTCGCCAGATTCAACGCATCGATCAGTTGCCTCGCAATGCCACCGGCAAGATTCTCAGGCGCCAGCTTTCCATGGATTGAGCGGTATTGGATTCGATGGCAGTCACAGGTCGATCGTTTCTACTGTACCGGGCGCCGGGGTTTGATGGCCATGAATCGGCGGCTAGAATAGCCTGTACGGATACAACTCTGGCGATGATGTAGAGGCCATGGTGTGCCGGTGATACGGCACCGGATCATGAGCCTATCGGATCCGGCAGGTAATGCTGGCAGAGGAAACAAGATGTCTGAGTCTCCAGTGACCAGATCGACGTTGCTACTTCGGATACGTGATGCCGAAGATCGCCAGGCCTGGTCGCAATTTATAGATATTTATCGCCCGATGATATATAACTACTGCCGCAATCGTGGTCTTCAGGATGCCGATGCCTCAGACGTGGTTCAGGACGTGCTACAGGCAATCAGCAGCAATATGCAGCGGTTCGAATACGACCGTTCGCGGGGCACGTTTCGGGCTTGGCTGTTTACGGTGGTACGCAGCAAGCTTTACAATGCTTTCGCTAAGCAGAAGCGTCAGGTCCGTGGTAGTGGGCAGACTTCGGTGCAGCAGTTACTTGCGGCTCAGCCCAGCGAAGATGAAACGTTGCAGTGGGACCGCGACCATGAACAACGCCTCTTCGAGTGGGCAGCTGAGCAGGTTCAGCCCCAGTGTGAACCTACGACGTGGCAGGCATTCTGGCAGACGGCAGTGGAGAACAAGCCTGCGCAGGAGGTCGCCGACGATCTGGGCCTGAGCCCTGGGGCAGTCTACATTGCAAAGTGTCGGGTACTGAAGCGATTGAAGCAGACATTGGCGCAGGTTACTGGAGATCACTGAGCAGGACCAGAGGTGCGTCGTGTTTTCGCAATGTCCCAGCACCGATCGGTTGTCTGCTTTGCTGGAAGGCGGTCTGCCAGATGCCCAACTGGCGGAGTTGACCGCTCACTTGGATAGCTGTGATGCCTGTCAACAGAACCTGGAGCGTCTGGCCAGTGGGCAGCCTGATCCACCAGATGCTGCCCAGGCCGGTCCGGTTACGGCCACGGCGCCCGATCAGGGGCTGGTTGGGGGCCGGTCGGTGATGCCACCCACGGGGCACGACGTGCCCCTGCTTGGTCGCAAGATCGGTCACTACCGGATTCGCAGTGTTATCGGATCTGGGGGCATGGGCCACGTCTATCTGGCAGTACAGGAGCGGCCCCATCGTACCGTTGCGTTCAAGATGATGAAGCAAGGGATCGCTTCGCGTTCAGCGCTACGCCGGTTTGAGTACGAGGCCCAGATCCTGGCCCGGTTGCGGCATCCGGGCATCGCGCAGATCTACGAGGCCGGCACCCATCATGATGAGTTGTCAGGTCCGGGGCCAGGTGTTCCTTATTTCGCCATGGAGTACGTTCCCAATGCCCGGAGCATCATTCAGTATGCGATGGATAATAAGATCACCATACGGCAACGCCTGGAGTTATTTGCCAAGGTCTGCGACGCGGTGCATCACGGTCACCAGAAGGGCATCATTCACCGTGACCTGAAGCCGAGCAACATTCTGGTTGATTCAGCAGGTCAGCCCAAGATCATCGACTTTGGCGTGGCTCGCGCAACCGACTCAGACCTAGCTGTCACCACGCTGCAGACCGATATCGGCCAGCTTATTGGCACATTGCAGTACATGAGTCCGGAACAATACGATGCTGACCCAACGGATCTAGACACGCGCAGCGACGTTTATGCACTGGGTGTCTTGCTTTACGAACTGCTATGTCAGAAGTTGCCCTATGACGTGACTAAAGTCTCGGTGTACCAAGCAGCGCAAGTTATACGTGATGCCGATCCTCCTCGGCTTAGTCGCATTGACCGTGCGTTGCGTGGTGACTTAGAAACCATCGTCCAGATGGCTTTGGAGAAGCAGCGGGACCGCCGATATCAGTCGGCCGCCGATCTAGCCCGGGACTTGCGCCGCTATTTGCGACATGAGCCGATCGAGGCGCGGCCACCGAGCATCGCGTATCACCTGGGGAAGTTTTCCCAGCGCCATCGGGTTGCCGTGATCGGTGCGGTTGCGGTGCTGGCGACGCTGTTGGTCGGGATTGTTGCTACCACCTGGCAGGCCCGGCGGGCCACGAAGGCCGAACGGCGTACCTCCAAGAAGTACGAGCAGCTTATAGCGTCCAAAGATGTCATGATTCAGCAGAATCGCCAGAGCGATCGATTGCTCTACCGCCTGGGGATCAGCGGTGCTCGGGATGCGATGTTTCGCGATGCAAATCGCATGGCAGGCGAACATCTGAACCGACTTTCCCCGGAATTACTGGACTGGCGATATCAGCGGATGCAGTGGATGGTGCAGTCGCAGTCATCGGTGGGCGATGGTTCCGTTGCCGTGGTACCGCCAACGGGCGCTGTGCATTTCGCTCCGGGGATCAATGCAATGGCAGTTGCAGTCGGGGGCCGTGAGTTACTTAGCGGCGGGTTCGATGGAGTCTTGCGACTGTGGCGGCTACCCGATCAGGTGCCGCGGATTGAAATGGTCGGTCACGAGTCCGGGATCAGCAGCGTTGGCTTCAGCACTGATGGCACGACGGTCGTTTCGGGTAGTTTCGATCACACTTTGCGCATTTGGGATCGGAAGACTGGACAGCTACTGCATGCCCTGGCCGGACACCAGGCTGCGATCACATGTATGGCCATCGGGCCGTACGGGCAATGGATCATCTCTGGGGGCGACGACAACAAGATTGGGCGGTGGGAAGTATCCAGCAGTCAGGAGGTAAAGATGGCAATTGCCCCTGATGAAGGAGTCAGTTGCCTGGCGTTCGATCCTCTTGGCAAGCGTTTCGTCAGTGGCAGCTACGAGGGGACAGTGACTCTTTGGGATACCCAATCACTGAAGGTGCTTCTTGCCATGGCGGGTCACGAGGGCAGCGTATCTGCGGTGTTGGTGATTGGCGATCAGATCATTTCCGCCGGTGCCGATGGCACCATCCGGCTCTGGGACGTAGGTAGTGGCCAACTAAACCGCAGCGTGCCCATCGATTCATCGATCACCGCCATGGAATTGTCTCCGGAGGGGCAGCGGGTCGGTTTAGGAACCCTCGATGGTAACGTTGGGATTTGGGATCCAGTACAGGCGGCGGTCCGCTGGCGGCCGATGGGTGAATCAATTCGTGGGGTCGGCCCCCAATCGGTAACTGCCTTGGCTTGGTTGGCGGCCGATCAGGGAGTGCTATGGAACCGGCTTGATGGCTGGAACTGCCGCTGGACAGGGGGTGATCATGACGCCATGCCGGACTCGGGTGCAACTGCAACAACGCCAGACCAGTGAAAGGTTTGGTGGGGCTACAGGTATTTGTTGTTGATACGAGGGTTCAGCATCGTTCCGTCCCTACAATGATTCTGCAACAGATCCGGTTTCTGAAGCATGGGTTCCCTGGCAGGTGGCCGCAACATGAGCCTGGTGAGCAGAGAGAGAATCCCGGTCCACTCTGAATCAGATCGCCCGGGTCTTCGACACGGTGGGACTTGGCGGTGGGGAGGAGAGCAATTCTCGAAATCAGCATTTACATTGATCGAGTTACTGGTTGTGATTGCCATTATTGGCCTGTTGATGGCTATTTTGTTGCCCGTACTCCAGAAAGCCCGTTCTAGTGCCCGAGTAGCTCAATGTTCGAGTAACCTCCGGCAGATCGGTATCGGATGGAGTACCTACCTTCATGACCATCAGGAACGTTTTCCGGTCTCATCGAAGACGTGGCTGGCCTTGGGTTACGGCGGAGAGGAAAAGTCTTTCCCACGGGATCCACAGCAGCCTCGGCCGCTGAATCCGTATCTGTCCAGCCCCGAGGTATTTCGCTGTCCAGCTGATGACGTGTTGAGCAATCCAACCGCTCCGGTCAGGAGCCGCACGGTTTACGAGGAAAACGGCAATAGTTACCGGGCCAACACGATCCTGGTGCAGACGATGTTTCTTGACAACGACAAGCTTTGGCCGGGGTACCGCAATGACGGGGTCTACCGCGTCTGGTCGGGTATTGGTCTTAACGATGTTGAAATTAGTGAATCGCGGCTAATGCTGGCCGGTGATATTCAGTGGTACTACGCACACGTCGACAGCCAGTGGAATGCCTTTTTCCATAATCGTAAGGACATTGCTAACTTGCTGTATCTAGACGGTCATGTTAATTACACCAAGGTCGCTCGGTTTGCCTTAGAGGGCGACAGCTATGTCCTGCCATACTTTCGGAGGGTTCCCAAGATGTGGACACCTGCCGGTGGGGCCCAGCGGGACTACTTTTCTTCTATGCCCCGGTAGGTCAGTTTTTTCACCTGTCTTTGCTAATGTCGTTTGTGATCGCCAAATTCTGGTAGCTGCAGATCTCGCTGCTGGGGTTCTAGATGTGTTTCAATAGGCATGGCTTGGAAGTGGATCGAGCCTAGAACCTTATCGGTCCTGGCAGTGTTGCAGCCTGCGGACAATAGTTGCTGCCAGGACTTGGTTTGAGCAATGTCGCTATTTTTCCTTTCCATAGCGGGATTTTCAGGTAGAATTAGCCCTATCGGGCGAAGTTCAGATGCCAGTTCGATGCGGAGGGAGTTGGTCCATGAGACAGCTATTTGCGGCGACTTGGATTTTACTCTGGGTTGTGGGTGATGCCACGGCCGAAGTGGAGTGGTACGTGGTGCCCTTGGATGCCAGCGGGCTGGGCGACTTCGTCAGTCAGGATCTGCAACTGACTACGACTAGTGATTGGACGACCGCGTCACTATTGATCAAGGGGCGGCAGATAGCGGAGTTGGAATTAAATACCGGTGCGGTGTACCAGGATCCAAGTGGCACCAACCCACCGACGGCAGCCCAGCGGGCCATGAGCACGGATCTGGAATTTGATACCTCGTTCGGGATCGAGGATGACGCTATTTCTGCTCCTGGTAATTTTAGCGACGGTGTTGCAGGGGCAGCGGGGGATTTGGGCGCTGATCCAATGGCCAAGCAGACCGACAGTGATGGGATCAACATTGCGTGGTTCAATACCGACAACAGCAACACGGGTACTAGCATCGTGGCTCGGGTGACATTGTCCGACGATGCAATGGGGATCTGGCGATTCGCAGCTACGGAGGCTTTGGAGCCGCTGTCTTTCTTCTTTGGCACGGTTTTCGCAGGTGAATTACAAGGATTACAGATTGGAGACGCCAACAACGACGGGCTGGTTACTGGCGCGGATCTGATCTCAGTCCAGCAGGAATTCGGATCGGTGGATCAGATTCTCCCTGAGGCTCCGCCCGGCGAGCCGGTGCGGCCAGCAACAGGTCAGTTACCCGGTGATGCCAATGACGACGGTTTGGTAACCGGCGCAGATCTGATCTCGGTCCAGCAGGAATTCGGTAATACACTAGCTTCAGGCTTGGCGCCGGGATTGCCTGAGCCGACGACAGGTTGCCTGTGGGGGCTGCTCGTGGGTGGATTCATTGCCCGTCGGCCGACGAAACGTTAGGCCACTTTTACGTCTGAATTTCAGAATTCGATCGAGCGCTGTCGCCGACAGCCAATGGTGGCGCCTGCCGCCAGCAATCCGAGAATAGTTGGCTCGGGCACAACCGGGGCACTTCCTACTTCGACGAAATTAGTCAGCACCTGATTCAGATCGGCCAACCCAATGGTGCTGTCGCCATTCATATCTGGCAGTACCCCAGCGTCTAGTGCGTCGTTCCAATTGGACAGAATTTCGAATAGGTCAAATTCATCGACGAGTATTCCACCATCACCATTAGCATCGCCGCAGTCGTGCCCAGAGATGATCACCGATGAATCCACTCGGGCGGTACCAGGCGGCTGGGGATTGAGGTACTCGATCCGCAGCCCGATGCCCGAGTCAAGAAATTGGGTTAGGTCACCAACGGCATCGAAGGTGCCATTGAGGCCTCCTGTGACGGCTAGAAACTGCATCGATTCGCCGACCTTGGGGACGAACTGATCAATGAACTGTAAGTCCAGTGTGCCGGCAAGGTGGGCCGTTCCAGTTACCGACACGGTGCCGATATCATCGCTACTGGAGCCAGCCAACTCTAGGGACAGGGTGCTTTCGGGTTTTTGGATCAGGTCACCTTGGATCTGCAGCATGCCACCAGTTTTGTTGGTCAGTCTGCCGGTGAGTGTTGGTTGGACCATGCCGAAATTGAGCAGTTGGCCCGTGCCATCACCGATCTGCAGCGACACTTCGCCAGAGGAAACCGAATTCATCACCACCGTTCCGTGGTTGAAAAATTTGTCGACCGGGACGAACACGTGACCAGGATCCTTGGCGCCGAGTCCGCGAATTTGCAATGTCCTATTGGCAGCCAGCTTTCCGTTGAATGGATTGAATAGATTTTGCTGGCCTCGGAATAAGAAAGTGGCAGGGCCAGTCAGTTCACGGGCATCGCCTACACTCAGCGTTCCCGAACGAATACCGATTTGCATTGTCTGCCGTCCGTTCAATGCCAAGTGTCCCCGGAGTAGATCCGCCCGGCCATTTAGCACGGTGATGGCGTTGTTTTTGACAGGGCGCAGTGTTGCATGGGAATCATTAAGTACCAGGCCGCCCAGCAGGATGGGGCCTCCATCCTGAGGTGCGAAGTCCACGTCAATCGTGAATGGTTGTTTATTTCCTGTGCTGATGGTGACGGTGTCACTAACCAGGTTGGGGACGCCGGGCGGTGACCAATTGGTTCGGGTCGACCAGCTCCCAGAACCCGCAACCCATTTGAAATCCTCTGCATTGATGGGCGAGGTGGCCGCCAGAATGGCGCAGACCGGCAGCGTCCAGGCCCAAGTCGATCGAGCGTCCGTTGTGATTTGGCTTTTTCTGGGCCTGCTACTGCATCGATTCATGTACCTACCCATCGTTGTCGTTGCCATCGCAAGTTACAGGATTGCCGAGATCACGGCCGTTTTATGATGAGGAGACTACTACATGCCAGCAGGCTCCATGCCGTGATGGGCTCGGGTATCGCGGGAGCATTGGCCACTTCGACATAGTTTGTCAGCACTTCGTTCAGATCAGCCATGCCAATTATTCCGTCCCCATTCATATCCGGCAGCACGCCGGCGTTCAATGAGTCGTTCCAGTTCGAAAGAATCTCGAATAAGTCGAACTCGTCGACGAACAGCCCGCCATCGCCATTGGCATCGCCACAGTCGTGTGCAGCGACGATGACTTCACTATCGGAGGTGGTTGACCCCATCATCAAGGGTCCCAGTGGTCTCTGGGATCTACCGACGTACTCAATACGTACACCTATGCCGTAATCAAGAAACTGAACCAAGTCGCCAACCCGATCAAATGAACCTTGGATCAAATTGGTGCTGTTGAAAATCATGATTGGTTCGCCAACCGTGGGGACAAACTGGTTAATGAACCGCAAGTCGAGGGTGCCGCCAAGGTTGGTCGACCCGGAGATGTTCAGGCTGTCAACGGTGGTGCCATCAGCCACCTCAAGTCTGAGTGTTCCTGCTGCAGTCTGGATAAGGTGCCCCTGAACCGTGAATTGGCCGGCGAACTCATCAGCTAGGTCGAGCATGCCATAATTGATTAGTTTGCCTCGCACGGTGTGCAGCCCTGCACCCTGTGACTGGGTAGTTTGGATGGTGCCCGTATTGACCAGTTCCCCTGCGCCACTGCCGAGTTGCAACAGAGTGGTTCCGAAGGATATTGAATCCAGCACAATGGTGCCTTGGTTAGAAAATCGTTCGTTGGCGATGTACAACTGCCCGGGTTGAGGCGTATGAACCTGTCCGCCACTGCCTCGGACCACCAGAGTTTGTTGCGGTGAAAGCACGCCATCGAGGGAGACTAGGGTGTTCTCAGGTCCCTTGGCGATGAAGGTTCCAGTCCCGGTCAGGTTGCTGTCACCGGCCAAGATCATCGTGCCTGATTGAATACCCAGTTGCATCTGCGAGGTTGCGGTAGTGCCAAGGTTGCCGTTTAGCAGATTAGCGGTGCCACCGATGACAGAGATGCTGTCGAGGAAGCTCGACGGCTGTAGCGTCGCGTTGGCATTATTGAGGGTGAAACCGCCCAGTAGGATCGTCCCCAGCTGCCCTGGGTCGAAATCCACTTCGATGATAAATGGTTGGGTTTGTCCGTTAGAGGTCGCGATAGTTGCTGTATCACTGGGCGATTGCGGTACTCCGTACGGTGCCCAGTTGTTTGGATCAGACCAACTGCCGGAACCACCTACCCATTCGAAGTCCCTTGCCATTGCAGGTGTCGTTGCCCATAGGATGCACCAACCTGCTACCAGCATTACTACAGTGGCGGGGCACCGATATGGAACCGGGCGCATTTGGTCCAGCTGATCGCGGTCCCTGATCGACCGTTCCTTGTGCCGTCGGATCATCAATGATCTTTCTATGCCAAACCAAGAAAATATAACCTTCCGCGCACCCTCCGTGCGACGGTAAACCCTCCAGTAATCTTGCAATATGGTCCACATAGCATACCCCTTGGTTGGGCGGTTGACAAGGGGGTGGCGTCCAGAATCACATGATTGGTGCCACCCAAATATCCCGGCTGGGACGGGTTCTGTCCCCAGTAGATACTGGCCAGAACCGAGTTTCTTTCACCAATCGGTCGTTGAATTGATGAGAATCAGCGAAGTGGGTATAGCCCCTTGGTAGGGGTCAGTGTCCTTGTCAGTAATGCTCTGGCGCGACCTTGCGGGTTTTAGGTGATATGGGGGAGAAATTTTGAATCGCGTGGACAGCAACCTCATAGGCCGCATATGGCACTTGGCAGGATCCCATCGCCACACTTTTGCGTGAGCCGTGGTAGTCACTGCCGCCGGTGGCGAGCAGATTAAATCGTGTTGCCAATTGCTGGAAATGTTCTGTATCACGTGGCGTATGGTCGCTGTGCCGGGTTTCGATCCCGTCTAGCCCCAGTGCCCACAATTTATTAACGAAGTGCTCAAGGTCGTGGTTGTTGCTGCGGTGCAACTGTATGGGATGGGCTAGTACGGCCACGCCACCGGCCTGGTGGATCGCATCGATTGCCTCCTTGGCACTTAGACGATCCTTGCGAGCATATGCCGCTTTGCCTTCACCGATATATCGGGAAAATGCCTCATGCACCGATTTGACGCAGCCTTTCTTGAGAAGTACCTGTGCAATATGGGGTCGCCCGACGATCTCGCCGGCAGCCATTTCAACAACTTCAGCGTATTTGATTGTTACGCCGAGCTCATTGAGTTTTTTTACAATCGATGGATTGCGCTGTTCACGCGCCTCAAACAACCATTGTTGGATCTTAGCCAGTTGCGCATGATCATGGCGGATTCCATAGCCGAGAATATGCAATGTGCCTCGGGGGGACTCATTGGCATCGATCGACGGGTTTGCCGACAACTCGATGCCGGGTAGGAAATCGATGCGCAGCTTCTTTGCCGCAGCGGCACACACGACAAGGCCGGCCGTGGTGTCGTGGTCGGTCAGTGCGAATGCCCGCAGCCCGGCCTGCTGGGCCAGTTGTGGCAGGGCCTGCGGCGGGTCGGTCCCGTCGGACGCTGCCGAGTGCATGTGCAGATCACAGAAAGAAGGCTCTTGCCTTTGCTTACTGGCCACCGAATCTTCCCGCATTTGCCACCTTGCGCAGCAGGGCATGGATGGCGTCGCCACCGTCTAGAAAATGGATAATTAGTTGGGGCCGGACAATCGATATGGTCGGCTCCATCTTTTCCGGATCGAATTTGCGCCATTTTATCCAGTCTTTTCCCGTAGTGACCACGGTTGTGGCCCCATCGGCACGGGCGCGGCGGAGCAGGTCCCGCACCTGTGTGGCTGTGTAGGGATGGTGGTCCTTGAAGACTTCGCATCGAAGAACACGCCCGGCATACCAATCAAGCATCCATTGGAACGCCATGGGATTGCCGATGCCGCAGGCACCCACGACGGTCTGATCTTCCAGTTGGTCAATACCGCCCCAGCGATAGGTTAGATGGGCGATCGGTGGTGTGCCATTTAAGTCTGCTATCCGGTCGTCCAATTCTTCGAGTCTTTCGGAGCTGGCCTGGTCAGCACGGGTAACGATGATCGCGTCAGCGCGACAGAGGTTTGCGGTCGGTTCACGCAGCAGGCCGCGTGGCAACAGGCTTCCGTAGCCGAATGGTAAGGTGGCGTCGATCAGGACGACATCGAGGTTACGGGCGACTTGGCGGTGTTGGAATGCATCATCTAACAGGAAGACCACCGAGTCATCGGTTGACAGCTGTTTCAGAGCCTGCTGGGCGGACAGGACACGGTTAGGATTACTTAGCACCGGGGCGGATCCATTGAGTACGCTGTGCAGTTCTGCCGCTTCGTCACCATCGCCGTAGCCCCGAACAAGCACGACGGGCCGATACCCCATCTGCAGAAGGCGCCGGGCCAGTTCCGCGACCATGGGAGTCTTACCGGTACCGCCGGTGGTCAAGTTACCCACGCTGATAGTTGGAGCTGCCAGTTGCACCACTGACCGCAACCCCAGATCAAACAGACGGTTTCGGGCGCTGATGGCAATTCGGTAAGCCAATGCAGGGACCCGAAGCCCCACTCGCGTCATTCCCGCGAAAACCGAGCGATCCTGACCACTGATGATCTGCAGCAGACGTTCTTGGTTCACCGGTTGGTCCATTTAATCTGGAAGTATCCCAAGGCGGTGCAACGCCGGTTGAAGTTGATCCATCGGCAAGCCCACTACTGTGGTTGGATCGCCTTGGACGCTGATCGGCCACCCATCAGCCTGGCGATCAAACAGGTTGTATCCGCCAGCCTTGCCCCGCCACTGTTCTGTATCGAGATATCCCTCCAGTTGATCGTCGTTCAGCGTTCCAATCAAGACTTGGGCCCGATCGAGCAATTCTATTGATTTATCACCGGTTTTATCGAGCAATGTTGCAGCGGTTATTACGTCATGTGGGGCATCGATAAACCGCCGGATCGTTTGGCGGGCTTGCTTCCGATTGGCTGGCTGCCCAACAGGCCGGCCATCGGCATCTATGCAGATCGTATCGGCACTGAGGATTACATGACATGGCAGTATTAATGCACGCATGCTTATTGCCTTTTTCCGGGACAACTCAAGGGCCAAGTCTTCCGGATTAATGTTTGGCAGCGGTTGTGGCGGATCGATGTAGGGTGGATCGGTCTGCTTGAAGCGGTACCCGGCTTGGCGGAGCAGTGCTGCCCGTCTTGGGGAGCGGCTGGCAAGGATCAGGCGCAGTGACTGCGACATCTTGGGCTATTCTACGGTCCGGTCCAAGCGGAGTTGTTCCCTTGCGCCCGGACACGGTTGAAATTAAGGTTATCGCGTCGGTTGCCCGATAACAATCAACAGCGGGCGTGTCTTTTTGGCGGTGGTCAGCACACGGGCTTCCCGGGACGGCACAGGTGCCGCGAAATTTCGATGCAGATCGGGGCAAGATGTCGGCCTAATGGGTCAGCGCGAAAGGGACGATCGTGCGCACGATTGCGATTATCAATCAGAAGGGTGGCTGTGGGAAGACCACCGTGTCGATCAATCTCGGAGCGACCCTTGCGGCCAAGGGTCATCGCACACTTCTGGTCGACATGGATCCGCAGTCGCATTGTGCCATGGGGCTGGCTGTGCCCGATTCACAGATCGATCGGGCCATGCCCGAGTTACTTCGGGGTGGTCTGGATGGGTCAATCCGCTTTGAGGACATCGTCTGGCAGATCTCACGCCATCTGGATCTGGCGCCGTCAACCATGGCACTGGCGGGCATCGAACAGCAACTGGCAACGGCGCCTGATCGGGATCGCCGGTTGGTTCAGGTTCTGGCGACGGTGCATGATCAATACGATTTCTGCATTGTGGATTGTCCACCGTCGATCGGACTTTTGACGTTCAATGCTCTGCGCGCCTCTGATGACGTCCTGATTCCGGTGGAAACCGGGTACTTTGCTATGCAGGGATCGATCAAGCAGGCCCAGACCATTCAAATGCTTGCGAGGCGGGCCGGCCATCATGCAAGATTCAAAGTTCTGGCCACGATGTACGATGTTCGCACCAAGTTGGCCCGAGAGATTCTCTCGGAGTTGAGCCGTCACTTCGGCGATCAGTTGATGCCGGTAGTGATCAATTTCAACAGCAAACTCAAGGAAGCTGCTAGTTTTGGGCAACCGATTACGGAGTACGATGCCGGAAGTCGCGGGATGCAGGATTTTGAACAGTTGGCGACATGGTTGCTGGCCCATCCTCCGGTCGCCGAACCGGAAAATGGCAAGGACATCGCTGATGTAGACCCGCAGACACAGCAGCAGCAGAGGGTCCACAACCCGGCATTGAGCCGTGCGGCTGAGTTGGTGGAGCGGGCCAGGGCATTATCGGCGCGAACCACAGCGCTCTCGGAGCGTCTGTCAACTGACGCCGATTACACGGCGGAAGGTCTTGCTGGAAGTGAGGTGCCCCCTGAACTTAGGGCCGATGATCCTGCAATACGGGGAAGCAGATTAGAGCGGGTCTACGGTGTGCGTCTCACAGCCAGCGGATTACTTTTCATTCAGCCGACCAACGCAACTCAGAACGTAGCCATCGCCGCTGATTTTAATGATTGGAATCCGTCACGAACCCCCATGCTTCGCGATGAGAACGTTGATGTATGGCGAGCGGTTGTTTCCGTCCCGCCAGGTCGATATCGATATCGCCTGGTAGTTGATGGTCAGTGGAAACAGGATCCGTACAACGATGCGGTGGAGACCAATCCTTTCGGTGAATTGAACAGTGTGGTCGAGTGGCGTTCTTGCGAATCAACTATCGTGACACGGACCCCGACCACAGGGCCACAACCGCTACATACCGGATGAGTTCTTGGGCGCGCGATCTGGGATGCGCGCTGCCTCGTTGATGTCATGGATGACCCACGTACGCAAGAAACGTTAGATGCGTTGGCGGACCTATTCCTGACCAACATCCAGAGTAGCGCACCGCCGGATGACCCGCTGAGCGGTCCAGCTCCGATCAAGTTGGTGCCCAAGCCGGCGCAGGGGCAGGCTGATGAGCCACAGCTTCGGCTGCATCGTCCCAAGACGGAACGTGCTGCGGCTTTGGAAGCTTCTGATCAGGCGGATGAGGATGAAGCGGTCGATCTGGAGCCGCCGGCTGCTTCCGTAGAGGCAGTGCTACTGGGTAATCTTCCCGGTCTGGCCGGCCCTTGGTTAACACAGTATGGCCAGTTGCTCGCACAGCAGCACGGGCCGGTTGTAATTCTGCATGTAGATGAGCAGCGAATCGAGGTAGAACTGGTCGAACCGGTCGATCGCGGTGCCGTAGGTGATCCGGTGGCTCGATTCAACTCCCAGATGCCGTCGTATACCGCTGATCGCATTGATCTGGTTCAGCAACTCGACAGGCTTTTGCGCAACGATCCTCAGCGGGTGCGCACGATCCTGATACATCTGGATCCATTTACAGAGCCGAATGATCTGACACGGGCATTGTGCTTCGATGACTGGACCTTGCTCTGTGGCGCTGATGACACGGCCATCGTCGGGGCCCAGCGCCTGCTCAAGCAGTTGACGGGATCTGACCCATCAACATCCGGTAAGCACGTGGGGTTGATGGTGATGGGTAGCAACCAGCAGGCGGCCCGCACCGCGGCAAACAAGATCCAGGTGGCTGCTACCAGTTTTCTGCAGACGCCGGTGGAGTTGATTGGCTGGCAGCAGCAGATGGTTCCGGTCAACTTATGTCAGGTGGGTACTTGGGACGAGGTCGATAAGTTGTGGCCATGCCTTGTGGATTTCTTTGCCCGCCTCGATGAGCGGCCAGATGCTGTAGACGAGCCCATTTCTGGCTCGATACCCCACTCTGCCTCCAAGCCACGGATGAACTCAGCCAAGGCGGCGGATCTTAAGCTGAATGCTGTGCCCGAGTCATTGGGCGGTCGGGCTGACACCGTCGAGCCGGATCTAGCCTCGTTCCTGACCGCCGGAGATGGGATAGCGCCGGGAGGGGTCATGCTGGAGGCACGATGCCCTCTGCAAACCCAGGCCCAGTTGCTGGTTGATCAGAGTGGGTGCCTCCACCTGTTGCGTCGCCATTCAACCGGCGATGACATTGGTGAGGCAGACCTGCAGGTCGCGGTTTTGGATCTGATTCAGCTTCGCAACTGGGCGAATGAACACATCGAGTTGTTGCAACTGACCCAACGCCAGTTGCGTTTTGACGTTCAGAGTGAACCTGTCTTGCATTTGTTTACCGACCGCGCGGATCTTGGTACGGCGTTGATTACTCGTTTGGGGCAATTCTTGAAACTGTATCTGCTTCGGGAGGTGCGCGTCGGTCCCCATCACACCTGGTTCTGTGCACCGCTGAATTGACTTGTGCAGATTACCGGCTGTCCTGCTGAAGGCACCATTGCCACTGCCGGGTGATGCCGGACTCAATGTCCGTTCCCGGATAGTAATCGAGTTCAGCTTCGCTGCGGGTCAGGTCGGCCCAGGTCTGTACCACATCCCCCGGTTGCATTGGTTGTGACTCTTGTTTTGCGGTGCAGCCAGTGACTCGCTCGATGATCTTGATTAGTCGCTTCAGTGTGACTGGTTCTTTGCCCCCTAGGTTGTAGATGCGGCAGCCATGCCCCGCTTGGCAACGGTCGATGCTGCTACAAATTCCCGCCACAATATCGTCAATGAAGGTATAGTCGCGACTGGTCGATCCGTCCCCAAACACCGGAATAGGTTCGTTATGGCGGATGAGGTTGAGGAATTTGCTGATGGCCAGGTCGGGACGCTGGCGGGGGCCGTAGACGGTGAAGAATCGCAGGCAGGCGATGGGCAGACGGTGCAGGTGGCTGTAGGTATGACAGATCAGTTCGCCAGATTTCTTCGTGGCCGCGTAGGGACTGATGGGATGGTCGACCGGGTCATTTTCGGCGAAAGGCACCTTCGAATTATTTCCATAGACGCTGGACGATGAGGCGAAAACAAACCTTTCGCAGCCATGGGTTACGGCTGCGTCCAGCAAGTGAACTGTTCCGTTGACGTTGACCTCGGTGTATTCACTGGGCCGCTCGATGCTGGGTCGCACTCCGGCGAGGGCGGCCAGATGCACAATGATTTGCGGCTGGTAAGTGGCTACCGCGTTCATCACCGATTGCCGGTTGCGGATATCAATCTCAGCCAGGGCGAAACGCTTGTTCTGGGACGCCAGGGCGAGGTTATCCCGTTTCCACGCGGGAGGGTAGAAGTTGCAGAAGTTATCCAAGGCCACGACCGAATGCCCTTGGTGGAGCAGGTGCTCGGTTAGATGCGATCCGATGAAGCCTGCGGCTCCGGTGATCAGGGTCTGGGCCCGCATACTCGCAACTTTCTTCGAGGTGGGGAAGGGAACAGGTAAGCCAACCATCCGTGACCGCACCAGGCGATTAACGATCTGTCGGACTGCACGGACATCATTTGGCAGGATTGCTGAACACTTTGTCTTGGCGCAACGTCTCGCGGTAGCGGCCATGCACTCCGGCCAGTGAATGGCGAAGACTGGTGATTAGATCACCAATCAACTCATCGTCGGGGAATCGCTGCTCAAGTTCTCCCAGTATTTCTGCGGTGTGCCCGACGAATTGGCCATTGCGCGAGCCGCGATAGAGCATCTTGTAGGCAACTTTGAGCTGTTCGACCTGTTCGTCAGGAAAATTTAACCGCTTCAGCAGCACCGTATTGGTTCGCCGCACCCGAGCGGGGCTACCCTCAACGAGCATGAACGGCGGCACATCGCTGGTTAGCCGTGACGCCCCGCCAACGTATGCATATTTTCCGATTGTGACGAAGTGATGCACACCCACCAGACCCGCCACCGAGGCATAGTCTTCTATGTGTACGTGGCCGGCCAGAGCCACACTATTGGCGAGGATGCAGTTGCTGTCGATCTTGCAGTCGTGCCCGATGTGGGCGGTTGCCATGAGCAGATTCTTATCGCCGATCCTGGTGACGCCTTCATCATTGTTTGTGCCCTTATGGATCGTGACAGACTCTCGTATGTGGTTGTGGTCTCCGATGACCAACCGGCTGTCTTCCCCTTGGAACTTGAGGTCTTGCGGGTCGCCGCCCAGTACCGCCTGGGGCCAGACGATATTGCCGTTGCCCAACGTGGTGCGTCCAGTGATGGTCACGTGGCTGATCAATTCAGACCCCGGACCGATTACGACATCGGGGCCCACGTGGCAAAAGGGGCCAATTGAGACATTTTCGCCCAGTTCAGCGCCATTTTCTACGACCGATAACGGGTGGATGTTTGGCATGGATTGTGCTTGTGGTCCCGTGAGGAAGCGAAAGATTCACCGGAGGAGTCCGGCAACGCCCGATCATCGAGGCTGACCCTTATTCTTGGTTATCGTCTACGAGCATGAATTTTACCTCGGCCTCGGCTGCGAGTTCCTCGGCCACGTACGCCCGGCATCGCATATGTGCGATCCGATTACGGATTCGGACTGCTTCGGCTTCCAGCACGAGTTGATCGCCGGGCGTCACTGGCTTGCGAAGCTTGACACGGTCCAGCGACAACAGGATGGCAATCTTGCCCGTATTATCGATCTTTTGACAGATCAGGACACCCGACAATTGGGCCATGGCTTCTACGATTAGAACACCCGGCATCATCGGGGTGCCGGGATAATGGCCCTGGAAAAATGGTTCGTTTATCGTGACGTTCTTAACTCCGACCGCACGTTGGTCGCCATCGATCTCAAGAATACGGTCGACCATGAGCATTGGGTAGCGGTGGGGCAGCAGGCGATTGATCACCCGGATATCAGCAGCATTGGCGTGACGAACCAGCGTCGCGCGGGTCTGGGCCTCGTGTTGTTGGGTCAGCTTGCGGACTAGCAGGTGATTCAATGCATGGCCGGACTTGTACGCCACGATCCTTCCTTGAATCGGGGCTCCGAGCAGGTAAAGATCACCGATTAGATCGAGCATCTTGTGGCGGACGGGCTCATCATCAAACCTCAATCCCTCTGAACCTAGCGGGCCATCATTGCCAATTACTAGCACATCCTCCGGTCCCAAGTGGGTGCCGATACCCGCTTTGCGCAGCTCCTGCGCCTCAGATTCCAGCACGAACGTTCGCGAGGGAGCGATCTCATGCTCGTAATCACCGTTTGAGAAGTCAAACATGTGCAGTTGTCGTCCGATGGCATGGGTATCGGAATAGTCCAATTCATAGAGCAGTTGGGTTTCTCGTTCTTCACAGGGAACAGCGGCAACCATCGCGTCGCCCAGTCGCACCACCACCGGCTCCTTGATCACTAGCCGTCGTCGGGGGCTGTCCTGCTCAATCAGTTGGGCTTGGGCAAGTGATTCGAAGAAGGGCTTGGCTGAACCGTCTAGTGCCGGCACCTCGGGGCCGTTGAGCTCGATGCTCAGATTGTCAATTCCCAAGCCGGAGATCGCGGATAGGCAGTGCTCGCAAGTATCAACACACACATCAGCAACTTTTAGCGTGGTACGCCTGGTCCTGCGTACCACGTGCTTGATCAAAGCCGGGACCCGGGCATTGTTCAGATCCGTGCGCACGAACACGATCCCGTGGCTTGCCGGTGCGGGGCGGAAGGTGATTGACGCATGCTGACCGTGGAATAATCCACGTCCTTCCAGGGTCACGTATTGGCCTATGGTGTGTTGCGCCTCCATGGCGGCGGGTCATTTCTGCGTTGAGCGGGGATGCTGTGGTCAGGTCAGCTGCTGCTGTAGACGCTTAATTTGCTTCATGATTTTGGGCAGTCGGCGAATGCTGGCATACTCTCGGCTCGCTTGGCGGCAGGGCTGGGCCGGCCGTCCAGCCCAGATCTTTCCGGGGGGTACATCGGTCAGGACGTGCGCCCCGCCGGCCAGTTGTGCCCCAGCCCCGATGGTGACATGATCCTTGACCCCAACCATGCCACCCAAGATCGCGCCGTCGCCAATCGTGACCGATCCAGCGATACCGGTGGAGCCAGCAATCACAACCGCCTGTCCTATGCGACAGTTATGTGCGATCTGAACTAGGTTGTCGATCTTGCAGCCAGTTCCCAGCTGAGTTGCGGAAAATTTTCCGCGATCGATTGCAGAGTTGGCACCAATCTCCACATCGTCTCCTAACTCAACAGTACCGATATGGGGGATCTTGGTCAGCCCTTGTCCGTCGGAGTTGGGCCGGTAACCGAATCCATCGGAACCGATCGTGACATTGGAGTGGATCACGCAACGGTTACCCAAGCGGCATCGTTCGCGGATCACCACCCCCGGCCAGAGCACGCAATGGCATCCGATGTGGCTATTGTGCATGATGGTGACTGAAGCGTGCAATACTGATCCATCACCGATTTGCACTTCGGGACCGATGACACAATGTGGTCCCACATGCACCGATTCTCCAATCGTAGCGCTGGCAGCCACGATGGCCGATTCATGGATGCCGCCATCTGGTGGCGGAGATATCGGGGCAAACAGGACCAGCAACTCAGCCATGGCCAGATCGGCGTCTTGGACCACGATCAGGGCCCGGTCATGGCCAGGATCAGCATTCAGTCCATTGCTGATCACCGCTGCGGACGCCCGTGACGTTTGCCAGCGGGATGCATACGCCGCACTGCCGATGAACGTCATTTGCCCTGATTCAGCGCAGGAAATCTCCTCCAGCGATTCGATCGTTAGATCAGCACGCCCTTTTAGCTGTCCGCCGAGATGTTTGGCGATTTGGCTGGTGGTATGGGGCATGTCGTTGCCCGGTTAGCGTATATTTTTATATTCGTTGTTCATCCGCTGGATTACTTGGTCGGTGATATCAATGGTTTCAGATGCGTACAAGGACTTGCGCAGGCTGATCTTTGCGAGCAATTGCTGCAGATTTTCGTACTGAAACTTTGGTGGCGCTTCCTTGGCGAGGACGACATCGTAACCTAATTCCTCCGCAATTAGAGCGACTGCATCAAGCGCCTTGCGATAGAGATTTTCGATGCGCAGGCCTGCCATCTTGTTTAGTTTTGCCTGTTCAAACTGGCCCCAGACGGTGTTTTCAATCGCCTTTTTGCTCTGTTCGTCTTCTTTTTGCTGGTAGGCGGGTGTGCCCGGTGCCAGCAGATCCAGATCAGCCTGCAACTCTTGGGCCTCTCGCTGCTTATTTGCAGCTTCGCCTCGCAGTTGATCCCGCTCCGTGTTCAGTTCTGCATCGAAGTCCTCTTTCTCAGTCAGTTGATCGAACAATCGGGACATATTAACGGCCGCCACGGACGTGGGCGGTGCTTGCAGCACCCCTGCGGCCCGGGCACCAACGAACCCGATCAAAGCGACGGCACCAGCAGCCAAGATGATGATGAGTTTACTTGTTGTGTTCATGTGACTCTCCACAGGTAGGGGGTGGTTGCAGGGGTGCTACATTATATACTGCAAGCGTGTCGGGTCTTGCTCCAAACCGCTCTACGGAGTTCAGATTCCTGGTACGGGTCGATCGGTTGGCGCCGGCGGTCTTACATTGCGGGTGCCCCGGTCCTGTTCCAGTCTGCCTTTGGCTCTTGATCAGACCCGGTTACCAGACCACAAGCCGCAGGCACGATTTTGAGGATTTTACCATATGACAGTGGCAATACATACCTAACTGCAGCGGTGTGACGGGATATAGCCATCGAATGGGGCGGTCAGCGGCGACCTTCCGCTGGGGTCTTACTCACAATCGGGACTGGCACCTGATTTTAAAACTGCGGGTTGCCACGGCATATTTTGAGGCACCGAGGAGGTCCGTTACCGCAACGGAATCGCTAGGTCAAAGCTGACAATTTGTTCCTCGTCACCAGACTCCTTGAGCACCGGGTAGGCGACATCAATGGCCAATGGAGCTTGAAGGATGAACGGGATCTTCAGGCGAATCCCTGCACCAACTGAGATACGCCACACGTCCATGCCGAAGTCATCCTGCACAGTGCCCTGATCGGTGAACACCGCGCCACGCAGGAACTGGTCTGCAAGAGGAAATTCATATTGCAGACCAGTCAGAAACATCCAGTCGTCGCCTACTGGATCGTCGCCGAGTGTTCCCGTGTCGGCTCGGATCCCGCGGGGGCCGACACCACGAAAATTGAAACCGCGGAAGGTGCGATGGCCGCCGGCATACAACCGTTCAAAAACCGGCGCTTCGTTGCTTTGAAATATGTAACCGATATCGGTACGCCAACTCACGATCGATTTGCGATCCATGAAGTCTTCATCAACGGTCCAGAAAACGACGAATTGTGTTCGGACACGGTTGAAGTCGGCGTCTCCAAAGATTTGTTCGAGCGTTGTTTCAAAGCGGCTACCGCGTGAAGGAGCGATCCGATTGTCTGTGCTGTCACGGATGACGCTGATCCCCAGACTCAGGATAAGGTTGTCGCCGCGGATTGCGAAAACATCGATTGGCGCACGCGCATCGATACTCGAAATCTGTACTTGTTCGATGCGGCCCCGGATCGAGCTGGACCATACGTCATTGAACCGTTTCCCAATGCCGACAATGCTCCCGAGACGGCGCTCCTTGTAGTCATCAGGATGGCGGTCGAAGTAAAAGGATTTGAAGTCCAGGAAGCGGTCACTTTCGAACAGATACGGTTCTCGGAAAGCTACCGAGTAGCGGCTGGTTCTATTGCCAGGCTGCAGCGTTAGCGAGAAGAACTGGCCCGCACCGCGAAATGCCTGGCCGGTGAGAAATTCATCAAAGCTTTCGGGGAAGTTGCTAATATCGAAGTTGCGTTGGAGCAGATTGATCGATCCAACCAATCCCGCGTCGGAGCTGATCCCGGCTCCAAAGCCCAACTGGCCAGTTTGCCCCTCTTTGACTTCGATTAACACATCACGAGTTTGAGTTTCTGGGGTGCCCAAGATGGTGACCGTGGCTTCCTTAAACAGGGGACTCTGGCTGAGGCGATGACGTGTTGTATCCAGGCCAGTACGATCGAATCGGCGTCCCGGATTCAGACCCCGCACCTGTCTCAGGATCACCTTGCTGCGTGTGACATTATTGCCGCGTACGAAGACATTACCCACTAGATATGAGGACCCTTCATCAATCTGTACGAGCAGGTCGATCAGTGGGAGTTCGGACTCAAAGCGACGTTCCACTTGGATGACGACCTCGGTTTCGATGTAGCCGAGGCGGCCATACAG